>NZ_CP021431.1:3540000-3836950 GCF_002158905.1 Yoonia vestfoldensis
AAGGCCTGCAAATCCACCATTGTTTCACGTGAAACATCCACCCCGCCGATCGTCACCATGTCGTCAGGATCCAGTCGCTGCCAGCGCGCGACGCTTGATCGCCGCGACCAGCAACATCAGCGCCGCAGGTGTCATACCTTCGATCCGGCCCGCCTGCGCGATGGATGTCGGGCGGGTTTTCTGCAATTTCATCGCCAATTCCGTCGAGAGCCCGCGCACAT
Organism: Yoonia vestfoldensis; assembly: GCF_002158905.1. NCBI lineage: Bacteria > Pseudomonadati > Pseudomonadota > Alphaproteobacteria > Rhodobacterales > Paracoccaceae > Yoonia > Yoonia vestfoldensis. Next base: position 3,540,222 of record NZ_CP021431.1, read on the forward strand.
CCGCATAATCGAGATCATCGGGAATCGCCTGCGCCTCGTCCCGTTCCAATGCCGAAACGTCCTTTTCCTGGCGCAGAATGTAATGCGCATAAAGCGCGTCTTTCTTGACCTGGTCCTGAATATCCGGCGCGATATCTGTTGTTTCTGGCTCGATAGCGGTCAATTGGGCGAATCCGAAATCTGCCAGGGCCAGCGCCTCTAACGCGGTTTTGCGTGGGCCATCGGCGTTCAGCTGCACACCTGCCGCCGCAATATCCCGTGCCGATAGGCTGATCGCCCCCAGCCGCGTTTTGGCATCGGCAATCTGGTCCATCTTGGCGCTGAATGCCGCCCACCGCGTGTCATCAACGCACCCGATGGCCCGGCCACGCGCGGTCAGGCGTTGGTCCGCATTATCAGCGCGCAAGGATAACCGGAATTCCGCCCGCGAGGTGAACATCCGGTAAGGCTCTGACACGCCGCGGGTGATCAGATCATCGACCATCACGCCGATGTAAGATTCCCGGCGGCTGAACAGAATAGCATCTTTTTCAAGCGCGACCGTAGCGGCATTCAAACCAGCGACCAGGCCTTGTGCGGCTGCTTCTTCATAACCTGTCGTGCCGTTGATCTGGCCAGCAAGATATAGCCCCGGCACATCGCGCAATTCCAGCGTCGGGCGCAGGGCGCGTGGATCAACATAATCATATTCGATGGCATATCCCGGTTGCAGGATCACCGCATCTTCCAGCCCATGGATCGAGCGCACATAATCCCGCTGCACATCTTCGGGCAGCGATGTCGATATCCCGTTGGGATAGATCGTGTGATCATTCAGGCCCTCGGGTTCGAGGAAAATCTGATGCGAACCCTTATCGGCAAAGCGCACAACCTTATCTTCAATCGATGGGCAATAGCGCGGCCCTACCCCGTCGATATGGCCGCCATACATCGCAGACCGCCCTAGATTGGCACGGATGATGTCATGCGTGTTTTCATTCGTATGGGTGATCCCGCAATTAACCTGCTGGGCAACGACCCCTGTCGATAGAAAGGAAAACAACACCGGATCATCGTCAGATGGCTGGCTTTCCAGCGCGTCCCAGCGAATCGTCCGGCCATCCAGGCGTGGCGGCGTCCCAGTTTTCAGCCGGCCCATCGGTAAACCGAACCCGTCCAGCCGTTCGGCCATGCGCACGGATGGATCATCCCCCATGCGTCCACCGGGCCGAGAGATATCGCCGATATGAATCACGCCGCGTAGAAAAGTACCCGTCGTCAGAATGACTGATCGCGCCGTCAGGACCTGCCCATCGCGCAGATGGATACCGGCCACCCGGCCATCCTGCATCACAAGATCAGTGGCCTCGCCTTCCAGGATCGCCAGGTTTTGCTGGGCAGAGAGCATCGCCTGCATCGTGTCGCGGTAAATGGCCCGGTCGGTCTGCGCGCGCGGGCCTTGGACGGCTGGTCCTTTCTTGCGGTTCAGCAAACGAAACTGGATCCCCGCCCGATCAGCGACATGACCCATGACGCCACCCATTGCATCAATCTCGCGGACCAGATGACCCTTGCCCAATCCGCCAATCGCCGGGTTGCAGGACATCACTCCGATTGACCGATGCGTCAAGGTCACCAGCGCGGTGCGTGCACCCATTCTTGCAGCGGCATGCGCGGCCTCGCTGCCAGCATGGCCACCACCGATGACGATGACGTCATAATCGTGATGTTTCACGTGAAACACTCCTCATTTGCCGATGCAAAAGCTGGAAAAGATCTCGTCCAGCACCTGTTCTACATCAACCCGGCCGACAAGGCTATCCACCGCGCGGATCGACGTCCGCAAATCCTCGGCGATCAGATCCAGCATGCCGTGACCAGCATCCAGCCCCGCCCCCGCCTCATCCAGCGAGGTCACCGCCCGCAACAAGGCCAGCCGGTGCCGTTCGCGCATGGCCAGCCCTACAGATGCGACGCGCCTGCCCAGTTCATCCGCAATCAGCGCGACCAAGGCATCCACGCCCGCACCGGACAGCCCGGACACAGCAAGCCCGTCACCCGTCTTGATATCGGCCTTGGCCTGCACATAGATATCCCCCGCCGCCAAATCATGCGCCGGCACGGGGCCATCGAGCAGCATGTGAACCCGCAGATCCGCCTGTTCCGCACGGGCACGGGCACGCGCGACGCCCAGGCTTTCGACAATATCATCCGTGTCCCGCAGACCGGCCGTGTCCAGCAATGTCACAGGCAGGCCGTCAAGATCCAGACGCACCTCGATCACGTCACGGGTGGTCCCGGCGATCTCTGAGGTGATGGCCACATCACGCTGCGCCAGCCGGTTCAGCAAGGTCGACTTGCCCACATTCGGCGCGCCAATGATGGCCACCTCGAACCCATCGCGCAACCGTTCGGCCATGCGCACGCCAGCAGCCTCGCGGGCCATCTCGCGGCGCACGCCCTGCAACAGGTCGCGCACTTCGGGGACAACATCAACTGGCACATCCTCGTCGACGAAATCAATCGTCGCCTCTAGCAAGGCCGCCGCCCGGATCAACCGCTTGCGCCAGCTATCCGCAATCGCACCCAAAGCACCCGAAAAGACGCGCAATGCCTGTTTGCGCTGGCTTTCCGTCTCGGCATCAATCAGATCGGCCAGACCTTCGACCTGCGCCAGATCCAGCCGCCCATTGGCCAGCGCACGGCGGGTGAATTCCCCCGCTTCGGCCGGTCGCAACGCCGGATCATCGCCCAGATGGCGCAGCACGGCGGCCACAACCGCCGGGCTGCCATGCAGATGCAGCTCGATCACATCTTCGCCGGTAAAGCTCTTGCCGGAACCAAAGCGCAGCACCAGCGCCTCGTCAAAAAGCGCGCCCTTGCCATCGCGCAAAGCCCGCAGGCCGCGCATCTCTGGCACCGTATCCATCATCCGGGCAGCCGCGACAAAAGCCGCAGGCCCGGACAAGCGAATAACGGCAACACCCGCCCGTCCCTGGGCGGTGGCAAGTGCGAAAATCGTATCCATATCTTTATCTTATTGTATTAAAACAATAAGTTAAGTGTTCATCGAGTCAAAGAAGTCGGAATTCGTCTTGGTCTGCTTCAACTTCCCGATCAGGAATTCAATCGCATCGGTGGTCCCCATCGGATTCAGGATCCGGCGCAGCACATAGGTCTTGGCCAGATCCGCCTTTTCGACCAGCAATTCCTCTTTGCGGGTGCCGGATTTCAGAATATCCATCGCCGGGAAGACGCGCTTGTCGGCGACCTTGCGGTCCAGCACGATCTCGCTATTGCCCGTGCCTTTGAATTCCTCGAAAATCACCTCATCCATCCGGCTGCCTGTATCAATCAGCGCAGTGGCGATGATAGTCAGCGAACCCCCTTCCTCGATGTTGCGCGCCGCGCCAAAGAACCGCTTTGGCCGCTGCAGGGCATTGGCATCAACACCGCCGGTCAGCACCTTGCCAGATGATGGAACGGTCGTGTTAAAGGCCCGGCCCAGTCGCGTGATCGAATCCAGCAAGATCACGACATCGCGCTTATGCTCCACCAAGCGCTTGGCTTTCTCGATCACCATCTCGGCAACAGCAACATGGCGCGTGGCAGGCTCGTCAAAGGTCGATGATACAACCTCGCCTTTCACCGACCGCTGCATATCGGTCACTTCTTCTGGGCGTTCGTCGATCAGCAGGACAATCAGGTAGCATTCCGGATGGTTCTTCTCGATCGAATTGGCGATATTTTGCAACAATACCGTTTTACCCGTGCGCGGTGGCGCCACGATCAATGACCGCTGGCCTTTGCCGATCGGGGCCACCAGGTCAATAATCCGTGCGGACCGGTCTTTAACGGTCGGATCAGCGATCTCCATCGTCAGCCGTTCTTCGGGGTAAAGCGGTGTCAGATTGTCAAAGGCAACCTTGTGGCGCGCCCGTTCCGGATCTTCAAAATTGATCCGTTCAACCGAGGTCAGCGCGAAATAGCGTTCATTATCGTTGGGTTCCTTCATCACGCCTTCGACCGTGTCACCCGTGCGCAAAGAATATTGCCGGATCATGTCAGGCGAGACATAGATATCATCCGGACCAGGCAGGTAATTCGCCTCTGGCGACCGCAGGAAACCGAAACCGTCCTGCAACACCTCCAGCACACCATCGCCGCCGATCACCCATTCATCATCCGCGCGTTCCTTGAGGATCGCGAACATCATATCGCCCTTGCGCATCGTCGACGCGTTCTCGATCTCCAGCTCTTCTGCCATCGACAAAAGGTCTTTGGGGCTTTGTGCTTTCAAATCGGCAAGGTTCAAGCGGTCTTGTTGCATAGGAAGATCCTGTGCCAGCGATATCACCGGCGATGAAGGGACAGATGGGGAAATCAATGACCCGGACGGATCACGCCTGTCTGATAAGCGCGGATGCGGACCGAGTCAACGTGCCTTCAGAATGGCCGCACAATCACAGCCAGGACGATCACCACCATCAAAACCGTGGGCACCTCGTTGAACAGCCGATAGGCCCGCCCCGACCGCGTGTTCTGGCCCGCTGCAAATTCCTTGCGCCGCTTTGCCATCCATCCATGCGCAGCCGTCATCGCCAGCACAGCGCCTATCTTGATCCAGGACCAGGCCGCACCCCAATCAAAGACACCCATGGACAACAGCACCAAACCCGCCAGCCAGGCCACGATCATCGCAGGGTTCATGATCAGCCGCAGCAGCTTGGCTTCCATGATTTGAAAGGTCTGATCCAGCTCTGACCCGACAGCTGCGCGTTCCGCATGATAGACAAACAGACGCGGCAGATAGAACAACCCTGCCATCCAGGCGATCACCGCCATGATATGCAAAGCCTTGATCCAGGGATAAAGCAGGAAGATCAGATCAGGCATCGCGCACTCGCTTTGGTTAGGTCAGCCATCTTTAATAAATATATAGATAGAAAGAAAAGATGATGTTGATTTTAGGTCATCATTTTCCTGTGGCTACTTTTTCCATCCGCAGACTTATCAACAAGGCCTGTCGCGGAAAGGGAAACGGGAAAGAGACTGAAATTTCTAGCAAAGATAATAAATATCAATGCCTTAAGTAAAGTAAAATGCCAGTTATTTCACGCGGTATCGGTCTTGACAGAACCCAATGATCCGATTCTTCCACAGCCTTGATTTATCCTTTCCCACCGTGGAAAAAGCTGGCGGTCGTGGCGAACAAGTCTAGGTTTCTGCACAGCCCGGCGGTAACAGGGTTTTCAAGCTCAGTTTCCCGCCGCATTGCAACGGTGTTTTCCATCGGGTTATCCACATGCAAGACCAGATCATCCTCGCATCGGGTTCCGCGATCCGGGCGCAATTGCTTCGCAATGCAGATGTGCCTTTTTCGGTGCAGGTCGCGCGGATCGATGAAGAGGCCGTGCGCCTCTCGCTGCAATCCGAAAATGCATCGCCGCGCGACATCGCCGACACGCTCGCCGAACTCAAAGCGCAGAAAATCGCCGCCAGAAACCCCGATGCGCTGGTCATCGGTTGCGACCAGGTGCTGGCCTTTGGCCAGGATATTCTGACCAAGCCCGACACAAAGGCCCAGGCGCTGGCCCAATTGCATGCCCTGCGCGGCGGCAAACATCAGCTGCTTTCTGCGTTTGTCATTTATGGCGAGGGTAAACCGCTTTGGCGTCACGTTGGCGTTGTGCGCCTTCATATGCGTGATGCATCCGACGATTATCTGGCCGCCTATGTCGACCGGAATTGGGATCATATCCGTGACGCGGTCGGTGCCTATAAGCTGGAACAAGAAGGTGTGCGTCTTTTTACACGCATCGAAGGGGATTATTTCACTGTTCTTGGCCTGCCTTTGCTTGAACTCTTGTCATATCTGACACTTCGCGGAACATTGCCGTCATGACTCATTTTCCCCGCGCCGGTGTGATCGGCAATCCGGTCAGCCATTCTCTCTCGCCCAAGCTGCACGGCCATTGGTTGCGCCGCTATGGCATTGACGGCAGCTATGACGCCTTGCCGGTGACCGAGGATGCCTTGGAACGCACGCTGCGGTCCTTGCCCGCCCAAGGTTACGTCGGCGTGAACGTCACCCTGCCGCATAAGGTAGCCGTTTTACAGATCGCCGATCAATTGACGGATCGTGCCACGCTGATCGGCGCGGCCAATACGCTGACATTCAAAGAAGATGGCCGTATTTTCGCAGATAATACAGATGGTTATGGATTTATTGAAAACCTGCACCAAGGCGCACCCAGCTGGGATGCCAAGGCTGGCCCGGCTGTCGTTTTCGGCGCCGGTGGGGCTGCCCGCGCCGTGATCATGTCCCTGATCGAGGCTGGCGCGCCAGAAATCATCCTGACCAACCGGACCCGCCCCAAAGCAGAGGCCCTGCGCGCTGATTTCGGCGCGCGCATCCGCATTGTCGATTGGGTGCAGGCGGGGTCTGTTCTGGCCGATGCCGCAACATTGGTGAACACGACATCGCTGGGCATGACGGGTGGACAGGAATTCCGCGTCCCGCTTGACGCTCTGCGCGCGGGCACGGTGGTCACCGATATCGTCTATACCCCGCTGCGCACCAAATTTCTGGATGCCGCCGCGGAAAAAGGCTGTGTCACCGTCGATGGTCTGGGCATGTTGTTGCACCAAGGTGTGCCGGGGTTTGAACGCTGGTTCGGCAAACGGCCAGAGGTTGACGACGACCTGCGCCGCGCCGTTCTGGCATGACGCATTATCTGGGTCTGACCGGGTCGATGGGCATGGGCAAATCGACGACAGCCCAGATGTTCCGCGACGCCGGCGTGCCGGTCTGGGATGCCGACGCCAGCGTTCACAGGCTTTACGCCAAAGGTGGCGCAGCCGTGCCCCTGTTCCGCGATATCTTTCCCGATGCCATCATTGATGGTGCAATCGCGCGCGACAAATTAAAAGACATGATCGCGGCTGATCCATCGGTCTTGGACAAAATAGAACATATTGTGCATCCGCTGGTCGCGGCTGACAGATCGGCATTCATTGCTGCCAATGATGCTGCCATTCTTGTGTTCGACATACCACTTTTGTTCGAAACCGGGGCTGACAGCTGGCTGAGCTCTGTCCTTGTTGTCACCGCGCCCCCGGACGTGCAGCGCGCCCGTATCTTGGCGCGGCCTGGCATGACATCGGCGCATCTTGACAGTATTTTGGCCCGGCAAATGCCGGATGCTGAAAAATGCGCCCGCGCCGATCATGTGATCAAGACGCTGACGCTGGACGGCACCCGCGCCGCCGTGCAAGAATTGATCGGCAAACTGACGGGGTGACTTATGCGCGAAATCGTTCTGGATACCGAAACCACGGGGTTTGAACCGGGTGAAGGCGACCGGATCGTGGAAATCGGCGCGGTCGAATTGGTCGGCCATGTCCCCACCGGCCGGACCTATCACCAATATATCAACCCCCAGCGCGCCATGCCTGCCGAGGCTTTTGCCGTGCATGGGTTGGGTGATGATTTTCTGGCGGATAAACCGCTGTTCAAGGATATCGCGGATGATTTCCTGACCTTCATCGGTGATGCCAAACTGGTGATCCACAACGCCGCTTTCGATATGAAATTCCTCAATGCCGAATTGGGCTGGCTGCAAAAACCCGCCCTGCCGATGGATCGCGCGGTCGATACATTGATCATTGCCCGGCGCAAATTTCCCGGCTCGCCTGCGTCACTTGATGCGCTTTGCCGTCGTTTTGGCATCGATAATGCGGCGCGGACCCTGCATGGCGCCTTGCTTGACAGTGAAATTCTGGCAGAGGTCTATCTGGAACTGATCGGCGGTCGCCAGCCCGATTTCGCCTTGGCCCAAGGCGGCACGCAAAGCAGTAAACAGGATGCGGCGGCCGTGCGTGTCGGTCCGCGCCCAGAGCCTTTGCCGCCCCGCATCACCCCCGAGGAAATCGCCGCCCATACAGCCTTTGTTCAGGCGATGGGCGACGCTGCGTTGTGGAAACGGGCCTAGTTGACGGTTTTCTTGTCGGCCTCGGCACGCCGGGCCAATTCGGCACGGTAAAGCGCCAGAAAATCAATGGTTTCAAGGTTCAACGCAGGGAAACCACCGTCGCGGGTCACGTCGCTGACGATCCGGCGCAGGAAGGGAAAGGTGATGCGCGGGCATTCGATCAGCAGATAGGGATGCATCTGTTCCTCTGGCACGCCTTCGACGTGAAACACGCCCGCATATTCGATTTCCAGCACGAACAAAGGCTCGTTTGCGGCCTTGGTTTTGCTGGTGATGTTCAGCTTGGTGATCACTTCGAACTGGTGGTCTGCCGTCCGCTTGCGGGCATCAAGGTTCACCTGCACCTGAATTTCCGGCTGGGCATCACCTTTGACGCCTTTCTGGGCCAGAATATTCTCGAACGACATGTCGCGAATATATTGGGCCAGAACGCGGCTGGTGATCTGCTGTTGTTGGGGGGCGCCAGCCGCGGCTGGCGCGGCATTGTCGGGTGTATCAGTCATGAAAACCTGCTTTGGTTGCTATTCGGTCGCCTGTTCCTAGCAGCCCGTGTCCGCAGGCTCAATGCCGGGTCCATTTCGATGGCGGATGCGTCGGGCGTTTCTCGGGCGGGACTTCTTCAAAGTCGCCGTCGATGATCGTGTCACTGGGCCGTTGCGACGCGGGATGATGCGGTTGGCGTTCGAATTTCGCAAACCGGATCCGCGCCTTGATCCAATGGAACGCAGCGCGCCGCACGGCAGGGACCAGCAGAGACAGGCCGAGGATATCCGTGAAAAACCCCGGTGTCAGCAGCAAGGCCCCCGCAAACAGGATCATGGCGCCATTTGCCAATGGTTCTGTCGGGTCTTGCAGGTCTGAAAACGAGCGTTGCAGATTGCCCAGCTCGCGCAGGCCTTGATGGCGGACCAGCGCCGAGCCTGCCAGCGCCGTCGCCACGACGATCAAAAGGGTCCACCAGATGCCGATCAACCCGCCTACCTGAATGAACAGGGCGATCTCGATCATCGGAACGGCGATGAATGCAAATAACAGCCACATGATGCGGGCCTTTCACAACTTGTTGGTGGTACAGTGGACTTGACCGCACCCGTGACCTACATAAGAAGCCAAGAGGCATGTTTCCATGCTTTGTTCTGACACGAGGTCCTGATGAACTCTCCGATTATTCAGCTTTTGGTGCTTGCGGGCATCGCTGTTTTCCTGATCCTGCGTTTGCGCGGTGTTCTTGGCACGCGCGAAGGGTTCGAAAAACCCGCCGTGACACGGCAGGAAACCACCACCCGCCGCAAACCTGATTTCGACGTCATCGAAGGCGGGCCGGATCTGGATATCACCGATCACGTCGAAGCAGATTCCGCTGCCGCCAAGGCGCTGGCCGCGATGAAACGTGTTGATCCCGATTTCAACGTCAGCGAATTTCTGGGCGGCGCGCGCGGTGCCTATGAAATGATCCTGATGGCCTTTGAAAACAGCGATCTGGACAGTATCGTCCCGTTCATTTCCCAGGATGTCTATGAAGCCTTCGCCAGCGTCGTCGATGACCGCCAGCGTCAGGGCCTGACCGTCACCGCCAATTTCATCGGGATCAGCGACATGACGCTGGCCCATGCTGAATTTGACGAGACGACGAAAGAAGGCGAAGTCTCGGTCCGCTTCAAAAGCGAGATGACATCCGTCGTGCGCAATGCCGAGGGTGAAATCGTCGAAGGCAGCGAGAAAGAAATCAAGCGGCTTGTCGATACCTGGACATTCGCCCGCAAGATGGATGCAGGCGATCCGAACTGGAAACTGGTCGCCACCGGCGAATGATCTGACAGCTTTTGGCGGCCTTATGGCAAAACAGGCGGCGGGATGGCCAAGGCGACATATCATATCCAGCGTTTCGATGATTTGAACGGATGGGCGGCCGATGAACATCGCGCCGCCCTTGATGTTTTCTGCAAAACGGCGGACCGGATCACCGACCCATGGTGGCAGGCTGCCTGCCATCTGGCCCCCACCAGCACCGATCCGCGCGGATTTTTCGAGATGTATTTCCGCCCCGTGCTGATCAGCGATGGCCAGCCCATGCTGTTCACCGGCTATTATGAGCCAGAGATCTTGGGCGCGCGTGTTGCGGATGACAGGTTCAAATATCCGGTCCACGCGCTCCCGCCCGACCTGCCCAAAGGGGCGACACGCCGCCAGATCGAGCAAGGGCAGCTTGCCAAGGGTCACGAACTGGTCTGGCTATCCGATCCCGTCGATGCGTTTTTCCTGCAGGTCCAAGGGTCGGGCCGCATCAAGCTGCCCGATGGGTCCGTCCTGCGCTTGGGTTTCGCCGCCAAGAATGGGCTGCCCTATACTTCAATCGGCAAGGAACTGGTCGCGCGCGGTGTCACCTCGGCCGATCAGGTGTCGGCTGCGTTCATTCAATCATGGGTCCGCCAGAACCCCGATGCCGGGCGCGATCTGCTCTGGATCAACGAAAGCTATGTGTTCTTTCGCATATTGACCGATCTGGCGGATGATGACGGCCCTATCGGCGCGATGAAACGCCCCGTGACCGCTGGCCGCAGTATCGCGGTTGATCCCGATCATGTGCCTTTGGGCGCGCCTGTCTGGATCGAAAAAGACGCCCCCGACCCGATGACGCGGCTGATGGTCGCGCAGGATACCGGATCAGCGATCAAGGGGGCGCAGCGCGCGGATATATTCTTTGGGACCGGGCCTGGCGCAGGTGCCATTGCGGGCGGCGTCAAACACGGTGGCCGCATGATCGTGCTGCTGCCCATCGCGGTTGCGGATCGTCTGGCGGCGGGGGTCATCTGATGCGCAGGCCCCGCCATCTGTCGCCCGAGGAACGCGCTCTCTGGGACCGTGTCAAAGGCACGACCAAGCCCATGTCCCCCGAGGCGAAACCCGACCCCGCGCCCTTGCCCCCGCTGCGCAAGAAACCTGTCGCGCCGCGCGATCCCTTGCCCGATTTCCACGTCGGCCAAAAGGCCGATGCGCATCGCCCCAATGACCTGTTGCCCAGCATCACGCATCGTCTGGCCAATGCGCCGGTCAATATGGACAGCAAATCCTTTGGCAAGATGAAACGCGGCAAACTGGTGCCAGAGGCGCGGATCGACCTGCATGGCATGACGATGGCCGAGGCGCATCCGGAATTACTGGCCTTCATCCTTGGGTCGCAGGCGATGGGCCGCCGGCTGGTGCTGGTGATCACCGGCAAAGGCAAGGACCGCGACGATGGCGGGCCAATCCCCACCCGCAACGGCGTGCTGCGCCATCAGGTGCCGCAATGGATGGCCCTGCCGCCCTTGGCGCAAGCGATCCTGCAAGTCACCCCCGCGCATCTGAAACACGGCGGGCATGGGGCCTATTACGTCTATCTACGCCGCAGGCGCTAGCGCGATCCGCGCCTGCCTGACCGGCACGATCATGATCAGCGAGGCAAAACCGAACAGCGCGGCATAGCCCAGTTGCTGCACCTCGAACCCCACGCCGATATCGATTAGCCAGCCGCTGAACCCCGGACCAATGGCCGAGCCCAGCACCATCAGCGCCGTCGCCACCGATTTGATCGCCCCGATATGGCGCGTGCCGTAAAGTTCCGCCCAGCAGGCGTTCAGGATCGTGGCCTGTCCACCCCCCGCCAGCCCCATCAGGATGATGGCGATCGCCGTCCACCACAGCGATGGCGCATACCAATGCAACACAAAGGCCAGGACCAGCGGCAACAGATAGACCGGCAATAGCCGCACCGCGCCGAAACGGTCCACCGCCCAGCCATAGATGATCGTCGATAGCAACAGCGCTGCCGTGCCCAGCGGAAAGACTGCGACCAGCGACAGATGCGACCAGCCTTTGATTTCCGCGAAATGCGCCTGATGGAACCAGAAGGCCGTGCCAAACCCCGAAAACGACATGACCGCCGGTGCCATGACCCAGAACATCGGGTGGCGCAGCGCCTCTGCCCTTGTCCAATAGCGGGCATTCATGCCGGTGGATTGGTTGCTTTCGGCCACGGATTGCGGGGTCCGTTCCAGCCGCAGGAGGCGGAACAGCACAGCGCTTGCCAGCAGGCAGAACAGCGCACTGCCCACAAACAGCATCCGCCAGTCGATAAAGGATTTCAGCCAGACCATGGTCAGCGGCAAGGTCGCCTCGCCCAGCATGAAACCAAAGGCGGCGATGGCCAGCGCGCGGCCGCGCGTGGCGATGAACCAGCGTGCCATGGCCACGACGGCGACATGGCTGGTCATGCCTTGGCCGGTGAACCGCAGCGCGAAAATGACGAAAGGCAGCAGCACCACGGCAGGGTTGAACGCCATCGCCAGACAGGCCAGCGCCAGCATCCAGACCACGATGATCCCCAGCCTGCGCACCCGAAACCGGTCTGCCAATCCCCCCGCAAAGACCATCAGCACCGCCGACGCGCCGGTGCCGACCATATAGATCAGGCCCCATTCGCCGTTGGTCAGGCCGTAATCGGCGCGGATCTCGCCCCCGAAGATCGAAATGAAAAAGGTCTGCCCGAAGCTTGACAGAAACGACAACAGCGCGCCCGTCGCAAGGAAGGGCGCGTTGTCGCGGATGAAGGTGAGGTAGCTGCGCAAGCCGGTCATGCCATAGTCATGATCCGGTCCTGCCGCGGGTGCCAGCGCAAAGTGATAGCGCTAACCGGAATTCAAAGAACGTAGCGGCTGACATCCACCGAGCGGGACAATTCCCCCAGATGCTTTTCGACGAAAGCGGCATCGACGGCGATATCCTCGCCGCCACGGTCGGGCGCGTTGAAGGACAGATCCTCGAACACGCGTTCCATCACGGTATAAAGCCTGCGGGCACCGATGTTTTCGACCGCCTCGTTCACATCGGCGGCGATCTTGGCCAGCGCCTTGATCCCGTCCTCGGTGAAGGTGACGATCACCTGTTCGGTCTGCATCAGCGCGGAATATTGCAAGGTCAGCGCATTATCGGTTTCGGTCAGGATGCGGACGAAATCGCCTTCGGTCAGGGCGCGCAATTCCACGCGGATCGGCAGACGGCCCTGCAATTCGGGCAGCAGGTCCGACGGTTTGGCGACATGGAACGCACCCGATGCGATGAACAGGATATGGTCGGTCTTGATCGGGCCGTGTTTGGTGGACACGGTCGTCCCTTCGATCAGCGGTAGCAGGTCACGCTGTACACCTTCGCGCGACACATCGGCACCGCGTGCATCGGACCGGGCGCAGACCTTGTCGATCTCGTCCAGAAACACGATGCCGGATTGTTCGACCGCTTCCAGCGCGGCCTTGGTAACGGTTTCATCGTCGAGCAGTTTATCCGCCTCATCCGCAATCAGCGCGTCATAGCTGTCAGCAACGGTCATGCGTTTCTTGACGGTACGCCCGCCCATCGCCTTGCCGAACAGATCGCCCAGATTCATCATGCCGCCGGGCTGCCCGGGGATGTCGAAACCGCCCATCGGGTTGGATGTGTCGGTCAGTTCCAGCTCGATCACGGTGTTGTCCAGCTCGCCTGATTTGAGCTTGCGGCGGAACATTTCGCGCGTGGCTTCGCGGGCGTCAGTGCCGGCGACGGCGGTGATGACGCGTTCTTCGGCGGCTTCGCGGGCCTTGGTGCGCACATCCTCGCGCATATGTTCGCGGGTATCCAGAATGGCGGTATCCACCAGATCGCGGATGATCTGTTCGACGTCGCGCCCGACATAGCCGACCTCGGTAAACTTGGTCGCCTCGACCTTGATAAAGGGCGCGCGGGCCAGTTTCGCCAAACGGCGCGAGATTTCGGTTTTGCCCACACCGGTGGGGCCGATCATCAGGATATTCTTGGGATAAACCTCGTCGCGCAGGTCGTCGCCCAATTGCTTGCGGCGCCAGCGGTTGCGCAGGGCGACGGCGACGGCGCGTTTGGCCTCGGCCTGTCCGATGATGAAACGGTCCAGTTCCGATACGATCTCGCGGGGGGTCAGGTCTGTCATGTCAGTCCTTGGTTATGAGAAGGAGGAAGTTTATGCAGCGGCACGAAACCCGGCATCAGCCGCAGCACCCGCGCGCGGATCCGTTCCCAGAACGCACCCAGCAGCAACAGCACGATGCCCAGCGCCAGCACGGTATAGGCCGCACCGCTGCCATCCAGCACAGTGCCTGCCAGCACGACGATATAACCGATCGCCGCAATCAGGAACGACCGACGGTCGATGACGATCGCCACGATCGCGAAAAGCGCCAGAAAGGCCAGCAAGATCAGGTTTGACCCGCCATTGTGCTGATCCAGCAAGGACAGCGCCACCGTGTTCACCAATGCGGGTGCGGCCACGACATGCAGCCAGAACCCGTTGGCGGACCGGCGCGTGACGCGGTGTGGATCGCTTGTGTCGAATGCCATCGCGGCGGCGAAGACCAGCAAGCCCAGCGCCAGCGTGATCCAGGCAAATGGCCCGCCCGCCGATAGCAGGAACAGGTCGCTGATTTCTGTGATCCTTCCGCCACGGCTGGCGGCAAAGATGATTGCCACGACGAATAGCCCGACCGCGATCATCGCCATGGCAAATGGCACGCGGAACCGCCACCAATAAAGCCCAAGGGCAAGCGTGGCGAGCAAGAGCGGGACGGGCACGCTGCTATAATCGCCCTGCGCGATCATGAATGGTTCCGACATCAGCGCGATGAACCCAAAGGCTGCATTGCCCGCAAACATGATTGATAGCGCGATGGCGGGCGCGACCATGCGTCTTTTGCGGATGAAATATTCCGACAGCAGCCACAGAAACGCCGCACCCGCAAGTGACACGCCCAAAGCATAATCCTGCAGATTGACGATCCGGCTGCCGCCAAGAAGCAGCGTCACCACGCCCCACCAGCCAGAGGACAGGATCAGCAGACCGATCACGATGAAAATCTCGTTGAAGCCTTTGAACAGCTCGAAGGGTTCATCACCGGCGGCCAATGCCTCGCGCGCGCCGCGGCGGCTATCGGCAAGGCTGATCAGATTGGCCGCCTGCCGTTCCGACAAAAGCCCGCTGCCGACGGCGGCTTTCAGATCGTCGCGGTTGATCATCCCAAAGATTCCACCGTCAATTTGCCGTTGGTATAAACGCAGATATCCGCCGCAATCGCCATTGCCTTGCGGGCAATGTCCTCGGCCGCCAGATCGCTATCCATCAGCGCGCGTGCGGCGGCCAAAGCATAATTGCCGCCCGATCCGATGGCGGTGACATCATGTTCGGGTTCCAGCACATCGCCCGCGCCGGTGATCACGAACAGATCCTTGCCGTCGCTGACGATCAGCATCGCCTCTAGTTTTTGCAGATATTTGTCGGTGCGCCAATCCTTGGCCAATTCAACGCTGGCGCGGGCCAGTTGGCCGGGCGTCGCCTCTAGCTTTTTTTCCAGCCGTTCCAGCAGGGTAAAGGCATCGGCGGTCGATCCGGCGAAACCGCAGATCACATCCTGCCCGCCGGGTGACAGGCGGCGCACCTTGCGCGCGGTGCCTTTGATGACGGTCTGGCCCAACGAAACCTGCCCGTCACCCGCGATCACCACCTTGCCGCCTTTGCGCACCCCGATGATCGTGGTGCCGTGCCAGCCCGGAAAGTTGTCTTGTGCCATCGTCACCGTCTCCATGTCGCTTGTGGCTATATGGCGGCAGGTTGCCATGCAAACAACCCCGCCACCTTGCTGCTGCCACGCACCAAGGCTAGCCTTAACGCATGAGTATCGCCAGTGTTGTCACGTTTTACCTGCACCCCAAGCTGCGCAAGCAAGCACAAGAGGGCCGCCATAATTTCATCGCCCTGATCGGCAAAGTGCTGACCGATGCCGGTTTGACCGTTGCCTTTGACAGCGACGATACCCTTGCACGGCTGCGCGCAATGGCACGGCCGGGACGCGGTATCTTCTTGATGGACCCGCCGGTCAATGGCCGCAGCCTGACGATGCGCAAGACCTATATCGTGCCGTTCTGGCATATCGAAACGCAGGCCGAACGCTGGGATTGGCCCGTCGCCCAAGCGCGGTTTGAACCGGCATTCGTCGATCCGACCAAGGCTGCGAATTTTCAAAATTTCTGGCAAAAGCGCCTGTTTGGCGATGCGGTCCAAGACCCGCGCCGGGATGGTTTTGTCTTTATCCCTTTGCAGGGGCGTCTGACAGAAAAGCGGTCATTCCAGCATTGCAGCCCCATAGAGATGATCCGCAGCGTTCTGCAACATGACCCCGCCCGCCCGGTGATCGCCACGCTGCACCCCTCTGAGACCTATCAGCCCGACGAAGAAGGTGCGCTGGAACAGCTGCTTGCCGAATATGACAGGCTCTATATCCGCCGGGGCAACCCCGACCGTTACCTGCGCACTTGCGATTACATCGTCACGCAGAATTCGGGGCTGGCGTTACAGGGGTTCTTGTTCAACAAACCCGCGATCCTGTTCGGACGGTCGGATTTTCACCATATCACGCTGAATATCGCCGATATCGGCGCAGAGGCGGCCTTTAGTGCCGTAACAAGCCATGCGCCCGATTACGCAGCCTATCTCTATTGGTTCTTGCAAATGCAAGCGATCAACGCAGGCAGGCCAGAGGCGCAAGACCGGATTGCACAGGTCTTGCGCGGCCATGGATGGCCTGTCTAGCGTCAGATCGAGTCTTCGATCCAGCCTTGGATCGCGGCTTTGGGGGCAGCGCCTGCCTTGTTCGCGACGACCTGGCCGTTCTTGAAGACGAATAGCGCAGGAATACCGCGCACGCCCATCTGAGCGGGCGAATTGGGGTTTTCGTCAACATTGACTTTGACGATTTTCACCTTGCCCGCCATCTCGGCAGAGAGTTCTTCCAAAGCGGGGCCGATCTGTTTGCAAGGGCCACACCATTCCGCCCAGAAATCCACGACGACGGGGATGTCGGACTGGCGCACTTCGGCGTCAAAGGTTGCGTCTGTTACTGCTACGGTGGCCATTGGGATGCTCCTTGGCGTCATTCATTGGACCGCAAACCTATGAACGCGCGGGGCAATGGTCAAGGCATGGCAAGCCCTGTCATGGTTTCTTGCAACAGCGGCTCTGGCAGGTGCATCAGCTGCGCCGTCGCTGTCCACAAGATCGCGACCGTGATCTGCCGGTCTGGAAACACCTGCCGCAAGGCCGCGTGATAAACCGCCTGCTGGCGCAGCACGCCCAGCGGTGTCTGCGCGGGGCTGCCCGGCACAAGGCGGTTGGTCTTGTAATCCACCGCCAGCACGCTGCTCGGGGTCAGGATCAGCCGGTCAATCGTGCCATGCACGCGGCCCAAATTTGCCAGATCGGCGGTGATCGGCACCTCTGTCAGCGCGTCATCGCCCCAAAGATGGGTCAAGCCGGATTGGTCCAGCAGCCGGATCACGCTGTCGGTCAGGGTCGGGTCAACCGGCACCAGCGCATGACCAAGCCCCGCCCTGTCGGCAGTGGCCGCGCGCGGCAGATGTTCCAACAGCAGATGGATCAGCGTGCCGCGCTCTTTGGCATCGGCGTCGTCATCGGCCAGATCGCCGGGCAAGACCTTGGCCCCCGGCAAATCGGATGGGGAAATCGTCTTGGCGGATGGCACATCGGGCAATGGGTCAAAGACTGGCACGACCACTTCGGGCGCTGCGACCCCGGGCTTATCCACCAGATCCAGCCCGTCCCAATCCAGATAGGCCACGCGCTGCACCTGCAGATCGCCCGCCATCGCGGTTTCGGCCTGCCGTGCTTTCATCCCGGCGGCGACGATATTGTACCAGCTGTCCATATCCTCGCCGACATCGCCCGAGGCCCCGACGATCAGCCATTTTTCCGCCCGCGTCATCGCGACATACAGCAGGCGCAGGCGTTCTTCATCCTGCTTGGCCAGCACGGCCTCGCGCAGGGCGAGCGCCGCGGCGGGGGTTGCGGCGCTGGGGGTTTTCCAGATCACGCAATCGGGGGCGGGCAGGATCTCGCCTTTGAATTCATTCCGGCGTTTCATCGTTTCGGGCAGGATCACGATGGGGGCCTCCAGCCCTTTGGCGCCATGCACGGTCATCACCCTGATCTTGTCGCCCTGGCTGTCCATCTGGCGTTTGACCTCCAGATCGTCGGTCTGCATCCAGGTCAAAAACCCGGTCAGGCTGGGCACGCCGGTCTGTTCATAGGCCAAAGCCTGCGACAAGAGCGCGTCAATCCCGTCCTCTGCCTCTGGCCCCAGCCGCGCCAGCAATTTGCGCCGCCCGTCATGGCGGGTCAGGATGCGGGCGATCAGGTCATAGGGGCGCAGGAAATCGGCCTTGCCGCGCAGGTCGTCCAAGATCGCCAACGTGTCAGGATGCGGCGCATTGCGCAAAGCGTCCCACAGGAATTGCTTTTCACCGCGATGATGCGCCAGCGTGAACAAATCCTGTTCCGACCAGCCGAACAAGGGCGAGCGTAAGGCAGCCGCCAGCGATAGATCATCCTCGGCCAGCGCGAGGAATGACAAGAGCGCCGCCAGATCCTTGACCGCCAGTTCCGCGCCCACGCGCAGACGGTCGGCACCGGCGACGTTCAGCCCTGCGGCTTTGCAGGCGCGGATAATCTCGGCGAACAGATCCGACCGGCGCTGCACAAGGATCAGGAAATCCCCCGCCGTGATCCTGCGACGTTTGTAGCTGCCGGAATTGCCGTCCTCCTCTGGGATGGTTTCATGCGCGATCATATGGCTGATCTGGTCCGCGATGCGCTGGGCCATCTGGACATGATGGTCGGCCTCGCCGGGTTGATCGACAGGCTGATACCACGGGCGCGTATCCTCGGTCTTGGCCGCGTCAATCACGGGCCAAAGATCGACACGCCCCGGCATCTGGTCCTTGAAGGCGATATGGGTCAGCGCATCATCCATCCCCGCCGCCTGTTCGCCGGTGAATGTGGCATCGACCACCGACAAGATCGCCTGCGACGACCGGAACGAATGATCCAGCGATGTCGCCTCGAAAGGCTTGCCGATGGCATCATGCGCCGCGCGGAAATGCGCCTTCATCTTGTCAAAAGCGGCGGGATCGGCGCCCTGGAACGAATAGATCGATTGTTTCTTGTCACCCACAACGAACACCGTGCGTTCGCGGTTGGGCCGCGACCCGGCACCGGTGGCAAATTCCTGCGTCAGCGTTTCGACCACGTCCCATTGCGCGGGGCTGGTGTCCTGGGCTTCGTCGACCAGCACATGATCGATCCCGCCATCCAGCCGGAACAAGACCCATTGCGCCACCGCCGGATCGGTCAAAAGCGCGCGCGCCTTGCTGATCAGATCGTCGAAATCCAGCGCCCCCATTGCCAGTTTGCGCGCCTCATAGGCGGGCACGAAAGCGCGGCCAAAGCGATAAAGCGCAAGGGTGCGGTCATAGGCATCCATGGCAAACAGATGCTGTTTGGCGGCGGCGACACGGTCCATCCACGCATGGACAGCCTCTGCGATGGGGGCCATCGCCTCGACCGCTTTGCCATGGTTGCTTTGCGGGAAATTGCGGGATTTGGACGTGTTGTCAGCGTAAAGCAGGCGTTTGAACAGCGCTTCCAGCACCGTCCAATCGGGGTCTTTGAGGTTCAGCGCCAACAGATCGCGCGACAGGGTCTTATAGGTCGCGGATTGGCTGGCGAATAATTCTGCCATTTCTTGCGCGATCTCGGGTTCCTCGCCGCTAAAGGCGATGGCAAAGGCATCGTCACGGCGTGGATCAGGGCCAAGACCCAAAGTCGTGGCGATAGTTGCGCTGCCCGTGTCGCGCAAAAACGCCGCCTTATGGCGCGCCACCTCGGCGGTCAGTTTGGCCAGATCATCGCCGGTGAAATGATGCAGCATCCCGGTCACGGCATCCGCTGCCTCGCCCTGCACCAAAGCATCCATCACTTCGGCGCGCAGCAATTGCGCGGCGCGATCTTCCATTTCGCGGAACTGGGGGCTGACGCCGGCCTCCAGCGGGAAGCGGCGCAGCACAGCGGCGCAAAACGAATGGATCGTCTGGATCTTCAGCCCACCGGGCGTTTCGATCGCCCGCGCGAACAAGGTGCGCGCGGCGCGCAGCTGGTCCGCGTCAATCATCCGGTCCACGCCAAGACGGCGCAGATCATCGCGCAAAGCCTCATCCGGCATCATCGCCCAAGCCCCCAGCCGCTTGAACAGGCGGTTCTGCATCTCGGCGGCGGCGGCCTTGGTATAGGTCAGGCAGAGGATATTCTGCGGCGAGACATCTTCCAGCAACAGCCGCGCGACACGGTCGGTCAGCACGCGGGTCTTGCCCGACCCAGCATTGGCGGCAAGCCATGTCGATATCTGCGGATTGGCCGCATCGACCTGCCGCTGGGTGGCCGCGTCGCGGATCATGTCAGCACCTCGGGCTGGGCCGGGTCGCTGGTATCCCATTCGCCAAAGCGGGACAGATGGTCATAATCGCCGCTGTCATTCTTGGAAAATAGCGCATAACGGGCGGTATATCCGCTGTCAGCCCGTTGCCAATGTTGCAAAAGTGCGATCATGCCCGCCATGGTTGCATCTGTCGGGCTGTCCTTCATCGGGGCGGGAACGGTTTTCGCATCGGGTTTTATGCTGACAAATTGCGCATCCGCGACCTGCACCGGACCGACCGCTTCAAAACCGCCGTTTTCGACCATCGCCACCTCTAGCAGCAATTGCTTGTCGAATTTTTCCTGCTGCGGTTTTGTCGGCATCGTGCCGGTCTTGTAATCATAAAGGATCGCCGTGCCCTCTGGCGTCAGGTCGATCCGGTCGGCCTTGCAGGTCAGCGTGACCCCGACGCCGGGGATCAAAAGCTTGCCTTCCTGCTCGACCAGACGTGTGTCGGACAGCGCCTGCCGGTCGACCTCGGCCGCGCAGAAGGCGATTGCCGCCTGCGCAAACCGCGCCATCCATTGCGCGCGGTTCGTGGGCCAGGGGCATTTTGCGGCGAAATGCTGGGCCGCGATATCCAGCAAGGCCGCCAGATCATCGGGGGCATGGTTCTGTCTGATGAAATCCTCAAGTATCCCGTGGATGATCACCCCGCGCAGCGGCGCATCCGCGCTGGGCGTCAGCGGGTTGAGCGGGTTCAGCCCCAGCACCTTGCGCGCATAGATCGCATAGGGGTCGCGGATCAGAATCTTGATCTGCGTGACCGAGAAGGCATCGGGCCGTGCCGCGACAGGCGGGCAGGGCGCGGGGCGTTGGGCTTTCGGCAGCTCGGCCGAAGGGGCGGAAAGCTTTGCAGCCATCGCCAGCCACGCCGCACCGCGCGCCTGCATCAGGCGCAGGGCTTCTGGCCCGTTCTGATCTGGCAAGCCGCCCAACAGGTTCGTTAGCCGGTTGATCCAGCGTGACGGGATAGTTTCAGCGTCGGACGAGCGTTTGGCGCGGGTGATCCAAACCTCGCGCCCGGCCACGGCCTGCTGGTAATCATGCGCGGACAGGCCCACACGGCGTTCGGGCAACAGTAGCCCCGCCTGCGCGCGCATCATCCGGTTCAGCCACGGGTCAGGTGCGGGGGCCTCTGGCCAGACACCGTCATTCATGCCGCCCAGAATGGTCAGATCGGCGCCCTGCACCCGCGCCTCGAGCGTGCCCCAGATCAGGATCTGTGGATGGCCGGCATCGCGGTCGCGCACCACGCCGCCTGACAGGATCTTGCCGAACAAGGCGTCGTAATCGCGGGGCGACATGATGCCGCCAGACCCCGCATGGATGCGCAGGTCGGTGCAGATGCGCTGCGCCTCGCGGCCCGCCGCCGCAGCCCATAGGCCACCGGCACCGGCCATGGCGGGACCGGCACAAAAGGATTCCGCCAGCGTCAGATGCGCGTCCAGATGGTCGGTCAGATGTTTGTCGCCCGCTGTCTCATGCCCCGAGATCAGCCCCGCCACCCATTCTGCCCAAAGCTGCCGATCCGCGCAGTCGCCAGCCCATGTCAGCAATGTCTCGGCTGTGGGGAAGGGTGGCCCATGGCGGCGCAGATGCAGTTCCAGATCATGCGTCAGGCGCAGATGATCACCACGGTCGTTATCGGCGGAATGGCATAAGGGATGTTTAAGCAGGGTCAGCAACGCCTCGCCCGTCAGCGGGGTGCCGAACAGATCCGCCACATGCCGCAACAACCGCCCCGGAGGCGACAATTGCAAGGGCGTGCCCGCGCTGTCATCGGGCTTGATATCCCACCGGTCCAAGGCGGCGGTCACCTGCCGTGTCAGCATCCGGTCGGGCGAAATCAGCGCGGCGGTGATCCCGTCCTGCACGGCTTGGCGCAGGCGCAGCGCGATGGCCTCTGCCTCGGCGCGGGGCGATGCGGCTTCCAGCAGGGTCAGCCCTTCGGTCGCGGCGATCAGACAGCCAAGGTCCGGCCCTTCCTGCAACCATTGGCTGGTCACCGGCGCAGGGCGCAGCGACAGCGACACCAACCTGTTGCGCGCGGGGCGTTGCGGCGCAAGATCGGACCAGCGCGCGACATCATCAGGGGCAAAGCCGATCAGATCCATCAGCCGTTTGAACCGGTATTGCGGATGATCCTCATGAGTCAGCCCGTCATCCATCGCGGACCAGACAGCAGCGGGCAGATCGGTGTCATAACCCGGCAGCACGATCGCGCCTTGCGGCAATTTCGCCACCGCCTGCATGAACAGCGCGGTCGCCCCGCGCGACCCGGTGGACCCCGCCACGATCACCGGATGATCGGGGGGCGCGTCCGTCCAACGCGCGGCCAGCGTTTCAATCACCAGCCTTTGGCGGGCCTCGGTATCGGGCTGGCTGGTGGTGTCAAAGAATTGCGCGATGATGGTCAGGAATTTCTGCGCGCGCGCCCAATGGCCGGATTGGTCGCTGACATCAAGGGCTGCGATCGCATCGGGGCTGACGCCTTCGCCCTGCATTTCATCCATCAGGCTGGCCAGACTATCGGCCAGATCATAAAGTGCGGCCCGCGGGGCCAGATCGGGTTCGCTTTCCAGCAATTGCGCCACCAATTGCGCCAATTCCAACCGGCGCTGCAAAGGGGCGACGGCAGGGGGCAGGTCCTTGGATATCGGGTCGCGGGCCAGATCCGTCACCAGCCGGATGCGCGGCAATAGCAGCGCAGGCCCCGCATCAAACATCGCGCGGATGCGCCGCTGCATGCGGGCGGTGTTGACGTAAATTTCGACGCGGGCGAAATCTTCGGGCGGCATGTCTTGCGCACGCGCCATCAGCCCCGCAACAAGGCCCTTGGCGTAATCCACGCCGCAAGGTTCGACAAAGATACGTGGGCCGGTGGTTGGATCAAACATGCAGCATCTCCTCGGCCAGGCGGATGCTAGAGGGCTGCCCCACATCGCACCATTGCCCGTCATAGACGGTGCCATATAGCCCGCCGCCTGCCGCCATCTTGTCCCAGATCAGGTTCAGCGAAAAGACATCCTGCGCCACATCGGCCAAGCTGTCGGTGCGGATGATCTGCAGGCCGGTGTAAATCGCATCCGGCGCACGGTGCAGGCGGCCATCCGCAGCGCGGGTGAAATCGCCCGGACCTTTATGCCCGCGGACGCGGTCGCGCGGGATGATCAGCAACAGCGCCTCCATCCCCTCGCGCCAGGCGGCGGTCAGCTGCGCGACAGGGTTGGGGCCGCGCCAGACGGCATCGGTGTTCATCGTGATCACCGGACCCCCACCCAAGAGCGGCAGCGCATGGCGCAAGCCACCGCCGGTTTCGCGCAGCAGGTCGGTTTCATCGGAAAACAGGATGTTCCGGCCCGCCAGATGGGCGCGCAGCATTTCCGCGCGATAATGCAGGTTCACGACCTTTGTGCCGATCTGTGGCAGATCGCTCAGCGCCAGCGCATGGTCGATCAGCGGCTGGCCTGCGACCTGCACCAGCGGCTTGGGCCGGTCCTTGACCAGATCGCCCATGCGGGTGCCCAGCCCTGCGGCGAAGAAAAGCATGGCAAAGCTCATCGCCGCAACCTTGCCAGCAAGGCCGCATCGGGTGGCGGCAGCAGGTCAGCCACCACATTGCGCAGATCGGCCAATGCGGGATGCGCCAGATCCTTTTGCAATTGCGCCCAGACGCGCGGGATCATCGCGATATAGCGGGTCTTGCCCTGCGCGGTCGCCAGCCGGGCAAAGACGCCCAGGATCCGCAGGTTCCGCTGCGCGCCCAGACAGGCAAGCTGTGCGGGAAAATCCGCGCCCGCGCCCGTGGCCGCCATGAAATGGGCGATCATCGCGGCGCAGATATCCTCGGGCACGTCGCGTCTTGCGTCGCGCAGTAGCGAGGCCAGATCATAGCCCAGCGGCGCGACAAAGGCGTCCTGAAAATCCAGCAGCCCGACCCGTGCCAGACCATCCAGATCAGGCCGCCAGATCAGGTTTTCGGCATGATAATCGCGCAAAGCCAGCCTGTCGGCACGCGGGGCCAGCGCGGCCATCGCGGCTGTCACGGCGGCGACCAGATCGGGCAGCGGGCGCTGGGCGTAATGCGTGCCGGTGATCGCCACCATCTCGCCCGCGACCTGCGGTGTCAGCCGGGTCAGCGCGGGGGGGGACAGTTTGGCCAGATGGGCCAGCACATCGGTGCTGGCGCGGTAAAGCGGCAGCGCCTCGGCCGGGTGCCGGTCCAGCCATTGCGCAAGGCTGTCGCGGCCAAGATCGGTCAGCAAAAGCAGGCCCGCCTGTCTATCCTGCGCCACTATCGCGGGCGGGTGGAGCCCGGCATCCGCCAGAAAGCCCGCGATTGCGACAAAGGGCGTGACGTCTTCGCCCGCCTCGGGAGGGGCATCCATCAAGATCAGGGTTTGCGCCGCTTTGCTGAGCCGCAGGTAATTGCGGCCGGATGCATCGGCGGCAATCGGGTGCTGTTGCCAGCTGTCATGCCCTGTCTGCGCCAGAAAGGCGGTGATGGCGCGGCTGCGGTCAGACATGCAGCTTTGCCAGTCGGTCCTGCCATGCGGGTGGTGCGTCAAAGGTCACAAGGTGATCCTCTGCGCGCGCGGCAAAATTCAGCGTCAGCGCCGTATCGGGTGCATCAGGGCCAAGCCTGTCGGGCCATTCAATCAGGCAGATCGCGGTCTGGAACGCCTCGTCCAGGCCAAGTTCCAGCACCTCGGCGGGATCAGTCAGCCGGTAAAGATCGCAATGCCAGATATCGCCGTCTGGTGCCTCATAGGTCTGGACCAGCGTGAAAGTGGGGGACGGTACATCCTCCATCCGGTTCAGGCGTGCACGGATCACGCCGCGCGCAAAGGCCGATTTTCCCGCACCGATGGCCCCTTGCAGCAGGATCGTATCGCCCGGATGCAACAATGCGGCCATTGCCGTGGCAAAACGATTGGTCGCCGCTTCATCGGCAAGGCTGATCTGGCGGGCTGCGGCGGTCATGGCGGGACTCTATGGTCTGTGCCATCGCCTGCAAGTCCAAATCAGCGTTTGAGCGCGCGGATCGCGGGATCGGTCTGGGCCAGTTTACGCAAAACCGGCAGGTTGCGCGGGGCCAGCGTGAACCGCACCATTGTCATGCCGCCAGCAATCGGGATCGCCTGACAGCGCAGCATGCGACCATCCGCCAGCAAGGCATCGTCCGACCAGGGGTCGCGCGGGCCGGTCTGATGGATGAAATGCTGCAAATCGGTCCAGTCGGTCGCGGGGGCGCAACAGGCGTGCCATGTCACGATTTCCGATGCGGCGGCGCGATGTTCCAACCCCGGATCAGCCTCCATCCCCCATAATGTCGCATAGGCGCGGTTATACATGACCAGCGTGCCCGCCACCGTGAACACCGCGATCCCGTCGGACAGCGCGTCCAGCACTGCCTGACCGGTTTCGATATCCGACCGGAACCGGCGCGTCAGGGACAGATCGGCGGTGATATCCTCGAACAGAAAGGCAAAGGCGCCATCCGGATGCGGCCGGCCCGTCACGCGAAAAGCCTGACCGTCAGGCAGGTTCCACATCTCGCGGTAGGTGCCGTTGCGGGCGGCGGCTTCAACGGCGGTGAATTGATCCCGCCAGGATGCGTAATCCTTGGGTTCAGGCAGGATGCGGGTTTCGCGCAACCGGTCCAGCACCGTGTCGATGGTCGGGCGCGTGCTCAGAAATTCGAAGCCCAGCCGCGTCATATCCAGCAGCGCGGGGTTAAAGGTCACCAACCGGCGGTGCCTGTCAAAAATCGCAAGCCCGATGGAAAGTTCGGCAAAGGTTTTGCCCATGGTCTGGACAAAGGTCTTGCGGTCCTGGTCCGCGCGGACAGCCGCGCTCGCATCGGTGGCGAAATGCAGTGTCGATTGACCTTGTTGCACCGACAGCACGTCGCACCATTGGTCGGGATCATTGCCAGCGGCTGGAAAAGCGACCCGGCGAAGGCCGCTGGCGCCCCCGCTGGCGCCCCCATCGCTTGGCGCGGCCAATGCGCTGGCATCATGCTGGGTCTGGTCGCGTCCGGCCCAGAAATCGGTATGGGCCTGATTGGCCCAGATCACCTTGCCATCGCTATCGGTGCGCCAGATCAATTGCGGCGTATGGCGCAGCACATCGCGCAACAAGGCCAGTTCATCCGCCTGTTGGCTGGTCGCAAAGGGGACCAGCGCGCCATCTGCATCCTTTGGCAAACTGCCACAGACCGCGACACGCAGCTGGCCATGCGGCCAAGTGATATCGACCCAGATCGACGCGTGATGGCGATGCGCGATCCGGCATGATTTCTGGTCATTGGCGTCAAGATGCGCGGCAAGACCGGGGAATTCGGGGGCGAGCACATGGATCATCGCATCGCGGTCATCCATCAGGCTGAACGGCGCGATCATCTGCTGGGCATCATGCGTCGTGTCGATCAACCTGTCGCCATGAAACAAAAAGACCGGTCCGGCCGGTGGGATCACCTGTGCGGCATCAACCGGCAGCGCGCGGGCGGCTGTGCGCCATTGCCATCCAAGGCCAACGACAATCGCCACAATGGCAATGGTCAAGAGAATCAGCGACATCATGCAACAATCCTTGCCTGTTCATGCAAAGACCCTCGCGCAGTAAAGTTAACTGGGGGTTAAGTGCCCGGCAGGATCATGGCCAGGGCATGATCGGGACATTCTGCCCCAATGCGGGCGCATCGCCCTTGGTATCGGATGCAACCTTGTCGCGCGGCCAGACGACCTCGACGATTGCGCCGCCCGTGGCCTGCCCGGTCCAGCTGGCATGGCCATGCCTGCGGCTATTGGCAAAGGTCAGCTGCGCGCCCGACCGTTCCAGCAGCGTCTTGGCAATGAACAGGCCCAGCCCCATGCCTTCGTATCCGGGGCGGCGATAGCCATCTTCGGCCAGCCTGCGCCGCCGGACATAAGGATCGCCGATGCGCCCGATCACGGATTGTGGAAAGCCGCTGCCATCATCGGATATGCGGATGCTGATGGCGCTGTCGGACCATGTCATCTCGATCCAGACTTCGCTTTGGGAAAAATCGACCGCATTCTGGATCAGGTTGCGCAGACCGTGGATGATTTCCGGCCTGCGGTTGATCACCGGCTGGGTCTGGGTCGCGCCTTGTTCGGGGGCGATTTCAAATGTGACCATCTTGCCCCGGCTCAGATGCGGTTCCGCCGCTTCGCGCACCACGGTTTCCAAAGGCGCCTGCCGCAGATGCAGGTCATCCTTGCCGACGCGGCCCATCGAATGCAGGATATCGCGGCATCTGTCGGCCTGGGTGCGGATCAGGTCCGCATCCTCCAGCAGTTCAGGGTGGTCTTCGAGTTCTTCCATCAATTCGGTGCTGACCAGCTTGATCGTGGCCAACGGTGTGCCCAATTCATGCGCGGCGGCGGCGATGACACCGCCCAGATCGGTCAGCTTCTGTTCGCGCGCCAGCGCAAGCTGGGTGGCCAGCAGCGCCTCGCCCATGGCATGCATCTCGGTGGTGACCTGCCTTGCATAGATCGCCAGAAAGACGACACCGATCACCAGCGCCAGCCAGAACCCGAACTGGAACAACATGGGCAAGGCCAATGGGCTGCCATCAACCAACAGCAAGGGCATATGGGACTTGCTGATCAGCGTGATCAGAAAGATCGCGACAATCCCCAGAAACACCGTGCTGCGCAAATGCAAAACCGTCGCGGCAATCGTCACGGGGGCCAGCAACAGCAGGGCGAAAGGATTGTTCAATCCGCCGGTCAGAAACAACAAAACGCCCAGTTGCATCAGGTCGAAAAACAGCCACAGGGTGGCTTCGCGTTCGGACAAGCGCTTGTTTTCGGGGCTGCTATAGCGCGACAGCAGATTGGCCAGAACCGCGCTGGCGATGACAAGCCCGACCAGGCCATAATGAAATTCCAGCTGATAAAGCTGGGCCGCCACAATCGCGGCAATCGCCTGGCCCAGTGCCGCGAACCAGCGCAGCGTGACAAGCGTGCGCAACCGCACCCAATTGCTGCGTTCCTGATCTTGAAACATCTGGAATTCGGAAATGGACATCGGCAGCGCCCTTGCAGCTGAAAGCGCCGTGATACTGCCTGGCTGCGCTGCGATCAATGCGACCAATCGACGATCGGCGCCAAGCCGTTGACGAGATGCCCGCGCGGCCTAGTTCTTGGGCGACAAGATCAAGGATGACACGCATGATGACCGGGCCATTGGACCTTGGCGACGACAAATCGCTGCTTTTGGTGGATGATGATGATGCTTTTCTGAAACGTTTGGCCAAGGCCATGGAAAAACGCGGATTCGAGGTCGAAATGGCCGGCTCTGTCGCTGCGGGCAAGGCGATTGCCACGGCCCGCCCCCCGGCCTATGCCGTCGTCGATCTGCGCCTAGAGGATGGCAACGGCCTTGATGTGGTCGAAGTGCTGCGCGCCCGTCGCCCCGAAAGCCGGATTGTCGTGCTGACAGGATATGGGGCCATTGCAACCGCTGTGGCCGCCGTCAAGATCGGGGCCACGGATTACCTGGCCAAACCGGCCGATGCCACCGATGTGACCAATGCGCTGCTGGCGCTAAGCGATACGCTGCCGCCGCCGCCCGAAAACCCGATGAGCGCCGATCGCGTGCGTTGGGAACATATCCAGCGGGTCTATGAACTTTGCGATCGCAACGTGTCAGAAACCGCGCGGCGCTTGTCGATGCACCGGCGCACCTTGCAGCGTATTCTGGCCAAACGCAGCCCGCGATAGCAGCCCTTGCCCGGCGTGCTTTGCCACATTAAAGCACCCGCAAAAGGAGAGCTTGATGAAAAACCTGATGATGCTGGCCGCGCTGCTGCTGCCGACCGCGCTGTTTGCGCATGATTACACCCTTGGTGGCTTGCAGATCATTCACCCCGCCGCCGGGGTAACGGCGCCCACGGCGCAGGCGGGTGCGGGATATTTCCAGATCGTGAACAAGGGCAGCCAGCCTGACCGGCTGATCGGGGTGACGGCCGATTTCCCGCGCGTGATGATCCACACCACCCAGATGGATGGCGATATCGCGCGGATGGTGCATCTTGATGCGGTCGATATTCCCGCAGGCGAAACCGTGACCTTTGCGCCGGGTGGATTGCATGTGATGTTCATGGGGCTGAACGGCGATCCATTCGCGCTGGGCGAAACCTTTGACGCGGTGCTGATCTTTGAAAACGCGGGCGAAATCCCCGTCGTGTTCTATGTCGAAGAGATCAGCGACCTGACCGACCACAGCCATCACTGATTATCGTCGGGGTCCCGGATCAGCAGATCGAACTTGCGCAGTTTGACATAAAGCGACTGGCGCGACAGGCCGAGCATTTCTGCCGCCGCGACGCGGTTGTTCATGGTCAGCGCCACCGCTGTTTCGATACACATCTTTTCGACGACATTGGTGGTTTCGGCGACGATTTCCTTCAGCGTGGCACTGCCCACCAGCTCGACCACTGACCGCATGCTTTCGTCATTGCTGGGCAGCATCGCGCCACGGCTGGTGTCGGCATGGTTGGAATCGCGCATCACGAAGGCAAAGACCGAATGGCTGCCCGCATGCAGCTTGGTGACGGAAATCTCAACCGAGCGGGGGCTGCCATATTGCCCGGCGATCCGTGTCGCGTAAATCCGCATCCGGCCTGCGCGGGTGGCGTTTTCGGTCATGACCTTCAGATCAACGCTGCCGCGTTGCAGGTAATCGGCAAGGCTGCGGCCGCGCACATTGATGTCATGGGCCACGTCGATCAGGTCCAGAAACGCATCATTGGCGGATAGGACATCGCCGTTTTCAGACGCGAAAACAATCGCTTCGGGTCCGCTAAGGTAAAGATCCTGCATATTGCGTGCAAGGTTATCCGCCTTAAGACCGCTATCATCATCCGGCACGATGCGGCACAGCAAGATACGTTCGCCCGCCGCGCGAAACAGCGTCGGCGCCAGCTGCACCAGCTTGGATTTGCCGCGCAATTCGATCTTCATACCATCCGCGCGTTCCGAAATCGCCAGCGTCGTCAACGCCTCGACCAGATCGCCGCGTTTGCGGGTTTCGAAACAGCTCATCAGCGGGTTACCGATCAGATCATCGCGCGAGCGGTCCAGCAAAGTCGTGGCGGCGGCATTGGCCTCGGTGATCTCGCCGCTTTGGACCGAGACGAACAGAACAGGTTCGGCCATACTGCCCAGCAAGACGCGGAACCGGGTGTCGAATTCGCGCTGCACCTCGTAATCGCGTTCCAGTGCCAGCTGGGCCTTGATCAATTGCTGCTGCATCTCGGAAATCGCGCGCAGGTCGCGGCCCAGCATCAACACGGCACCATCAGGCGCGATACGGTGAAAACTGTAGCGAACCGGCGAATCCCAATCGCTGACCTCGCGCGAATGGTTCAATTCGACCGGGCGGACATCACTGTCCCCGGCCAGAAACGCTGCCAGGCGACTTTCGAATTTCGGCAGGCTTTCAACAGCCAGCGAGTCGCGGATATCCTTGCCTTCCCAATGTTCAAGCACCAGAAAAGAGGGATGGTTCGGGTTGACGATTACCGACAGAACCTTGCATTCATCGGAAATCACGATGGCCAGATCGGCCACATCGGCGATGATATCGCCCAGAATTTCGGGGGCGATCAGCGGGATCGCACCACTTTTCCAGAATTTCGCACCACGCGAGGTCATGGCAAGTTCCCTTTGGGCAACATCTTCGGCACGACCTAAACCTCGCGCGGTTGCGGCGCGATGGTCAGATATTTGGTAGTCAGGCCGCACAGCTCTAACGCCTCGCTCGGCACATTTGTTGCATGGTCCGCACCCGTCAAAGCCGTCACATCATTATGGTTTTCGACCTCAAGGACGGTTCCGCCTATCACGATAGGCATCGGTGTCTTGGACGAACTACGGACGAGGTAGACAATGCGTCGCAGCGATTCAAGGCTTTCGCCCGAGGATGCCGAAATGAACACGGCATCATAGCTGGTCTTGGCTAGTTTTTGTGCAAGCTCTTGCGGCTCTGCCCCCAGCATCAGCCGGACGGACAGCCCTTTGCGGCGCAGCTGGCCGCTCAGCACCATGGCGCCCAATGTGTGATAGACGTCCTGTCCGACGATCAGCATGATCGAAGGCGCTGCCGGGTTCGCTGATTGATCGCCGGCCCATTCGGGGCCAAGTTCGCGCAGCATCGCCTGCAACCGCGACACGCCGATCGTCACGGCCGCAAAGCTCAGCCCGTCCGAACACCAATCATCGCCAAGGTCGCGCGCCAGCTGCGGAATATAGAAATCGGCGATATCGTCGCGGGCGATCCCGGCCGTGATCGCATCTTGCAGCACATGGGTGCAGGCATCACGGTTCACCGCCAGAACGGCGGCGCGCATTGCGGCGATCACTTGCTTGTCCAGCTGTCGGGTAGAAAACGGCACCAGAGTCAGCCCCGCGGCGGCGGCCTGTGTGATAGAGTCCGGAGGCAGGCGAGGCGTCTTTCCCGCCATGACGTCTATGTTCCGGCGATCGCCCATACCCGCTCCTGACCTTTGACCCGCATCAGCGCGCGTCAACAGTATATCACATTCTCAGCGCTCTGGGGCATAATGTCAAAGTAAATTGACACAATCCCAAACCAGCCCCCGATTTGATTGGCTAATAGACTGATTTATTAGACATAATATGCCGTTTCAGGGGCGGTGCGGCGAACTTACACATGCTGGAATATAGGTGTAAGTTAAAGTTGACACATGCCACGGATCGCCCTTAATCTGGGCATAGTCAGTATCGGGAGGCCCCATGTCAGTCACAAGCACCGCGCCGGGAAATACCGCCGCCAGTGGTCGCCCCGCGACCCGTCGGCTGTATTCCGATGCAGAGCGGGCACGGCGTGACGGCACCCGCTGGACGCTGGTCCAGGGGATTCTGGCGCCCGTGCAATTCGTGGTCTTTCTGATCTCGCTGGTGCTGGTGCTGCGGTATCTGGCGACAGGGGGTGGATATGATGCCGCGACCCTCTCGATCGTGGCCAAGACATTCTTGCTGCTTACCATCATGATCACCGGCGCGATCTGGGAAAAAGTCGTTTTCGGTCAATACCTTTTCGCGCCCGCCTTCTTTTGGGAAGACGTGTTCAGCTTTGGCGTGATCGCGCTGCATCTGTGGTATCTGGCGGCGCTGCTGACGGGCGCGATGGATCCTGTTGCGCTGATGTATGTCGCGCTGGCCGCCTATGCTGCTTATGTGATCAACGCCGGGCAATTCCTGTGGAAACTGCGGATGGCCCGCCTTGATGCAGAGGGGCGCCCATGAACGCCCTGACCCCTTCCAACGGCGGTTGCCGCAGCGCGCCCGTTCTCAAGGAACGCGGCCAGCGCGAGGTCTTTTGCGGCCTGACGGGAATCATCTGGCTGCACCGCAAAATGCAGGATGCGTTCTTTCTGGTCGTCGGATCGCGCACCTGCGCGCATCTGCTGCAATCTGCGGCCGGTGTGATGATTTTTGCCGAACCCCGATTCGGCACCGCGATTCTGGAAGAAACCGATCTGGCGGGAATGAAGGATGCGCATGTCGAACTCGACCGCGAAGTCGCCCGCCTGCTCGCCCGTCGCCCCGATATCCGGCAATTGTTCCTCGTCGGCTCCTGCCCGTCCGAGGTGATCAAGATTGATCTCTCGCGCGCTGCTGAACGGCTGTCCCAGATCCATGCGCCCCATGTGCGGGTGCTGAATTATTCCGGCTCCGGGATTGAGACCACCTTTACCGAAGGCGAGGATGCCTGCCTTGCCTGCATGGTCCCCGTGCTCAAATCAACCGAGGCGCGCGAATTGCTGATCGTCGGCGCGCTGCCCGATGTGGTCGAAGACCAGATGCTGGCACTCTTGTCTGACATGGGCGTCGGCCCTGTCCGCCTGCTGCCCGCGCGCCGGATCGACGATACCACCGCCGTCGGCCCCAATAGTGTTTTCGCGCTGGTCCAGCCGTTTCTTGGCGAAACCCATGCCGCGCTGGAACGGCGGGGCGCGCGCCATCTGGCAGCGCCCTTCCCCTTTGGCGACGAAGGCACCACCGCCTGGCTGCGTGTCATCGCCACCGAATTCGGCGTCAGCGAAGAAACGTTCGAGGCCGTCACCGCCGCGCCGCGCGCCCGCGCGCGCAAGGCAATTGCCCAGGCCGCCGAGGTGCTGCGCGGCAAATCGGTCTTCTTCTTTCCCGACAGCCAGCTGGAAATCCCGCTTGCGCGTTTCCTGACCCGCGAATGCGGCATGACCGCGATCGAGGTGGGCAGCCCCTATATCCACGACGCGTTGCACGGTCCCGATCTCGACCTTTTGCCTGCCGGGCCGCAAATCTCCGAAGGGCAGGACGTGGATAAACAGCTCGACCGCGCCCGCGCCGCGCGGCCTGACCTGACAATCTGCGGCCTCGGCCTTGCCAACCCGCTGGAGGCCGAGGGCCTGTCCACCAAATGGGCCATCGAGCTGGTGTTCACGCCCGTTCATTTCTACGAACAGGCGGGTGATCTGGCGGGCCTGTTCTCGCGCCCTTTGCGCCGCAAGGCCGCCCTGCATCTGGAGGCCGCGCAATGACCCTCCCCCTCTTCCGAGCCCAAATATCCCGGGGTCCGGGGCAGCGCCCCGGGACAGCGCTATGAAACTGACCGTCTGGACATATGAAGGCCCGCCCCATGTCGGCGCGATGCGCGTCGCCACGGCGATGAAGGGTCTGCATTACGTCCTGCATGCGCCGCAAGGCGATACTTATGCGGACCTTTTGTTCACCATGATCGAACGGCGCAACCACCGCCCGCCGGTCAGCTATACTACCTTTCAGGCGCGCGATCTGGGCGCCGATACAGCCAGCTTGTTCAAGAAATCCTGTCAGGATGCCGTCGACCGGTTCCAGCCCGAGGCGATCATCGTCGGTGCATCCTGCACCGCGGAACTGATTCAGGATGATCCCGCAGGCCTGTCGGAAACGATGGGCCTGTCGATCCCCGTCATCCCGCTGGAATTGCCCAGCTATAGCCGCAAGGAAAACTTCGGCGCGGATGAGACGTTTTACCAGATCGTCAAGGCGCTGGCCAAGCCGCAGGACCGCTCTGCGCGGGTGACCTGCAATATCCTTGGGCCAACAGCGCTTGGTTTCCGCGCCCGCGACGATGTGGAAGAATTGACAGGGTTGCTGTCCGACCTGGGCGTGCAGGTGAATGTCGTGGCCCCCCTGGGTGCGACGCCAAGCGACATCGCCCGCCTGCCCGCCGCGCATTTCAACGTGCTGTTGTCCCCCGAAACGGGTGAAGCCGCCGCGCGCTGGCTGGAAAAGACCCATCACCAGCCATTTACGAAAATCGTCCCCATCGGCGTCGGTGCCACCCGCGATTTCATTGCCGAGGTGGGCGACATCATCGGCAAACCGGTGTTGATCGACGAAAGCCGCCTGCGCCTGCCCTGGTGGTCGCGGTCGGTGGACAGCACCTATCTGACCGGCAAACGCGTGTTCATCTTTGGCGATGGCACCCATGTCGCAGCCCACGCCCGCATCGCCCGCGATGAAATGGGCTTCGAGGTGGTCGGGCTAGGCTGCTACAACCGCGAAATGGCGCGGCCTGTGCGGGCATTGGCCAAGGCCTATGGCGTAGAGGCGCTCATCACCGATGATTACCTCGAGGTCGAGGCCGCGATCGAGGCGCTTTCCCCCGAAATGATCCTGGGCACCCAGATGGAACGCCATATCGGCAAGCGTCTGGGCATCCCCTGCGCGGTGATCTCTGCGCCGGTCCATGTGCAGGATTTCCCCGCCCGCTATTCCCCTCAGGTCGGGTTTGAAGGTGCCAATGTCATCTTTGACACGCTGATCCATCCGCTGGTCATGGGTCTGGAAGAACATCTGCTGACCATGTTCCGCGATGATTTCGAATTCCACGATGATGCCGGTCCCAGCCATCACGGTGGACATGCCCGAATTTCAGAAAATTCGGGTGCCTCCGGCGGGGATATTTCTGCTCGGAAGATGATCGAAGAGCCTGTGATCGCGGGCAATGTCATCTGGCTGGCCGATGCGGAAAAAGAGCTGAAGAAGATCCCCTTTTTCGTGCGCGGCAAGGCGCGGCGCAATACCGAAACCTATGCCAGCCAAAAGGGTCTGCACCAGATCAGCCTTGATACGCTTTACGAGGCAAAGGCCCATTATGCGCGATAATCTTGATCATAGCGCGTATCGCTTTGTCATCCTGACGCTGGATTCGCATTCCGCTGGCCCAGCGATGCGCGCCAGCGCCAAGCTGACAGCGGCCTTTCCGGGGCTGGATGTCACCATCCACGCCGCCGCCGAATGGGGCGAAAACCCGGCCGCGCTGATCGATGCCAAACAATCCATCGCGACGGCGAATATCATCGTCACGAATCTGCTGTTCCTCGAGGCCCATACCGCCGCGATCCTGCCGGACCTGATCGCGCGTCGCCCCGATTGCGACGCGATGATCAATATCATCGCCGATAGCGATATCGTCAAACTGACGAAAATGGGCGATCTGGACATGTCCAAGCCCGCAAGCGGGTTGATGGGCCTGCTCAAGCGGTTGAAACCCACCGCCAAGGCCAGCAAATCCGGCGAAAGCCAGATGAAGACGCTGCGCCGCCTGCCCAAGATCCTCCGCCTGATCCCGGGCAAAAGCCAGGATCTGCGCAATTGGTTCCTGTCGATGCAATATTGGCTGGGCGGGTCGGACGATAATATCGAACAGATGGTCCGCATGCTGGTGTCGCGCTATGCCAAAGGGCAGGACTGGAAGCCGGTCAAGATCGCGGCCCCCATCGAATATCCCGATGTCGGCGTCTATCACCCCGACCTGCCCGGCCATCACATCAGCACCGATCTGGCCGATCTGCCAGCACCTGCCGCCCCCGTGGCGACCGTCGGCATCCTGATGCTGCGGTCCTATATCCTGTCATCCGATTGCGCGCATTACGATGCCGTGATCCGCGCGTTCGAGGCCAAGGGCCTGCGCGTCATCCCTGCCTTTGCCGGTGGGCTGGACGGGCGCCCCGCGATCGAGCAATTCTTCCAAGGTCGCGTCGATGCGATGGTGTCGCTGACCGGCTTCTCGCTGATTGGCGGGCCTGCCTATAACGATAGCGATGCCGCCGTGTCGCTGCTGTCGAAACTGGATGTGCCCTATATCTCGGCCCAGCCTTTGGAATTCCAGACGCTTGGCCAATGGGCCGGCAGCGCGCAAGGTCTTGGCCCGATTGAAACCACGATGTTGGTCGCTTTGCCCGAAATCGACGGCGCGACCAATCCGACCGTGTTTGCTGGTCGCCACGGCCCTGATGGCTGCGACGGCTGCGCCCATAAATGCGCGCTGCAATCCGATTGCAAGGCGATGGCCCCTTGCCCTGAACGCATCGAAAACCTGGCCGAGAAAACCCGCCGCCTGGCCGTGCTGCGCCGCAAGGACAACGCCGCCAAAAAGGTCGCCATCGTCCTCTTTGGCTTTCCGCCCAATGCGGGCGCTGTCGGCACGGCTGCCTATCTTGCGGTCTTTGAAAGCCTGTTCAACACGCTGCACCGAATGCAGGCCGAAGGCTACACGATGGAGGTTCCCAAGACGGTGGACCACCTGCGCGCGATGATCCTGCAAGGCAATTCCCAGCAATATGGCCAGCAGGCCAATGTTGCCGCCCATGTCGATGCCGACACCATCGTGCGCACATCACGGCATCTGCCCGAGGTCGAGGCCGCTTGGGGCCCCGCCCCCGGCAAGGTGCAATCCGACGGGCGCGGTGTGTTCGTTCTGGGCCATCATTTCGGCAACGTCTTTGTCGGCGTCCAGCCTGCCTTTGGCTATGAAGGCGACCCGATGCGCCTGTTGTTCGAACGCGGTTTCGCGCCCACACATGCGTTTGTCACTTTCTACAGCTATCTGCGCGACACGTTCAGCGCCGATGTCGTGCTGCATTTCGGCATGCATGGCGCGCTGGAATTCATGCCGGGCAAACAGGCGGGCCTTGGTGCGCGCGACTGGCCGGACCGGCTGATCGGCGAGATGCCCAATGTCTATCTTTATGCCGCCAATAACCCGTCCGAGGCGTCATTGGCCAAGCGCCGGTCCAATGCGATCACGATCACCCATCTGACGCCGCCTTTGACGACAGCGGGCCTGTATAAGGGTCTGATCGACCTCAAGGACAGCCTGAAACGCTGGCGCGAAATGCCCGCCGAGGATCACCAGCGCGCCGATCTGGAACAGCTGATCCGCGATCAGGCCAATGCGGTCGATATGAACGCGCGCAATATCGACACGCTCTGGCTGAAGCTGCTGGAAACCGAAGGCTCGCTGATCACCGAAGGCTTTCATGTCGTGGGCCAGCCGATGTCGGGCGCCGCCCGCGCCGATATGATCCGCCTGATGCCAGCGGGCGAGGCTGCCGACCGCGCGGCAGAGCTGCTGAAGGAAGACCACGAACTGCCCGCGCTGATGCGCGCGCTATCGGGGCATTTCATCGCGCCTGTGCCGGGGGGTGATCTGATCCGCTCGCCTGCCATCGTGCCGACAGGCCGCAATATCCATGCTTTCGACCCGTTCCGCATGCCGACCGCCTTTGCCATGTCCGAAGGGCGCAAACAGGCCGATCTGCTGCTGGAAACACATGCGACATTGCCGCGGAGCGTGGCGCTGGTGCTCTGGGGGTCCGACAATATCAAATCCGATGGCGGGCCGATCGGGCAGGCCATGGCCTTGATGGGCACGGTGCCGCGTTTTGACAATTTCGGCCGTCTGGCGGGGGCCGATCTGGTGCCGCTGGACAAGCTTGGCCGCCCGCGCATCGATGTGGTGATGACGCTGTCGGGGATTTTCCGCGACCTGCTCCCGCTG
This sequence comes from Yoonia vestfoldensis, assembly GCF_002158905.1. NCBI lineage: Bacteria > Pseudomonadati > Pseudomonadota > Alphaproteobacteria > Rhodobacterales > Paracoccaceae > Yoonia > Yoonia vestfoldensis. Next base: position 3,578,431 of record NZ_CP021431.1, read on the forward strand.
CAAACCCGGATGCTGGCCGAGGCTGCGTTGAAATGCGCCCAAGCGGATGAGCCGCTGGACCAGAATTTCCTTCGCGCCCATGCGCTGGATTACGCCCGCCAGATGGGCTGTGATCTGGAAACCGCCGCGCTGCGCGTCTTTTCCAATGCCGAAGGCGCCTATGGGTCCAATGTGAACCAGCTGGTCGACAGCTCTGCCTTTGGGGATGAGGATGAATTGGCCGATGCCTATGAGGCCCGGAAATCCTTTGCCTATGGCGTCAACGGCAAGGCCACGCAAAACCCCGGCCTGCTGCAAAAGGCGCTCAAGGACGTGGATCTGGCCTATCAGAACCTCGAATCCGTCGAACTGGGCGTTACCACGGTCGATCATTATTTCGACACGCTTGGCGGCATTTCCCGCGCTGTGAAACGTGCCAAGGGCGGCGTGTCCGCGCCCGTCTATATCGGCGACCAGACGCGCGGATCGGCCAAGGTGCGCAGCTTGCAGGATCAGGTCGCGCTGGAAACCCGCAGCCGCAGCCTGAATCCGAAATTCTATGAAGGCCTGTTGAAACACGGCCATGAAGGTGTCCGCCAGATCGAGGCCCATGTCACCAACACGATGGGCTGGTCCGCCACGACAGGCGAGGTTGAACCCTGGGTCTATCAGCGCCTGTCGGAAACTTTCGTGCTGGATGATGCCATGCGCGAACGGCTGGCGGCGCTGAACCCGCAAGCCTCGATGCGGATGGCGAACCGTCTGCTGGAAGCATCGGACCGCAAATATTGGGCACCCGATGCTGCCACTTTGGCCGCGCTGCAAAACGCTGCCGACGCCTTGGAAGATCGCATGGAAGGAGTTGCCGCAGAATGACCCCTTTCGCAATGAATGTAACGGAAAGGAGGCTCTCATGAGCCCCAGAGACGAAATCCCCAACCTGCGCGGTCAAGATGGCGAAGGATCGGTGCAGGTCCATCAGGATGATGATACCAAGATCGAAGGCGCAAAGGTCTTTGCGGTCTATGGCAAAGGCGGCATCGGCAAATCGACAACTTCGTCGAACCTGTCGGCGGCCTTTTCCAAGCTGGGCAAGCGCGTGCTGCAAATCGGCTGCGACCCCAAACATGACAGCACGTTTACCCTGACCGGCACGTTGGTCCCGACCGTGATCGATATCCTCAAAGAGGTCGATTTCCACGCCGAAGAACTGCGCCCCGAAGATTTCATCTTTGAAGGTTATAATGGCGTCAAATGTGTCGAGGCTGGCGGCCCCCCCGCCGGCACCGGTTGCGGCGGTTATGTCGTTGGCCAGACGGTGAAACTGCTCAAGCAGCATCACCTGCTGGAAGACACCGATGTCGTGATCTTTGACGTTTTGGGCGATGTGGTCTGCGGTGGTTTTGCGGCACCCCTGCAACATGCCGACCGCGCGCTGATCGTCACCGCCAATGATTTCGACAGCATCTATGCGATGAACCGGATCATTGCCGCCGTGCAGGCGAAATCGGCAAACTATAAGGTGCGTCTGGCAGGCTGCGTCGCCAACCGGTCCAAGGCTACCGACGAGGTGGACCGCTATTGCGCCACCGTCGGGTTCAACCGGATCGCGCATATGCCCGATCTGGATGCGATCCGCCGCAGCCGCCTGAAAAAGAAAACCCTGTTCGAAATGCCCGATGACCAAGACGTGGTCATGGTGCGTGCCGAATATATCCGCCTTGCCGAAACGCTGTGGAACGGGACCGAGGCGCTGGCACCCGCACCGCTGCCTGATCGTGAAATCTTTGAATTGCTTGGGTTTGATTGATGACGCAATACGCCGCCACCCGTGACCGGGTCGAACATTACTTCGACCGCACCGCGACCAAGGTCTGGGAACGGTTGACGTCCGACGCGCCGGTGTCGGGCGTGCGCGCGACCGTGCGCGCGGGCCGCGACCGGATGCGCGCGCTGATGCTGGCGCAATTGCCGGGTGATCTGCGCGGCGCGCGGATCTTGGATGCGGGCTGCGGCACCGGGGCGATGGCGGTGGAACTGGCGCAGCGCGGCGCCGATGTGGTGGCGGTCGATATATCCCCTGCGCTGGTCGAGATCGGGGCCAAGCGGATGCCCGCCGGCCTGCCCGGCACGATCACCTGGGTCGCGGGCGATATGCTGGATGCGACCACCGGCGCGTTCGACCACGCATTGGCGATGGATTCGCTGATCTATTACACCGCCCCCGATATTGCCGCGCTGCTGGATCGGGCATCGCCACGGATCAACGGCAAATTCGTCTTTACCCTTGCCCCGCGCACACCTGCGCTGATGCTGATGTGGCGGGCGGGCAAGCTGTTCCCCGCCGGGGACCGCAGCCCCGTGATGATCCCGCATACGACCGCAGGCGTCGCCGATGCCTTGCGCAAGGCGGGGATCAAAGGCGCGCTGCGCGATGTCGAGCGGGTCAAATCGGGGTTCTATATCTCGAATGCCCTGGTCTTTGAAAGGGCGCGCAGATGATTTTCAAAGCGTCATCACTCAAGCGGATTTCTGTCAACCTCTTGCCGTTCAGCGATGCGGTCAGCGATGACCTGCCGCTGCGCCAATTGTTGCGGCTGTCGCTGTTTCAGGTCTCGGTCGGGATGGCGGCGGTGATGCTGCTGGGCACGCTGAACCGGGTGATGATCGTGGAATTGAACATCGCCTCTACCCTTGTGGCGATGATGATCGCGATCCCGGTACTGGTGGCCCCGTTCCGTGCGCTGGTGGGGTTCAAATCGGATAATTACCGCTCTGCCATTGGATGGAAGCGGATACCCTATCTGTGGTTCGGGACGATGTGGCAATTCGGCGGTCTGGCGATCATGCCGATGGCGCTGTTGGTGCTGTCGGGCGACCGGGCGCTGGATATCCCCTGGGCGGGCTATGTCGGTGCGGGGCTGGCGTTTCTGCTGACCGGGATCGGGATGCATATGACGCAGACCGCCGGTCTGGCGCTGGCCGCCGACCGCGCGACCGAGCAAACACGGCCCAAGGTCGTCGCCCTGCTATATGTCATGAACCTTGTGGGCATGGCGGTAGCGGCCATCATCATCGGTGCGCTGCTGCGTGATTACAGCGCCTTGCGGCTGGTGCAGGTCGTGCAGGGCACGGCCGTTGTGACGCTGCTTTTGAACCTGATTGCCTTGTGGAAACAGGAACGCGTCGCGCCGATGACCAAGGCGCAGCGCGCGGCCCCCGGCCCCACTTTCCGCGAAGCCTGGCACGATCTGGCCAAGGGCGGCGATGCGGGGCGGCTGCTGGCGGTGGTGTTCCTTGGGACGATGGCGTTCAACATGCAGGATGTGCTGCTGGAACCTTACGGCGGCGAAATCCTTGGCCTGTCGGTATCGGCAACCACGCTGCTGACCGCGATGTGGGCCTGCGGCGCGCTGATCGGTTTCGCCGTGGCGGCCCGCTGGCTGGCGCGCGGCGATGATCCGTTCCGCATGTGCGCGCGCGGCTTGCTGGCGGGTGTCGTCGCCTTCTGCGCGGTGATTTTCGCGGCCCCAATCGGGTCGTCTTTGCTGTTCTATCTGGGCGCAGGGCTGATCGGCTTCGGGTCGGGCCTTTTCGGCGTGTCCACGCTGACCGCCGCCATGACCATGCCGACCATCGGTCGCGCCGGTCGGGGCCTTGCCCTTGGTGCCTGGGGGGCTGCGCAAGCCACCGGTGCGGGGCTGTCCATCTTTATCGGGGGCACTTTGCGTGACCTTGTAAACCACGCCGCTGGGAACGGCATCTTGGGAGAGGCGCTCGCCACGCCTGCCACGGGGTATTCGGTGGTCTATCACACCGAAATCGCCCTTTTGTTCATCACATTGATCGTGCTGGGGCCGCTTGTGCGGCTGCGGGCGATAACACAACGGGGGTCTGCCAAGCTGGAATTGGCCGATTTCCCGACCTGATCCCGAAAGGACCACAACATGGTTGGAACTACATTCTTTGGCAACTTCGATCTGGCGAGCGCAGCAATCTGGCTTTTCTGGATCTTCTTTGCAGGGCTGATCTATTACCTGCAAACCGAAAACATGCGCGAAGGCTATCCGCTTCTGGACGAAGAAGGAAAGCCAGCCCCGAACCAGGGTCCGTTCCCGGTCCCGTCCGACAAGACGTTCCATCTGCGCGATGGGCGCGGTGAACTGGCCCTGCCAAGCGGGCAGCGCGGTGATCGTGACGATCTGGCGCTGGCGCAATCGTCGCGCGCGGCGGGGTCGCCCTATATTCCGACCGGCGATCCGATGCTGGATGGCGTCGGTCCGGCGTCCTGGGCGCCACGGCGTGACGCGCCAGAGCTGGATGCGCATGGCCATGTCAAGATCAAGCCGATGTCGCAACTGCCCGATTTCATCCTCTCTGCAGGCACCGATCCGCGCGGCAAGGTCGTCGTCGGCGGTGATGGCGAGGTTGTGGGCCGTGTGACCGATATGTGGGTGGATGTGCCGGAATCGCTGGTGCGTTTCCTGACCGTCGATCTGAACCCCGAAGGCAGCGGCAAGACCCGGCTGATCCCGATCAACATGGCCCGGATCAAGGGCGATCGCGTCGTTGTCCGGTCGCTTTACGCGCATAATTGGGAGGGCGTTCCCGTGACCAAGTTACCGGATGTCGTCACCCTTCTCGAGGAAGAAAAGATCATGGGCTATTACGCCGGCGGGACGCTTTATGCCTCTGCCGACCGTCTAGAGCCGCAAGTCTGAACCGCTACTGACCCCGGCTCGCCACCGGGGTCCGCCAACCCAAGGGAACACGACCATGAGCCATGACGATTTCGCAGTAGAACCGATCCCCGGCCTGCCCGAACAGCTGCCTGCCGATGAATATATCATCTGGCAAGGATCGCCCGACCACAAAGCGCTGGCGCGCGAAGCCTTGTCGCTGCGCTGGGTTGCGGGCTATTTCGCGCTGCTGACAATATGGCGCATCGGCGCGTCTTCGGCCGATTATCCGATGCAGATCGCGGTGATGCATGGCTTGCCATTCGTCATCAGCGGCCTGATTGCCTGCGGGCTGCTGTATCTGGTCGCCTATGTGCAGGCGCGCGCCACGATCTATACGCTGACCAACAAGCGCGTTGCGATGCGGATCGGCGCGGCGCTGACCATGACGCTGAACCTGCCCTATACATGGATCGGCACGGCGAAACTGGACCTGCGCCCCAAAGGCACCGGCACGCTGGCCTTCGAGCTGATCGGCGACAGCCGCGTATCCTATCTGATGACATGGCCGCATATCCGGCCTTGGCACATGACCCGCACCCAGCCTGCGCTGCGCTGCATCCCCGATGCCGCCAATGTGGCCAAACTGTTTGCCGAGGCTGCGGAAACCCGCATTGCCGCGCCGCAGGTCACCCGTGTCACATCTGAAACCGGCGCTTCTGCCGTTGCAGCGGAGTAAAGATCATGGCCCATTCGCCCAATACGATGAAACATCCCGAAAAGATCCTCGTGCCGCCTTTCGTGGCGCGGGCGATGTTCGCGCTGATGATCGCCGCCGTCGGTCTGGTCGCCTATGCCAAGATCACCGACAAGCCGCTGGTTGCCGTGGTGCAGCAGGCCCCGGTTGTGCAAACCGTCGATGTCATCATCACCGGCAACAAAAGTGGGATCTATACGGTCACCGGTATCGATGGCACCCTGCTGGCACGGTCATCTGACGATATGGCGGGTTTTCTGGGCGTCATGGGCCGCGTGATCGACCGCGAACGCGTGGTAAACGGCATATCGGGCACGCCGCCCGTGCAGGTTTTGCGCCGCGACAATGGCAATATCGCTATCCTTGACCCAAGCACCGGGATGGCGACGGAATTGATCGGCTATGGTGCCGATAACGTGGCAGCCTTTGCCAAGCTGCTGGATTGAAACCGCGGGCAGGCTAGCCCCCTGCGCGCAAGGATGTGAAAGGGAACTCACATGGGACTATTTTTAAGAGAGACGGAAACCGCGCCTTGCACGGTGACCATTTCGCACCGGTTCGAGGAATTGTCGGCGCATGTCCGGCTGGACAATGGTGCCGTGATCTATCCGGGCGATACCGTGCAGGTGCAGGGGCCGGAAATCATGGCCGCCTTTGGGGAATTGATCGAGGAACAGCGCACCGCGATCATCACGCGCGCGTCCAAGCTCGAACAGCTCTGGACCCGCGCGACGGGTGATTTCGAATTCATGGAATTGTGCGAATTTTCCTTTAGCGACGAGGTGCTGTCATGAACATGCATTCATCCAATGCCGCCACCGCCGAAGAAGCGATTGCCGCGCAAGAGGCCCTGCCGCCCCTGACCAATGAAGAGGCGACCAAGGTCGCGATGTCGAACACGCTGCTGACGCCGCGGTTCTATACCACCGATTTCGCCGAAATGGACGCGATCGACGTGACCCCCGTGCGCGAAGATTGGGACGTGCTGATCGCCCAGATGAAGGCCGACCCCAACAAGGGCCATTTTCGCAAGAACGAAGATTGGGACCATGTCGATTGGGACGGGATGGAACCCAAGCTGAAGGCGGAGTTCATCGATTTCCTGATCTCAAGCTGCACCGCCGAATTTTCCGGCTGTGTGCTGTATAAGGAAATGAAACGCCGCGGATCGAACAAGGACATCACCGAACTGTTCCAGCTGATGGCCCGTGACGAGGCCCGCCACGCCGGTTTCATCAACGACGCCCTGCGCGAGGCCGGGATCGCCGTGAACCTTGGCTTTCTGACACAGGCCAAGAAATACACCTATTTCCGGCCCAAATTCATCTATTACGCGACCTATCTGTCCGAAAAGATCGGCTATGCGCGCTATATCACGATCTATCGCCATCTCGAGGCGCATCCCGAACACCGGTTCCACCCGATTTTCAAATGGTTCCGCGAATGGTGCAATGACGAGTTTTCCCATGGCGAGGCCTTTGCCCTGCTGTTGAAAACCGACCCCGCGCTGACGCAAAGCCGGATGAACAAGCTCTGGATCAAGTTTTTCCTGACGGCGGTGTTTTCGACCATGTGGGTGCGCGACCACCAGCGCCCCGAATTCCACAAGGCGCTGGGCGTTGATCCGGCGTGGTACGGGCAGGAAGTGTTCCGCAAGACATCGGATATTTCACGGCAGGTGTTCCCGATGGTGCTGGATATCGACCATCCCCGCTGGATCCCCGCGCTGAACCGGATGCAGGACGCCAATGTGCAGATCGCACAGGGGCGCAAGCAGGGCGGTATCGGCGGTTGGGTCAAACGCATGACGGGATCGGCCAAGGCCGGTTTTGCCTTTGTGTCCTTGCTGACCATTCCCGCCGTCAAAAGCGACGTGCCCGAAAGCCCGCTGATGGCACCGGCCTATTGATGGGGGGGGCGGTTTTCATCCTGAAAACCGGTGGAGGCGCTGCCTCCACACCTCCGGGATATTTATGCTCGGAAGATGAAACATGACTGGCGCTGCGATAGCCATCATCGCGGCGATTTTCCTGTGGTGGTTTTCCACCGGGGTGATCCTGCTGGCCGTGCGCCGCGCGGATCAGAGCGGGCGGCATCTGCAAACCGTTGTCGCCGGGCTGCCATTGCTGGTGGTGGGCCTGTGGGCTGTCGGTGTTTCGCTGATGCGCGCGGATGTGGCGGGGGTCTATCTGGGATTCCTGGGCGCGCTGGCGATCTGGGGCTGGATCGAGCTTGCGTTTCTGGCGGGTGTTGTCGCCGGCCCGATGCGCGATGATTGTCCGCCGGGGCTGTCAGGCAAGCCGCGGTTCTTTCGTGCCTTTGCGACAGTGGCGCATCACGAATTGCTGCTGACCTTGGGTTTGTTGGGGCTGGTTCTGGTCTCTGGCGGGGCGGAAAACCAGATGGCGCTGGCGACCTATCTGATCCTTTACCTCGCGCGGATCTTTGCCAAGCTGAACCTGTTTTTCGGCGTGCCGCGGATCAATCTGGAATTCGTGCCGCGCCGCCTGTCCCATCTGAAAAGCTATTTCCGGCGCGGCCCGGTGACCTTTGCCTTTCCCCTGGCCATCACGGCGCTGACCGCCCTGTTGGCCATCTGCACCGAGCGGCTGTGGTTTGCCGGATCGGATGTGACCATCGTGGGCTACGGCCTGCTGACGACATTGGCAGCGCTTGCGCTGTTGGAACATTGGCTGATGGTCATTCCATTGCCGGATGCGAAACTCTGGCGCTGGATGTTGCCCCAACAACACCCACTGCCCAAAACGATGCCCAAAGAAGAAAGATAAGACCGATGGATTTTGACGCCCTTTTCAATGCGCAGCTGGATCAATTGAAAGCCGATGGCAATTACCGCTATTTCGCGGAATTGGAACGCCAATGCGGCAAGTTTCCCCGCGCGGCCAACCATGCCGCCGATGGGGCCGTGCGCGATGTGACGGTCTGGTGTTCCAATGATTACCTTGGCATGGGCCAGCACCCTGCCGTGATCGGCGCGATGTGTGAAGCGGTCCAGCGCACCGGAACCGGATCGGGCGGCACCCGCAATATCAGCGGCACCAATCATGATCACCTGTTGCTGGAACGCGAATTGGCCGATCTGCATGGCAAGCAATCGGCTTTGCTGTTCACCTCGGGCTATGTGTCGAATTGGGCGGCGCTGTCGACCTTGGGCAGCCGTTTGGAAAACTGCGTGATCCTGTCGGATGCGGGCAACCATGCGTCCATGATCGAGGGTATCCGCCATTCGCGTGCGCAAAAGGTGATCTGGAAGCACAATGATTACCATGATCTGGAAATGAAGCTGCGCGCCTTGCCCGCCGATGTCCCCAAGATCGTGGCCTTCGAAAGCGTCTATTCCATGGATGGCGATATCGCGCCCATTCGCCAGATCGTCGAGGTCTGCGAAAAATACGGCGCCATGACCTATCTGGACGAGGTCCATGCCGTCGGCATGTATGGCCCGCGCGGTGGCGGGGTCAGCGAACGCGAAGGTCTGGCCGATCGCATCACCTTGATCGAGGGCACATTGGGCAAGGCTTATGGCGTTGTCGGCGGCTATATCACCGGATCGGCGGCGCTATGCGATTTCATCCGCAGCTTTGCCTCGGGGTTCATCTTTACCACCGCGTTGCCGCCGGCCATTGCTGCCGCCGCGCGTGCATCCATTGCCTATCTCAAAGAATCCCAGATGGAACGCGCCCGCCAGCGCCGCCAGGTCGCCCGGCTGCGCGCCGCGCTTGACCGTGCGGGCATTCCGCATATGCTCAATGACAGCCATATCGTGCCGGTGCTGATCAAGGACCCGGTCAAGACCCGGATGCTGGCCGATTACCTGATGCGCGAATGGGATATCTATGTGCAGCCGATCAATTACCCGACCGTGCCCAAGGGCACCGAAAGGCTGCGCTTTACCCCATCACCGCTGCATTCGGATGAGGATATCGACCATCTGGTCACCGCGCTGCGCGTTTTGTGGAAACAATGCGCATTGGCGCATGCCGTTGCCTGAATGCTAGGCCACTTCTTTTCCTGCGCGGGGCTGGACCGTTGCACAGGATGCACTACAGTAAGAATTGACTGGGGCAACGGTCACAGAATCAGATCGAAAAGGAAGACGATCATGAAGAAATTTACACTCGCTGCGGCGCTTGCCATTCTGGCGGCACCAGCATTTGCACAAGATCTCGCGCCGACAATCGGCGATGCCGCGAATGGTGAAGAACAGTTCAACCGTCAATGCGTGGCCTGCCATATCGTGGCAGATGCCGATGGCAATGTTCTGGCAGGGCGCAATTCGCGCACGGGTCCGAACCAATATGGCCTGGTTGGCCGTGCGCTGGGCTCGGTCGAAGATTTCAACTACAGCGATGGGCTGGTCGCGCTGGGCGAGGCTGGCGAAGTCTGGAACGAAGAAAACTTTGTCGGCTATGTGCAGGACCCGACCGGCTGGCTGCGCGAAAAGCTGGAAGATCGCCGCGCCCGCGGCAAGATGGCCTATCAGGTGCGCTCCGAACAGGACGCCTATGATCTCTATGCCTATCTGGCGACATTCTCTGACATGTAAGCAATGGGCGGCGCGGGAACGCGCTGTTTCGCTGTGATCGAAGGGCTGTCAGGGAAACCTGTCAGCCCTTTTTCATTGCTCGGTGATCAGCTTTGCGATCAGGGCTGCGTTTTCTTCATGCGCCAGATGGCCCAGCTGCGCCAATTCGGTCAGGCGCGCCTGTGGCAGACGGGCGGCGGCGTCCCGGCTGACCGATGGCGGCACGGTCTTGTCATTCAACCCGCTGATCAGATGCACCGGGGCGCTGATCTGCGGCAGGCGCGCCAGCAAACCATCCAGCGACCATTGCGCCATCATTGACAGGGTCCCGTCGATATGGCTGCGGTCGCCCAGCAGGCGGTAATAAAGCGCGAGCCCGTCATCATCCAGCTTTGACCCTGTCCCCCTGATCAGGTTGCGGATCGTATTGCGGTTGCTGGTCACCGTCACGATGCTGGCGCTAAAGGGCGTCGCGGCCAGCGCCTTGGCCATGATCGGGAACAGCAAACCCGCAACGCCTTTGAAATTGCTCAGCGCGGCGTTGATCAGCACGATTTCGGCGGGCCGCAGCCCCAATTCCCAAAGCCGCAGGGCAATCGCGCCGCCTGCCGAATGGCCCAGGATGATCGCGGGATCCCAGCCTTGGGCATGGCAGAGCGACAAGATATCCTCGGCCATGTGATCCAGCCCGCAGCGTTGCCGCGCGCCCATCTGGGTGAACCCCTGACCGGGCAGGTCGATGGCGACGACATGATGGGTTTGCATCAGGATCGGAAAAAGATGCCGGAAACTTTGCGTCGCCCCGCCTGCGCCATGGATCAGCAGGATCAGCGGGCCGCTGCCGGCCTCTTGCACATGCCAGCGATGCGGGCGGTGCAGGATCTGGCGGGAATGGTCTGACAGCGGCCAGTCGCGCGGGGGCCAGCGCATCAGTCGCCCAAGGCGGTGGCGACGCTGGCCGATAGCCGCGCCGCATCGGCACGCGGCATGGGCAGATAGATCGCGCCCAAGCTTTGCGCCAAGGCCGCCAGCGCTGGTTCCGGCCGGTTGCCGGTGTCGATCACCAGCGCGTCGATCCCTTGCGCGCGCACCGCCTGCGCCATGCGCTGCGCATCGGCGGCGGCCTGCGGGCGGTTGCCTGCGCCATCCAATGCGATATTCGCGCGGCCGTCTGTCAGGATCACGATCGTCGGCGTCAGCCCTTTGCGTATGGCGGTGACGGCCTGGTCCAGTGCGGCCACGATCCCCGCCGCCAGCGGCGTGCCACCGCCCCCCGGCAAGGCGGCAAGGCGGCGTTTGGTCTGCACCAGCGACCGGGTGGGCGGCAGCAGCACCTCGGCCCCCGTTCCGCGAAACGCCACCAGCGCCACATGATCGCGCCGCGCATAGGCCTGCGCCAGCAGCAATTCGATCGCGCCTTTCGCCTCGGCCAGACGCGATAGCGCAGAAGACCCCGAGGCATCGACGGTGAAGACCAGCAGCCGGTCGGATTTTTCCTCGAACCGTTTGACGCGGATATCGGCGCTGCGCACTTGCAGGCTGTCGCGCCCTGTCGCCTGTTTGCGGATGCTTTGCCAAGGGGCTGCCGCGCGCAGGGTGGCGACAATATCGATCCGCGCGCCGTCCCCCAACCGCCCCGCGCGCGATGGCATCGGCCTGCCGCGCCGGTTGCCCTTGCGCGCAGCCCCTGACCCGCTGCCCTTGCCTTGGCGCGCCTTTTGCGCGGCGATCCGGTCCAGCAGGTCGTCAGGCAAGAGCGCCTTGATCGCATCCAGCAGCAATTCATCCGGCAGATCACGGATGTCGGTCTGGTCCTGATCCTCGGGATCATTCTGGTCGGGTTCGGGTGTGTCGTCGTCCTCTTCGCCGCCTGGCATCTGCGTGGCGCGATGGGCGAACACCAGCAGGCAGGCGATTTCCACATCATCGGCATCGACCAGCATTTTGCCCAGCAGCGCCGCATGCGCCTTGGCCGCGCGCAGGGCGAACAAGGGCGCGCGCAGGCTGTCGATGCCGAATTGCGCCGCGATCCGGGTCAGTTGTTCACACAGATCATCGGGGACAGCGACATGGCGCAGATGGGTGATCGCGGCGGCGGGGTCGAAAGCATCGGGCAGGATGGCCTCGGTCACGCTGACCTCTGACAGATCAGCAGCAAAGGCCAGCCGTTCCGCCAGTTTGGGGTTCAACGCCTCATCGGGTTCAGCGCCTTCATCCAGCGCGATCAGCCGGTGGGTGCTGCCCGCATCCAGCACCATGGCCAGCCGGGCGGCCAATTGCGTGGTTGCGCGTTCCGCCATGGTCAGGATCATTGTGCTAGGGCGCGATAACAGACCCTGTTCCTGCACAAACGCACCTGTTGCCAAGGTCGCGGACAGGTCCAGCCCGCCGAACAGCGCCTCGTCTGATATCGCGGGATGGATACGGTGCTGCGGCTGTGGCAACCAATGCAGCAAGCCCATCAGCCTGTCGCGCACCGGGCCGGACCTTGCGCGCAGGGCCATGCCCCCCAATGCGGGATCAACCGCCAGCAATTGCATCGCCAGAACGGCGCGGTGCCAGATCGCACTAGCCAAGGGTTTCTTCCACGATCCGCGCCACGCGGGTGCCGCTGCCCGCCTCGTCCAAAGGATCGCGGCGCAGGCGGTGGCGCAGGGCCATCGGCGCCATATCCTTGACATGCGCACGGGTCAGCGCGGTGTCATTGCGCCAGGCGGCATAGGCGCGGGCGGCCTTCAGCAGCGTCAGTTCACCGCGCAACCCGTCCGATCCCAGCGCAAGGCATAGCTCGGCCACGTCATGCAGCGTCTTTTCGGGCGTTTTCAGCCTTTTGAGTGTCTTTCTCGCCGTCAAGATCCGGTCGCGGATCGCGGCATCCTCGGCCTGCCAGCGCAGCATGAAAGCGGCATTGTCATTGTCAAATGCATCGCGGCGCTTGATCACCTCGACCCGCGTGGCGATATCCTTGGGCGAGGCCACCTCGACCGACAGACCAAACCGGTCGAGCAATTGCGGGCGCAATTCGCCTTCTTCGGGGTTGCCGGACCCGACCAGCACGAAACGCGCGGCATGGCGGATCGACAGACCTTCGCGTTCCACCACGTTTTCGCCCGATTGCGCCACGTCGAGCAGCAGATCGACGATGTGATCCTCCAGCAGGTTCACCTCGTCGATATAAAGATATCCCCGATTGGCCCGCGCCAGCAGACCGGGTTGAAACGCCTTCTCGCCTTTGGTCAGCGCCTTTTCGATATCGAGCGCGCCGGTGACGCGGTCTTCGGTCGCGCCAAGGGGCAAATCCACCACGGGGGTGGGCATTTCGGCCAGCTTTTTCGTCTCTAACACTGCCCAATCGGGTACATCACCGGGTTTGGCGCTGTTCACGGGACAGCCCTGCACGGCCTTGATCGGTGGCAGCAAAGCGGCCAGCGCGCGCACGGCGGTCGATTTGCCGGTGCCACGGTCGCCGAAGACCAGCACGCCGCCGATGGATGGGTCGATGGCGGTCAGGATCATGGCCTGTTTCATCTCGTCCTGACCGACGATGGCGGAAAAGGGGAAGGGCTGTTTCATGCGGCCTCTGGTCTGGCAAGGGGGGAGGTGCCGTTCCATGTGCCGGCATCGGAATGCACGGCGAAACGGGCATAGAGTTCTTCGGCAAACCAGCCTTCGTCACGCACGGCGCGGATCGCCTCGGCATGCGGGCCAGTGCGGGCAAAGGCGGCCATCGCGGATTCGGAGGGCCAGATCGAGAATGTGACCTGATGCAGCATCGGCACCTCGCCAATGCCGATCTTGAACATCACATTGCTATCCGCGCCGATCTTGGCGGAGATATTTGGCACCCGCCCCCAGAACCGCGCAAGTATGCGTGGCTTGATCGTCGCGCGGGTCAATGCCGCCAAGGGGCCGGGCGTGGCGGTGGCCGTGGGCGCGAAAGGTTGCTGGCCCGACCATTGCCCGCGGGCGGATTGGGTTTGCAAAAACACTGTCCAATGTTCCGCCGCGCGGCCCCTGTAGCGGGCGAAAATGCCGCTGCTGCTGCGCGCCTTGGCGGTCGCGATATCGGGCCACGTCGCAAGGATCGCATAGACGGCGGTATTGGGAACAGGCGTGAACCCTTCGCCGGTGCCAGAGCCGCAGAGCTTCCAGAACCCGATGTCGGGCGTGCGGGCCAGCGGCAACCGCGCGCCGCCCATCATCACCAGCGCCCAGACCCGCGCCAATGGCCCGGCAAAGCGGAAAAACGACAAGGTGACGATCTGGGTCAAGGGGGCGCCTGTGCTAGTGTCAACCAAGTCTGACATAGCGATCACCTTTTGAAAAGGGCGGGCGAATAGTATTTGTCAACTTTACCTTACACATCTAGAGTGAGGTTATGTTGACACATGATCAGACTGATTCAAACGCGGCCATCGTCATCGGGGCGGGCCTTGGCGGGCTTGCGGCCGCGATGCGTCTGGGTGCCAAAGGCTATGCCGTCACCGTTTTGGACCGGCTGGATTTGCCCGGCGGGCGGGGGTCATCCATCACGCAGGACGGGCATCGTTTCGATCTGGGGCCGACGATCATCACCGTCCCGCAGGTCTATGAAAACCTCTGGCGGGCTTGCGGGCGGGATTTCCACAAGGATATCAGCCTGCGCCCGATGGACCCGTTCTACGAAGTGCGCTGGCCCGATGGATCGACATTCACCGCGCGGCAGGACACAGACGCGATGCTGGCCGAGGTCGCCCGCCTGAGCCCCGCTGATGTGGCGGGTTACAAGCGGTTCCTGAAAGACAGCGAGGCCTGCTATAAGGTCGGGTTCGAAGGCATGGTCGCCAAGCCGATGAACAAGATCTGGGAAACGATCAAGGTGCTGCCCGAATTCGCCCGCCTGCGTGCGGACCGCTCGATCCTCGGGCTGGCCAAGGCGCGGGTCAAGGATGCCCGCCTGCGCATGGCTTTGTCGTTCCATCCACTGTTCATCGGGGGCGATCCGCGCAAGGTCACGTCGATCTATGCGCTGGTCGCCTATCTGGAAAAGACTTACGGCGTGCATTACGCGATGGGCGGCGTGCAGGCGATTGCCAATGCGATGGTCAAGGTGATCAAGGTGCAAGGCGGCACCGTCCGCCAGAATGTCGAGGTGGACGAGCTGCTGATCGACAACGGGGCTGCCAAAGGCGTGCGCCTGACCGATGGCAGCGTGATCCATGCGCCGCTGGTCGTCAGCAATGCCGATGCGGGCCATACCTATCAGCGCCTGTTGCGCAACCATCCGCGCAAACGCTGGACCGACAAGAAACTGAAATCGCGGCGCTGGTCGATGGGTCTGTTCGTCTGGTATTTCGGCACCAAAGGCACGGCGCAGATGTGGCCCGATGTGGGCCATCACACGATCACCAACGCCCCCCGCTATGAGGGTCTGCTGCGCGACATTTTCATCAAGGGCAAGCTGTCCGACGACATGAGCCTTTATATCCACCGCCCCGGCGTCACCGATCCCAGCGTCGCGCCCAAAGGCGATGATACGTTCTACGTCCTGTCACCCGTGCCGCATCTGGGGTTCGACAATCCGGTCGATTGGGCCACGGAATCCGCGATCTACAAGGCCAAGGTCATGGCCGAGGTGGAAAAAACCATCCCCGGTTTCGCGGATCGCATCAGCACCGAAATGATCCTGACGCCTGAGGATTTCCGCGACCGCTATCTGTCGCCGAACGGATCGGGCTTTTCAATCGAACCGCGCATCCTGCAATCGGCCTGGTTCCGCCCCCATAACATCAGCGAAGAGGCCAAGGGCCTGTTTCTGGTCGGCGCAGGCACGCATCCGGGCGCCGGTGTGCCGGGCGTGATTTCCAGCGCCGAGGTATTGGCGAAACTGGTCCCCGACGCCCCGGTGCAGATGCCATTGAAAGTGGCGGCAGAATGATCCGGCCCGAGGATCTGGCGCATTGCGAAAATGCGATCCGCCACGGGTCGCTGTCGTTTCACGCCGCCTCGCGCCTTTTGCCATCCTCGGTCCGTGATCCCGCGCTGGCGCTTTACGCCTTTTGCAGGCTCGCCGATGACGAGGTGGACGAAGGCACCCAGCAGGCCGGTGCCGTGCTGCGCCTGCAAGACCGGCTGGACCTGGCCTATGCCGGCACTCCCCGCAACGCCCCCGAAGACCGCGCCTTTGCCGCGATCATCGACGAATTCGAGATGCCCCGCGCCCTGCCCGATGCCTTGCTTGAAGGGCTGGCATGGGACGCGGCCGAATACCGCTATGACACCCTGTCCGGCGTCCGCGATTATTCTGCCCGTGTTGCCAGCGCCGTCGGTGCCATGATGTGCGTGCTGATGCGGGTGCGCGACCCCGATGCGCTGGCGCGTGCCTGCGATCTGGGGGTGGCGATGCAGCTGACCAATATCGCGCGCGATGTGGGCGAAGACGCGCGGATGGGCCGGATCTATCTGCCGCTCGACTGGCTGGCAGAGGCGGGGATCGACCCGCTGAATTTCACCCGCGACCCTGTGCCTGACGCGGCTTTGCGATTCATGGTCAAACGCCTGCTGGCCGAGGCGGACAGGCTCTATCTGCGGTCCGAATCTGGCATCAACGCGCTGCCCGTCAAGACACGCACCGGTATCTGGGCCGCGCGGCTGATCTATGCGGGTATCGGCAGACAGGTCCGGCAGAACGGCTATGACAGTATCACGATGCGGGCGCGGACCTCGGTGACGCAAAAACTGGGTTGGGTCGGGCAATCCGCGCTGCGCACCGCCTTTTCCGTCATGACGCCGAAATCGCCGATCATCTATGCGCGCCCCTTGGACGAGGTGGCCTTTCTGGTCGATGCCGCAAGCCGGTCCAAACCCAGCCAAAGCCGGTCCCTGGCGGTGCTGGACGTGCTGGCCGATCTGCGCAGCCGCCAAGCAGGGGTTGGAAACAGCGGCCATCGCGCCTAGGTAGGTTGGGTAGCGCGAAAGGGCCTCTGATGGATTATGTGCTGTTCTTGCTGTTTCTGGCCGCGACCTTTGCCGCCGGATCGACCGGTGCGCTGTTTCCGACAGGCGCATGGTATAAAAGCCTGAACAAACCGACATGGGTGCCGCGCGACTGGATGTTTCCTGTGGCATGGACATCAATCTATCTGCTGATTTCCTTTGCCGGCGCGCGGGTCGCGATGATTGACGGCAATGGCTATGCGATGGCTTTCTGGGCGATCCAGATCGCGCTGAACGCGCTCTGGACGCCGGTGTTCTTTGGCCTGCGCCGCCTGAAAGGCTCGCTGCCGATCATCGGGGCGCTGTGGCTGGCGGTGCTGGGCTGCACCATCACGCATTTCCAGCTGGATGTCTGGGCCGGGCTGGCCTTTGTGCCCTATCTGGTCTGGGTGACCATCGCGACCGCGCTTAGCATCGCGATGCTGCGGCTGAACCCCGATGAAAAGCCACTCGACCTGAGCGCGATCTGACCCCCCTTGAACACTGCCTGAATCGGTGTCAATTTTGGGGATGGAAAATCACATCAAATCATGGGCGGATGTCGCCCCGCATCTGGTCGCTGTCGCCGCAGGCCGCAGCCCCGCCGATATGGTCATCCGTGGCGGCAAGCTGGTCAATGTCCAAACCCGAGAGCTGCTGGATTGGCAGGTCGCCATCGCCGCCGGGCGTTTCGCCTATATCGGCCCTGACGCCAGCCATTGCATCGGCCCAGATACCGAAGTGATCGAGGCGGATGGCCGTTACCTGATCCCCGGCCTGTGTGACGGGCATATGCATATCGAAAGCGGCATGCTGACCCCCGCCGAATTCGCCGCCGCCGTGATCCCGCATGGCACGACGACCATGTTCACCGACCCGCATGAGATCGCCAATGTCCTTGGCCTGCGCGGTGTGCGGATGATGCATGACGAGGCGCTGATGCAGCCCGTCAATATCTTTACCCAGATGCCGTCCTGCGCGCCTTCTGCCCCCGGTCTGGAAACCACTGGATTCGAGATCAGCGCCGATGACGTGGCACAGGCGATGGCATGGCCCGGCATCATCGGTCTGGGCGAGATGATGAATTTTCCGGGCGTCGTGAACGGTGATCCGCAGATGCTGGCCGAAATGGCCGCCACGATGCGCGCGGGCAAGACCGTCGGCGGCCATTATGCCAGCCCTGACAAGGGCGTGGCCTTTAGCGCCTATGTCGCAGGCGGCGCCGCCGACGACCACGAAGGCACGGCAGAGGCGGACGCGCTGGCCCGCACCCGCAACGGCATGCGGTCGATGATGCGGCTAGGCTCGGCCTGGTATGACGTTGAAAGCCAGATCACGGCGGTGACGCAAAAGGGGCTGGATCCGCGCAATTTCATCCTCTGCACCGATGATTGCCATTCCGGCACCTTGGTTAATGATGGCCATATGAACCGCGTCGTGCGCCATGCCATCGCTTGCGGCTGCGACCCGCTGATCGCCTTGCAAATGGCGACGATCAACACCGCGACCCATTTCGGTCTGGAACGTGAGCTTGGCTCGATCACGCCGGGCCGCCGCGCCGATGTGATCCTGACCTCTGACCTTGTCACGTTGCCGATCGAGCACGTGATTGCACGCGGCAAGACCGTGGCGCTGAACGGCAAGATCACCGTGGATTGCCCGCATTACGACTGGCCCGATGATGCGCGTCAGACGGTGCGGATGGGCAAGCTGCTGGATCACGCCGATTTCGCCGTCCCCGCGCCGAAAGGGGCCAATAGCGTCGTCGCCAAAGTCATCGGCGTCGTCGAAAACCAGGCCCCGACCGAGGCGCTGACCGCCGAATTGCCCGTGGTCGATGGTGTGGTCGAAGGACAAGGCGATACCTATCAGATCGCGCTTGTCGAACGGCACCGCGCGACGGGTAAGGTTGTGAACGGCTTTGTTTCGGGTTTTGGCTATAGGGGGCGGATGGCCATCGCCTCGACCGTGGCGCATGACAGCCACCATATGATCGTCGTCGGCACCGACCGCGCGCTGATGGCCAAGGCGGCGAACCGGCTGGGCGAGGTCGGCGGCGGTGTCACCGTCTGGAAAGACGATGCCGAATTGGCGCTGGTCGCATTGCCCATCGCGGGGCTGATGTCCGACAGCCCCGCGGCAGAGGTCGCCGCCTCGGCCGATGCCATGGTCGCCGCGATGGCCGCCTGCGGCTGCACGCTGAACAATGCCTATATGCAGCATTCGCTGCTGGCGCTGGTTGTCATACCGGCGTTGCGGATCTCTGATCTGGGCTTGGTCGATGTGACGAAATTCGAAATTACCGATCTGTTCGAGGAAAATACATGAACGCTCCCCAAAAGGTTGTCATCCGGACACCTGACCTGCCGCAAGCCAAGGCCTTTACCGATCCGAAAAAGGCGGTTGCGCGCTTGATCGAAATTTATGATGCTTCTGTCGGGTTTCTATCAGAGAACTTTATCACCGCCCTGCGGGACGGCCAGCCGGAAACACGGTTTCGCGCCTTCTATCCCGAAATCCGCCTGACCACGACGACCCATGCCAAGATGGACAGCCGGCTGTCCTTTGGCCATGTCGCCGAACCGGGCACCTATGCCACGACCGTCACCCGCCCTGACCTGTTCCAAAGCTATCTGGAACAGCAGATCGACCTTTTGCTCAAAAGCCACGGCGTGCCCGTGGTGATCGGCACTTCGGACACGGTGATCCCCGTGCATTTCGCGGTGGCCAATGATCCGGGCGTGACCGTGCCGCAGGACGGGTCGATGGATTTCAACCTGCGCGACAATTTCGACGTGCCGGACCTGAGCACCACGCATGATGCCATCGTCAACGGTGCGGGGTTCACCTATCCCGACGGGGCGCACCCGCTGGCGCCATTCACCGCGCAGCGGATTGATTATTCGCTGGCGCGTCTGGCGCATTACACGGCCACCGCGCCCGAGCATTTCCAGAACCATGTGCTGTTCACCAATTACCAGTTCTATGTCGAGGAATTCGAGGCTTTCGCCCGCAAGATGCTGGCCGATCCTGCCAGCGGCTACACGAGTTTCGTCAGCACCGGCAATGTCGAGATCACGGCCCATGACGCGCCGCTGCCGGTGCCTGCGAAACTGCCGCAGATGCCGACCTATCACCTCAAACGCGCGAATGGCGCGGGGATCACGCTGGTCAATATCGGCGTCGGCCCGTCGAATGCGAAAACCGCGACCGACCATATCGCCGTGCTGCGCCCGCATGCCTGGCTGATGGTGGGTCATTGCGCGGGCCTGCGCAATTCGCAGCGGCTGGGCGATTTCGTGCTGGCCCATGCGTATCTGCGCGAAGATCACGTGCTGGATGATGATCTGCCGGTCTGGGTGCCGATCCCGGCGCTGGCGGAAATCCAGATCGCGCTGCAAACGGCGGTGGCGGATGTCACCCAGCTTGAAGGCTACGAGCTGAAACGCATCATGCGCACTGGCACCGTTGCCACCATCGACAACCGGAACTGGGAATTGCGCGAACAGGCGGGACCGGTGCAGCGGCTGTCGCAATCGCGCGCTATCGCGCTGGATATGGAAAGCGCGACGATTGCCGCCAATGGTTTCCGGTTCCGCGTGCCTTATGGCACCCTGCTTTGCGTCTCCGACAAACCGCTGCATGGTGAATTGAAATTGCCCGGCATGGCATCGGATTTCTACAAAACGCAGGTTGCGGCGCATCTGATGATCGGTATTCGCGCGATGGAATTGCTGCGCGAAATGCCGCTGGAACGCATCCATAGCCGCAAATTACGCAGTTTCGAGGAGACTGCTTTCCTCTGACGCAAGAAAAAACGGTGGAAAAGTGCGTTTTTGCCTTGTCAGGAGCCACTATTCGTTGTGGTGTGCCACAACATACCGTTATAAGGGCGGGGAATAGGCCCTACAGATGGGGCGAATGAGGGAGACCAGTAATATGGCGACGAAACCAATGACCAAAGCGCAGCTGGTTGCTGCAATTGCCGATCAGACCGGCATGGACAAAAAAGCAGCAGGCGCTGCGCTGGATGCCGTGACCGGCATCATCACATCCGAAGTGGCTGGCGGCGGTGCTGTCACCCTGCCCGGCGTCGGCAAGATCTATTGCCGCGAACGCCCCGAGCGGATGGTGCGCAACCCTGCCACCGGCGAGCAGATCAAGAAAGAAGCCGACAAGGTTGTCAAAGTGACGATCGCCAAGGCCCTGAAAGACAGCGTCAACGGCTAAGCTATCGGGCCTTGTGCCGGATGCGAAATCAGGAAAGGGTCGCCCCGACAGGCGGCCCTTTTTCTCGTGAGGTGACATGGATATCAAAGCGGTTCTGATGGGCCTCGCCTTCGCGTTCATGTGGTCCTCGGCCTTTACCTCGGCGCGGGTGATCGTGGAATATGCGCCGCCGCTGTCCGCACTGGCGCTGCGGTTCCTGATTTCCGGTCTGATCGGTGTGGTTATCGCTTGGCTGCTGGGGCAATCCGCGCGGCTGACGCGGCGGCAATGGACCGGGGTGCTGGTCTTTGGGATCTGCCAGAATGCGCTTTACCTCGGGCTGAACTTTGTGGCGATGCAGACGATTCCCGCCTCCTTGGCCGCGATCATCGCCTCGACCATGCCGCTGCTGGTGGCGCTGGTTGGTTGGGTGGTCTTTGGCACGCGGGTGCGCCCTTTGGGGATCGCAGGGCTATCGGCGGGGGTGATTGGCGTGGTGCTGATCATGGGCGCGCGGATCCAGGGCGGGGTCGATATCTTTGGCCTGATCCTCTGCGTGATCGGGGTGATTTCGCTGACCATCGCCACGCTGGCGGTGCTGGGCGCATCCTCTGGCGGCAATGTGCTGATGATCGTGGGCTTGCAGATGCTGGTCGGATCGGCGCTGCTGTGGATACCCGCCATGACATTGGAAACGCTAGAGGTGACCTGGAACTGGCAGCTGATCCTGGCCTTTAGCTATACCGTGCTGGTGCCGGGGCTGGCGGCGACGCTGGTCTGGTTCTTGTTGGTTGGCCGGATCGGCGCGGTCAAAGCATCGACCTTTCACTTTTTGAACCCGTTCCTGGGCGTCGCTGTGGCCGCGATCCTGTTGGGTGAAAAGATCGGGCCGCTGGATGTACTGGGTGTCGCGATTATCGCGGGGGGTATTCTGGCGGTGCAATTGTCGAAACAGACGTAAGGTGGATCGTGATCCACCTTACCCGATCACACCGCGCACGCCGCCGGTCTGGCCGCGATCCAGCAGCAAATGATCCAGGATCACGCAGGCCATCATCGCCTCGCCCACCGGCACAGCGCGGATGCCGACGCAGGGGTCGTGGCGGCCCTTGGTGATGACTTCGGTCGGGCTGCCGTCCATCATGATCGACTTGCGCGGGGACAGAATGGATGAGGTCGGTTTCACCGCAAAGCGCACGACGATATCCTGCCCCGTGCTGATCCCGCCAAGGATGCCGCCCGCATGATTGGACGCATATTCCGGCCCGTTCGGCCCCATGAAAATCTCATCCGCGTTATCCCGCCCGGTCAGCGCGGCGGCGGCCATGCCTTCACCGATTTCGACACCTTTGACGGCGTTGATCGACATCATCGCGGCGGCCAGATCCGTGTCGAGCTTGGCATAAACCGGCGCGCCGATGCCCGCAGGCACGCCGCGCGCCACCACCTCGATGATCGCGCCGACCGAATTGTGATCATCCTTGCGCAGCCATGTCAGATAGTCGTTCCATTCCGCTGCGGCCTGCGCATCGGGACAAAAGAAATCGTTTTGGTCGATCTGGTCCCAATCCATCCGGGTGCGGTCGATCTGCTTGGTGCCCATCTGGGTCATGTAGCCTTTGATCTGCACATTTGGCGCAATCGCCTTGATCGCCTCGCGCGCCACACCGCCTGCCGCCACCCGTGACGCGGTTTCGCGCGCCGATGACCGCCCGCCACCGCGCGGATCGCGCAGCCCGTATTTCTGGTGATAGGTGATATCGGCGTGACCGGGGCGGAACGTATTCAGGATATCGCCATAATCCTTGGACCGCTGGTCGGTGTTGCGGATCATCAGCTGAATGGGCGTGCCGGTGGTGCGCCCCTCATAGACACCCGACAGGATGTCCACCGCATCGGGTTCATTGCGTTGGGTCGTGTTCTTGTTCAGACCGGGGCGGCGTTTGTCCAGCCATTGCTGGATCATCGCAGGGTCCAGCGGCACGCCGGGCGGGCAGCCATCGACCGTGGCACCCAGCGCTGGCCCGTGGCTTTCGCCCCAAGTGGTAAAGCGGAACAAATGACCGAAACTGTTGATGGACATGGCAAACCCCTGTTTGGCATCGGTCTAGCGGGCGGGGGGGGCAGGCTCAAGAGGTTTCCCTTGCGCCCCGCCGCGTTCCACCCTAGCTTGCGCCCCACCTCGGGGTGCCTTTACCGGCTGAGATGCGTTTGCAGACCCGTTGAACCTGAACCGGTTAGGACCGGCGGAGGGAAGGTATGGCAATCCCGCTATTCCCCCAATCCGCCCGTCGCATTTGGAGGATAGAATGCAAAAATCCATTTATCTGCCACTTGTTGCGGGATTTGCGCTTTGTGCCAGCGGCACCGTCGCGCAGACCCCCGTATTGCAAGTGATGACATATGACAGCTTCGTCAGCGACTGGGGCCCCGGCCCCGCGATCGAGGCCGCCTTCGAGGAAACTTGCGGCTGTGATCTACAATTCATCGGCACTGGTGATGGTGCGGCGCTGCTGGCGCGGCTCCAGTTGGAAGGTCCACGGACCGAGGCTGATATCGTGCTGGGCCTTGATACCAACCTGATCGCCGCCGCGCGTGCAACGGGCCTGTTTGCACCCCATGGTGTGACCGCTGATCTGGACTTGCCGATCACCTGGGATGATCCTGAATTCCTGCCCTTCGACTGGGGCTATTTCGCCTTTGTCGGCAATGCCGGTGCCGAAGCGCCGACATCCCTGCGCGCCTTGGCCGACAGCGATATCCGGATCGTTATTCAGGACCCCCGGTCATCCACCCCCGGTCTGGGCCTGCTGATGTGGGTCAAGACCGCCTATCCTGACAGCGCCGCCGATCTGTGGGCTGATCTGGCCGATAATATCGTCACCGTCACGCCGGGCTGGTCCGAAGCTTATGGCTTGTTCCTCGAGGGCGAGGCGGATGCCGTCCTGTCCTATACCACATCCCCCGCCTATCACCTGATCGCGGAAGAGGATGACAGCAAGCGCGCTTGGGCCTTTGACGAAGGCCATTACATGCAGGTCGAGGTCGCGGCCAAAGTCGCCGGCACCGACCAGCCGGAACTGGCGGATCAATTTCTGGCCTTCATGGTCTCGGATGCGTTCCAGTCGATCATCCCGACGACCAATTGGATGTATCCCGCCGTGATCCCCGAGGCTGGCCTGCCCGCCGGGTTCGAGACGCTGATCACCCCCGATCTGGCCCTGCTGCTGTCGCCCGAGGATGCCGCAGCGATCCGTGATACGGCGCTGGACGAATGGCGCAACGCGCTGTCGCAATAGCGCCGCGCTGGCCCGGTGCCGCAGCGGCGGCGCTGGTGCTGGTGCTGACCATTGGCACGCTGGCCGCTGTCGGCTGGCGCGCCGAATGGCAGCGCGGGCTGTCGCCTGCCGATTGGGCCGCGATCCGGTTTACTGTCACGCAGGCGCTGGTGTCCGCAGGGCTGAGTGTGCTGCTGGCAATCCCCGTCGCGCGCGCGCTTGCGCGGCGGCGGTTTCGGGGGCGGTCTTTGCTGATCACGCTGATGGGTGCGCCGTTCCTGTTGCCGGTCGTGGTGGCGGTGATCGGCTTGCTGGCGGTGTTCGGACGCGCAGGCGTGGTCAACAGCGCCCTTGCATGGCTTGGCCTGCCCGCGATCAGCATCTTCGGCTTTCACGGCGTGGTTTTGGCGCATGTCTTTTTCAACCTGCCGCTGGCGATCCGGCTGATCCTGCAAGGCTGGCTGGCGATCCCGGCGGAAAAGTTCCGCCTTGCCGCATCGCTGAACGCGCCTGTGGGCCGCTTGCTGGAATGGCCGATGCTGCGCCGGGTGGTGCCGGGGGTCTTTTTGGTGATCTTTCTGATCTGCCTGACCAGTTTCGCAGTGGCGCTGACGCTGGGCGGCGGGCCGCGTGCGACCACGGTCGAACTGGCGATCTATCAGGCGCTGCGGTTCGATTTCGATCTGGGGCGCGCGGCCTTGCTGGCCTGTGTGCAATTCGGGCTCTGCGTGGTGGCGGCGGCCATCGTCTGGCGGCTGTCCTTGGTCGATACGATGGGCACAGGGCTGGACCGTGTCGTGCAGCGCTGGGATCTGCGCTGGCCGGTGCTGGATTACCTGATGATCGGATTGGTCGCCCTGTTCCTGTTCACCCCGCTTTGCATGGTGGTCTGGCGCGGTCTGCCGGGGCTGGCGCTGCTGCCTGCCGATATCTGGGCGGCGGCGGGGCGGTCGGTGATCGTGGCGGCATGCTCTGCCCTGCTTTGCCTCTGCATGGCGCTGGCGCTGGCACTGCGCGGCGGGCGGGTCATGGAAGTTGTCGGCGTCTTGCCCTTGGCGGCGTCAGGCCTGGTTGTGGGCACGGGGGCATTCCTGCTGGTCTATCCTTTCATCAACCCCGCGCGTCTGGCCTTGCCAATCACCGTGCTGGTCAATGCGACATTGGCCTTGCCCTTTGCCTTGCGCGCGATCGGGCAGGCCGTGGACGAGGTGGCGCGGGATTATAGCCGCCTTGGTGCCAGCCTTGGCCTGTCGCGCTGGGGCTGGGTGCGGATTGTCGTGCTGCCGCGCATCCGCCGGCCCTTGGGCTTCGGGGCGGGGCTTGCCGCGGCTTTGTCGATGGGTGATCTTGGGGTCATCACGCTTTTTGCGGGCGAGGCACAGCAGACCCTGCCGCTGGCCATGTACCGGCTGATGGGTGCCTACCGGATGGAGGCTGCCGCAGGGGCCGCCCTGCTGCTGCTGGCGCTCAGTTTTGTGGCCTTCTGGATCTGCGACCGGGGAGGGCGCGGCAATGCTGATCTGTGACAAGCTGGTCTTGCAGCAGGATGATTTCCGCCTCACAGCCGATGTCACATTCGGCGCGGGCAAGATCACCGCGCTGATCGGGCCGTCGGGTGCGGGCAAATCCACCTTGCTGGCGGCGCTGGCGGGGTTTCTGGCCCCGGCCGCAGGCCGGGTGCTGTGGCAAGAGACCGAGATCACCGCCCTGCCACCCGGTGCCCGCCCGGTCAGCGCGATCTTTCAGGATAACAACCTGTTCGCGCATCTGAGCATTGCGCAGAATGTGGGGCTGGGGCTGCGCCCCGCGCTGCATCTGGGCGCGGCCGAGCGTGCAGAGGTCGACCGCGCCTTGGCATCGGTCGGGCTGGCCGGGCTGGGCGCGCGCAAACCCGCGGCGCTGTCAGGCGGACAGCAAAGCCGCGCGGCGCTGGCGCGGGTTCTGCTGGCGGACCGGCCCGTGGTGCTGCTGGATGAACCTTTTGCCGCGCTTGGGCCGGGTCTGAAGGATGATATGCTGGATCTGGTGCAAGCGACTTTGGGCGCGGCAGGGCGCACGGTTCTGATGGTCACGCATGATCCGGGTGATGCACGGCGCATCGCGGATGCGGCCTGTCTTGTCGCTGATGGGACCGTCTCTGCGCCGGTCGCAACACAGGCGTTTTTCGATGCCCCCTCTGCCGCGCTGGCGGCCTATCTGGGCTGAACGAAAAAGGCCCGCCGATCTGGCGGGCCTTTTCATTTTGGAACAAGCGGGCGTTACGCCTTTTTGTTTTTATAGGGCGCCCACAAACGCTTGTTGGTCAGATAGAGAAGCACCGACAGCAGCGTCAGGAAAATGACGCCGGTCAGGCCAGCCTGCTGGCGGGCCATCATCTTGGGCTCTGCGGTCCACATCAGAAAGGCCGCGACATCCTTTGACACTGCGACAAGATCGGTTGCACTGCCGTCTTCGTAGAAAACGTCATCGCCATAAAGCGGTGGCGCCATGGCGATCCAGCTGCCGGGTACCTTGTGGTCGCCATTTGGATATTTGCAGCTGTCCGGGAAACCGCCAGCGGCAAAAGCGATGTTGTAATATCCGTCCATCGGTTCGCCTTCGAGGGCGCATTCAGGTTCTTCCACATAGCCGGTCATCAAAGAGGCGATATATTCCGCGCCCCCCATGCCCCGGAACAGCTGTGCCAGACCGGTGCCATATGGCCCCGAAAAGCCAGCGCGTGCCTTGGCCATCAGCGTCAGATCCGGCGCATTGGACAGGTTCGACATCGGGAATTTATCGGCTGGGGTGGCGGGGCGGAAATCGCCTTCGCCGTCAAACAGGGCCTGGTCGAAAACTTCGTAGAATTCGGCATAGGCGCGCATCTGATCCTCGGGCAGGTCCGGCCCGCCGGCGTCCGACAGGTTGCGGAAGGACAGATATTGCAGGCCGTGGCAGGCTGCGCAGATTTCTGTGTAGACCTGCAAGCCGCGCTGCAGCTGCATCTGGTCGAACTGGCCGAATGGACCTTCGAACGAGAAGGCATAATCGGTCACTTCGATCTTGGCGCCCGCCGCGATGGCCTGCCCTGATGTCAGGGCAAGCGCTGCTGCGGCGGCGAGTGTGGCGTTACGGAACATATTCATTGGTCTTCCTCACTCGGCCGGATTGGCAACAGGCGCGCTGTCGCTTTTCGGCGCGTAATGCGCGTTATAGTCGTCCTCGATTGTCGCTGGCGGTGTCAGCGGCTTTTCGATGACACCAAGCAGGGGCAGGATCACCAGGAAATAGGCGAACCAGTAAACCGAGCCGACCAGCGCGATATAGGGATAGATCCCCTCTGCCGGCATGGCCCCTGCCCACATTAGGACAAAGAAATCGACGACCAGCAGCCAGAACCAATATTTGAACATCGGGCGATAGCGGCCGGACCGCACGGTCGATGTGTCCAGCCAAGGGGCCAGCGCCATCACGACGATCGCGCCGAACATCGCCAGAACGCCAAAGAATTTCGCGTCGATGATGCCAAAGGTGATCCATTGGGTGAAAATCACCAGCCAGACTTCGCCGTCAAAGGCGCGCAGGATCGCGTAGAATGGCAGGAAATACCATTCCGGCACGATATGCGCAGGCGTCGCCAGCGGGTTTGCCGGGATATAGTTATCGGGGTGGCCCAGATAGTTCGGCATGAACCCGACGATTGCCATGAAGACGGCCAGGATCACGGCCAGCGCGAACAGGTCCTTGATCACGAAATAGGGCCAGAACGGCAGCGTGTCTTTTTCGGCGTCTTCTTTGGACGTGCGGCGGACTTCGACGCCCGTGGGGTTGTTGTTGCCGGTCGTGTGGAAGGCCCAGATATGCACGATCGTCAGGCCCAGCAGGATGAAGGGCAGCAGATAATGCAGCGAGAAGAACCGGTTCAGCGCAGGCTGACCCACGGCCGATGCACCCAAAAGCCAAGTCTGCACGCCTTCACCGATGAAAGGAATAGCGCCGAACAGGCCGGTGATCACGGCGGTCCCGTGGAACGACATCTGCCCCCATGGCAACACATAGCCCATAAAGGCGGTGCCCATCATCAGCAGATACATCAGCATCCCGATGATCCAGGTCACTTCGCGTGGGGCCTTGTATGACCCGTAATAGAGCGACCGGAAGATATGCGCGTAAACCGCGACAAAGAACAAGGATGCGCCATTCTGGTGGAAATAGCGGATCATATGGCCGCCGTTCACGTCACGCATGATATGTTCGACCGATGCAAAGGCCATGTCCACATGCGGCACATAATGCATGACCAGCACGATACCGGTGACGATTTGCAGCACCAGCGTGAAGACCAGCACGATCCCCCAGATCCACATCCAGTTCAGGTTGCGCGGGGTCGGCAGCATCAGGGTGTCATAGATCAGCCCGACGATCGGCAGCCGCGTGTGCAGCCACTTTTCGCCATTGGACTTTGGTTCGTAATGGTCGTGGGGGATACCAGCCATGGATCGCTCTCCTTAACCGAGTTGAATGGTTGTTTCGTCCACGAAGGACGCGACGGGAATATCAAGATTGCGCGGTGCAGGCCCGCGACGGATGCGCCCTGCGGTGTCGTAATGCGACCCGTGGCAGGGGCAGAACCAGCCGTTGAAATCACCCGACTGACCCAGAGGCACACAGCCAAGGTGGGTGCAGATGCCCATCTGGACCAGCCAGACGCCATCTTCGGACAAGGCGCGATTCGCGTCGCTTGCATCCGCTGTTGGATCAAGGTTGGCGTTTTGCGACAGACCGTCGGGCAATGTCGAAAGATCGACGGCATTCGCCTCGGCGATTTCGGCCTCTGTGCGGGCGCGGATGAAAACCGGCTTGCCCTGCCAAAGCACCGTCAGCTGCGTGCCGGGGTTGACGGCGCTGACATCCACGCGGATCGACGCCAGCGCAAGCACGTCGGCAGAGGGGTTCATCTGATTGACTAGAGGCCAGACTGCGGCACCTGTCACGACAACGCCGGCACCGGCGGTGGCATAGTAAAGGAAGTCGCGGCGTGTTCCCTGATGTTCTTCAACTTGTGACACTGGGTGCATCTCCGGTTCGTTGGCGGGCAACCTGCCCATAAATAAAATAGGCCGATGTTGCCATCGGTCCAATTCGCCGCTGTTTAGCCCCGTTCACCACAGGCGTCCAGCGGACATTCGGGCGCAGGGTCAACCCCGGTTTCACGGTGGCGCGCCCGCAGGGTCACATGTCTTGTCCTGCGCCGCTGCGGGTCACATAGGTCGAATGGCGACCCAGCCTGTAATCAATTCGGTTTTTTGCTGCCAATATGCGTGAATTTGTGGCCGAGTAGGCACAGAAGGGCAAGATACGCGGTATCACTTAATGTTTTATTGCGCCTTTTTGCGGCAGTCTTTAGGGGTGCTTTCCGACTGCTACGCTGGAGATTCGATCATGTTGCGCACCTTTGCACTTTGCTGCGGCCTGTTGGCTTTGCCGACATTGGGTTCTGCCGAGGTCGAGCTGAGCTTTTATGGCGGCGCGCAATCCGCACCTGACTCTGATGTCGTGATTCGGGGTGACAGCGTGATACCCAATTCCGATTTCTCGCAAAGCTGGGAAGGCCGCTCCGCCAGCGCACCGATCTATTACGGTATCCGCCTGACCCGGTGGCAATCGCCGACCTTCGGCTATGGCCTCGATTTCGCGCACAACAAGATCTATCCCAAAGATGACAATATGCCGACCGGCTTTAGCGTGCTGGAATTTACCGATGGTCTGAACATCCTGACGGTGAACGCCTATCGCCGCTGGCCCAATATGCTGGGCGCGATGACGCCCTATGTTGGCGGCGGGCTTGGCGTGTCGATCCCCTATGTCGAGGTGGAATACGGTGCCTCTGAAACCTTTGGCTATCAGCTGGCCGGCCCTGCCGCGACCTGGATCGCCGGTGCAAGCTATCCGATCAGCGACCAATGGTCGGTCTTTGGTGAATATAAAGGCACATTTTCGTCGAACAAAGGCGATCTTGATACCGGCGGCACCATTGAAACCGATGTGTTCACCAATGCGGTGAATGTCGGCGTCAGTTTCAACTTCTGAATATCAGACCGCCGTGTCGGCCATGCTGGTGCGGCTGACGAAAGTCGCGTGCCATTGCGCTAGCGCGTCATTTCCCTGTCGCCAACCGCGCGCATCATGGCGCAGGTCCACATAGGACAGCGCGCAGGCGATCCCGATATGCCCGATATCCAGCGGGCCTTGCAGATGGCTCATCCAGCGGGCGTTGACAGCGGCGATGCTGCGGCTGGCCTTGCCCCATTGCGCATCGATCCAATCGGATGATTGCTGCGCTTCGGGGCGCAGCCGCGCCTCGTAGGTCATCAGCACGGCGGCTTCCATGATCGCATCTGCCGTTGCTTCCAGCGTCAAAACGTCCCAGATGCGCGCCTGCGGATAGAATGAGCCGCCTGCGTGATCGTTCAAAAACCGCGTGATGACGCGGCTGTCATAGATCGCAGGGCCGGTGTCGCGGACCAGCGCGGGGATCTTGCCGGTGGGATTGGCCGCGATGACCGCCGGATCAGAGGCCAGCGGCGTTGTAGTCACGGCCACTTCTTCCACCTGATCCAACAGGTCGAGTTCGCGCAGCACCACACGGACCTTGCGCACAAAGGGGGAAGCGGGGGACATCAGCAGTTTCATCGTGGCACCTGTTTGCAAGTCAGCCGAACAAGACCTGATCCTGCCCGCTTTGCCAAGGCGGATATTTCTGCATCACGGCGGCAAAACGCGCGGAGGCTTTGAAATCATCCAGCCAGCGCGCCAGATCCCGCATGTCCTGCGCTGCGAACCACGCAAGGTCGATATGGGCGAATTGGCGCAGGAAGGGCAGGATCGCCATATCCGCCATGCGCGGCCGCGCCCCGAACAGGAACGCCGACCCCCGCAACTGCGCGTCCAGATCGCGCAGGAAATCCAGCGCCTTGGCGCGTTCGGTCGCCATGTCCAGATCGGGATAGCGCGGGGCATATTTGGTGTGATCGAGCGCGGTCTTGAACGGCCCGTCGCAAAGGTCGATCAGGTCATGCCCCTGCTGCGGCATGTCCAGCCAGCCTTCGGGGTCGTTCTGCGCCAGCGCCCAGAGCATGATGTCGCGGCTTTCGGCAATCACGCTTTCGCCGGTGTCGATGACCGGCACGGTGCCTTTGGGCGAGGTCGCCAGAAACGCCGCCGGTTTGGCGCGCAGCAGGATTTCACGCAGGTCCACCTGAACGCCGCTGGCATGGATCGCAAGCCTTGCGCGCATGGCGAAAGGACAGCGGCGGAAGGTCCAGAGGATGGGGCGGGATTGCAAAGATTCGATGCCTCCGGCGGGGATCACGTCAAATCGCGCTTTGTGCGCATTGACGCGCTTGGAAGATGTCAGACGGTCAGGCGGTTGTCGGCAGAGCCTGTGATTGTTGCCGTGACAATCCGGCTTTCGGGCTGGTCGGTGGCAAAGGTCACTTCGGTGAATTGTTCGGTGCGCCCCATGCGCGGGCTTTCCATCAGGATCTGATGGCTGCGCCCGATCTGGGCGGCCAGATGTGTGCTGACCTGCGCATCGCCCGCAGCGCGCAGCCGGGCGGCGCGGTCCTTGATCGCAGCACCGTTCACGGCGGGCATGCGCGCGGCGGGCGTGCCGGGGCGGGCGGAATAGGGAAAGACATGCAGCCATGTCAGATCGCAATCGCGCACCAGGGCGAGCGAATTGGCGAACATCGCTTCGGTTTCCGTGGGGAAGCCTGCGATGATATCGGCACCGAAGGTCATATCGGGGCGCAAGCGCCGCGCGGTTTCGCAAAAGCGGATCGCATCATCGCGCAGGTGGCGGCGTTTCATCCGTTTCAGGATCAGATCGTCGCCATGTTGCAGTGACAGATGCAAATGCGGCATCAGGCGTGGTTCGGTTGCGATGGCGGTAAGCAGGTTGTCGTCAACCTCGATACTGTCGATAGAGCTGATCCGCAGGCGCGGCAGGTCGGGCACCAGTTTGAGGATCCGCATCACCAGATCGCCCAGCCTTGGTGCGCTGGGCAGGTCAGCCCCCCAGCTGGTCAGGTCGACGCCGGTCAGCACCACCTCGGCATAGCCGCGATCCACCAGCCGTTTGATCTGGTCGACCACCACACCGGCAGGGACAGACCGCGAATTGCCGCGGCCAAAGGGGATGATGCAGAATGTGCAGCGGTGGTCGCAGCCGTTTTGCACCTGCACATAGGCGCGGCTGCGGGTGCCGAAACCGTCGATCAGATGACCCGCCGTTTCGGTCACCGACATGATGTCATCGACCTGCACGGCTTCGGTCTGGCCGATCAGGTCGGGCGTCAGCCGCGCCCATGTCGCGGGGTCCATCTTTTCGGTATTGCCGATGACCAGATCGACCTCGGCCATTTTGGCAAAAGTGTCCGGTTCGGTCTGGGCGGCGCAGCCTGTCACGATGATACGCGCATCCGGATGGTCGCGGCGCAGTTTGCGGATGTCCTGACGGGCTTTGCGCACGGCCTCGGCCGTCACGGCGCAGGTGTTCACGATCACGGCATCCTGCACGCCTGCCTGGGCTGCCAGGTCTTTCATGGCTTCGGTTTCATAGGCGTTCAGCCGGCAGCCGTGATTCGAAAAGATCGGTGTCTTGGTCATGACAGCCGCCATTGCCCGTCAAAGACATAGGCGGTCGGTCCTGTCATCCAGACCCCGTCCTCGCGCCAGTCGATGGCCAGATCGCCGCCGTCCAGCGTGATCGTCACCGCCCGGCCGGTCAGCCCGCGCCGCGCCGCCGCGACCGCCACCGCGCAAGAGGAAGAGCCAGAGGCCAGCGTCACCCCCACGCCCCGTTCCCAGACCCGCATCCGCAGATGGTCGGGGCCGATCAGGCTGGCGAATTGGACATTGGTGCGCTGCGGGAACAGCGGGTGATGTTCGATCAGCGCGCCGCGCTTGGCCAGATCGACCGCCGCGGCATCAGCGACGAAAAACGTGCAATGCGGGTTGCCCATGCCGGTGGCGACCGGTGTGCCGTCAATCGGCAGATGCAGCGTATCCATCTGTTCACAAAGCGGAATTTCCTGCCAATCAAGCTGTGGCTGGCCCATGTTGACCGCGGTCAGCCCGCCGCCTGCATCCTTTGCCTGCAATGTGCCCCGTGCTGTCGTGATCGTCAGCGCATTCTGTCCGGTCTGGTCCATGACCAGCCGCGCGATGCAGCGTGTCGCATTGCCACAGGCGGCGGCGGTCGATCCGTCACTGTTCCAGAATGTCAGGTGCAGATCGGCCGTGGCACTGTCAGAGATCACCGCAAGCTGGTCAAATCCGACGCCCCGATGCCGGTCTGCAATCGCCTGCGCAAGCGTCGCCGTCACGCGTGGCGCTGCCCCGCGTTCGTCCACGACGACGAAGTCGTTGCCAAGCCCGTGCATCTTGCGAAAGGGCAGAAAGGTGTGATCCGTTTGTGTCATGGCGGCGATATAAACAAAGCCCCGACACATATCCAGCCGCGAAGGCATTTGGGGGTTGACCGCGATGCAGCAGCTTTCTAAGTAGCGCCCTGTGTGGGCCGGTAGCTCAGCTGGTAGAGCAACTGACTTTTAATCAGTAGGTCTCGGGTTCGGATCCCGACCGGCTCACCAAATAAAAAGGCCCAGGCATTGCTGCCTGGGCCTTTTGTTTTGTTTGTTGGCAGTTGCGCCCGTTTAGAACAGCAGCGCGATGATGATCACGACGACAAGTGGCGCGCCGAGAAGCCAAGCGATGATAGCCGGCATTGGATGATCCTTTCCTTTATGGCCAAGACTTAGTCACGGCGGGCTGCGATAGCGTCGAACCCCGTGCCAGCGTCGCGGTGATGTCCGCCTGCCATCGCGGCAAAGAGAGCGGCAACAGCCCCGATCAGCAGCGTCGCCGCGGCGATGAACCCAAAGACGATGCCAGCCACGCGGGCCTGTTCCACCGCGTCCCGTGCTGCGGTCATCGCCTGATCCAGCTCTGCGCCGATCTGGGTGACGCGGCTGCGCGCCTCTTGCTGGGTCAGGGTGCTATTGGTGGCGATCACCTGCGCCAGATAGCTTTGGTCGCGCGCGGTCATATTACCTGTCGTCACGGTGCGGGTGATGATGCCGGCGATCTCTTCGCGGGTGGCCGGGTCGGTATCTGCCGTGGCATTGACCGCAGGACGCAGCATCAGATCGGCAAAGTAATCGGCCGAGACTGCCTCTGTCACCGCCTCGGTGGTGCTTTGCGCGCCGGACCCCAGCACGGCAGATCCGGCACCGACCAGCCCGCTGATCCCCGATGCGCCGATCATCAGGCTGACCACGGCCCCCAGCGCCCAGACGATCAGACCGTGCATCCCGTCACGCGCCGAGACTTCGTCCGATGTCGCATCGCCGATCTGGCTGCGCATCCGGCCGGCAAGATAGCCACCGGCCCCGAAAGCCGTGACCATGACCCAGGCAAACCAGATGCCCGCGGCAATGGCGATCCAGGCGGCGGATACGCCTTCGCCTTCATAGGGCGATGTCAGGGACAGGCCCAGCCCCGCCCCAAAGCTGATCAGCACAAAAGAGATGGCCAGCGCAAAGACGGCACCGGCAAGAATGGCAGCCCAATCGATGTAAGAGGGCACCGCGACACCTTGTTGCGGCGGCGTGATCTGGGCGGGGCGCGGCGGAATATTGGCGGCGGTCATGGCGGATATCCTTGCAAGCGCCAAATCAGCCGAGGCCGACGAAGCTGAGAATGGCAAGCACGATGACGACCGCGCCGACGATATAGATGATCTGGTTCATGATGGGTTCTTTCATTTCCTTGGCGCTTGGGGGCGCATGGGATGCGCACAGGGCGTCTGATGAGGGGTCAACCCGGCTGGGCTGATGGCGATATGATCAACCGGACAGTCAGATACCAAAGGCATAGAGGGTGCGGGGAACGCCATGCAGAGGGGCATGATGCTATGCGATCAGTGATGCTGCTGTCCGGTCTCACAGGCACCTAACCGGCATTGCGCGATATTGTTCCATCGGGTGCCTTTGCGGCCCTTTGCCCGGGTGGCTGCGCGGCAATTGTCTGGAACAATGCGTCGTCGCCCTTGTTCAATCTTGCATGAAGGATGCCGCGGCCGGTCTGCCGCCATCGCTAGCAGGAGGGTTCGCAATCATGCGTGCAGGCAAGACAAGCGCCAAGACAACCGAGGGCTCTGCCGATGCAAGATTGCTGCCCCGCCTGGTGATCGAGGCGATCCAGCCATCGGTGGACAATGGCCGTTTTGCGGCCAAGATCGTCGCCGGTTGGCCGACCCTGATCGCGGCGGATATTTTTGCGGATGGCCATGATGTGCTTGGCGCCGAGGTGGTGCTGACAATGCCCGGCCAGGATGCCGTGACCCTGCCGATGCAGCACGATGTCAATGATCGCTGGCTGGCCAAGGGCCATCTGGATGCGCCCGGCCCCGCCCGCTTTACCATCCGCGCTTGGCGTGACCCTTTTGCGACCCTGCAACGCAACAGCCGCAAAAAACGCGCGGCGGGACAATCAATAGCCGTCGAAATCGCCGAGGCGCGCGAGATGGTCAAATCGCTGCGGGTCAAAGGCGCGGATGCGGCCGCGCTGAAAGCTTTCAAGGCCGATCTCAAGGCGGATCACGCCCCCGATGTGCTGGTCTCCGAGGAAACCACCGCCCTGATGGCGCGGATCGGGCCGCGCGCCAACCTGACTTTGTCGCCCGACATGCCGATCTGGGTGGACACAGAGGCGGCGGCCTTTTCCGCCTGGTATGAATTGTTTCCCCGCTCGATGGGCGGACCGGACCGGCACGGCACGTTTGACGATGTGATCGCCAATCTGGATTATGTCACGGATATGGGGTTCGACACGCTCTATTTTCCGCCCATCCATCCGATCGGGCGGACCAATCGCAAGGGCAAGAACAACAGCCTGACTGCCGGGCCGGATGATGTCGGATCGCCCTATGCCATCGGGTCCGAGGCCGGTGGCCATAGCGCGGTGCATCCCGATCTGGGCACGCTGGACGATTTCGACCGCTTGGTCGCCAAAGCGGCCGAGGCGGGACTGGATATCGCGCTGGATATCGCGCTGAACGCCTCGCCCGATCATCCGTGGATCAAGGAACATCCCGATTGGTTCGAATGGCGCCCTGACGGGTCCATCGCCTATGCCGAAAACCCGCCCAAGAAATACGAAGATATCGTCAACTTTCGCTATTATCTGGATGATGGCAGCCCGAATGCGCCGTTCTGGGATGCGATCCGCGATATGATCCTGCATTGGGCCGATCACGGCGTCACGACTTTCCGAGTCGACAACCCGCACACCAAGCCCTTTCCGTTCTGGGAATGGCTGATGGCCGAGGTGCGGGGCATCCATCCCGGCGTGATCTTTCTGTCAGAGGCCTTCACCCGCCCCAAGGTCATGAAACGGCTGGCCAAGATCGGGTTCAACCAAAGCTACAGCTATTTCACCTGGCGCAATACCAAGGCGGAACTGACCGATTATCTGACCGAGCTGACGCAAGAGGATTGCCGCGATTACATGCGCGTCAATTTCTTCGTCAATACGCCCGATATCAACCCGATCCCGCTTCAGACATCGGGCCGGCCGGGGTTTCGCAGCCGCGCGATCCTTGCCGCCTCGCTGGCCGGCAATTGGGGGCTTTATGCGGGGTTTGAATATTGCGAAGGCGCGCCGATGCCCGGCAAGGAAGAATATCTCGATTCCGAGAAATACCAGCTGCGCCACCGCGACCCTGACACGCCGGGCCATATCCGCGACGATATCCGCCTGATCAACGATATCCGGCGCAGCCATCCGCAGATGCGTGACATGCGCAATCTGGTTTTCGTGCCGGCCCATGACGCGCGTGTGCTGTCCTATGCGCGCTGCGATGCAGATGGGGCGGTGTTGTTCCATGTTCTGCTGGACCCCCATGCCCCCGCCGAATTCGGGTTCGAGGTGCCGCTTTGGCAATTCGGCCTGCCGCATGATGCGTCAATCGAGGTGCAGGACCTGATCCAGGGCAACCGCTTTACCTGGCACGGGCGCGACCACCGGCTGACGCTTGATCCGCACGAACGCCCCTATGCCATCTGGAAACTCACCGCACCGGGAGGAGCACGATGAACGCCCCGTCACCCCAGCTACATGCCGACAACAAGGCCGACCGTCCCGATTGGTTCAAGGATGCGCTGATCTATCAATGCCATGTAAAGGCCTATCAGGACAGCGACGGCGACGGCATCGGCGATTTCAAAGGGCTGATGCAGCGGCTGGACCATATCGAATCCTTGGGTGCCTCGGCGGTCTGGCTGCTGCCGTTCTATCCCTCGCCTTTGCGCGATGACGGCTATGATATCGCCGCATTCAAGGCGGTGAACCCGCAATATGGCACGCTGGAGGATTTTCAGGCCTTCGTGGACGAGGCGCATCGCCGCGGGCTGAAGGTCATCACCGAATTGGTCATCAACCACACATCGGACCAGCATGCCTGGTTCCAGCGCGCCCGCAACGCGCCCAAAGGATCGCCGGAACGGGATTTCTATGTCTGGTCGGATGATCCGAACAAATGGATGGACAAGACGCGGGTCATTTTCAACGACACCCATGACAGCAATTGGACATGGGACCCGGTCGCGCAGCAATTTTATTGGCACCGCTTTTTCGACCATCAGCCCGACCTGAATTTCGACAATCCCGCCGTGCTGCAAGAGGTCATCGACGTGATGCATTTCTGGCTGGATATGGGGGTCGATGGCCTGCGGCTGGACGCGATCCCCTATCTGGTCGAACGCGACGGCACCAATAACGAGAACCTGCCTGAAACCCATGACGTACTGAAGAAAATCCGCGCCGATCTGGACGCGCATTACGAAGGCCGGATGCTGCTTGCCGAGGCGAACCAATGGCCAGAGGATACCCGCCCCTATTTCGGTGATGGCGACGAATGCCACATGGGTTTCCATTTTCCGCTGATGCCGCGCATGTATATGGCGGTGGCACAAGAAGACCGCCACGCGATCACCGATATCATCCGCCAGACCCCTGAAATCCCCGAAGATTGCCAATGGGGTATTTTCCTGCGCAACCATGACGAGTTGACGCTGGAAATGGTCACCGACCGCGAACGCGATTACCTGTGGGAAACCTATGCCGCCGACAATCGCGCGCGGATCAATATGGGCATCCGCCGCCGTCTGGCGCCCTTGATGCGCAATGACCGGCGCAAGATCGAGCTGCTTAATTCCATGCTGCTGTCGATGCCCGGCACGCCGATCATGTATTACGGCGATGAAATCGGGATGGGCGACAATATCTATCTGCGCGACCGCGACGGTGTGCGCACTCCGATGCAATGGACGGCCGACCGCAATGCTGGGTTTTCGCGCGCGGTGCCGCAGCAATTATATCTGCCGGTCATTCAAGACCCCGAATATGGCTATCAGGGGCTGAATGTCGAAACGCAGGCGCAATCGCCGTCGTCCTTCCTCAACTGGGTGCGGCGCATGATCAGCGTGCGCAAGAAACACGACGTTTTCGGGCGTGGCGAGATTGACCTGCTTTATCCCGCGAACCGCAAGGTGCTGGCCTATATCCGCCGCAACAAGGATGTGGATGCAGGCGGCGCGGGCGATGATGCCGTGCTTTGTGTCGCCAATCTAAGCCGCGCGCCACAGGCAGTAGAAATCGACCTGAGCCGCTATGAAGGCCGCGTGCCGGTGGAATTGGTCGGACAATCGCCTTTCCCGCCGGTGGGTGAATTGCCCTATATGCTGACGCTGCCCGCCTATGGCTTTTTCTGGTTCCTGCTGGCGACCGAAGAAGAGGCCCCCGATTGGCACATGCCCTTGCCGCCGGTGCTGCCGGATTTCGTGACGCTGACGACGACGGATGGCCATCTGACCACCGCCCTGAATGACCGCACCGCGCGGCAGTTCCTGGACCGGTCCTTGCCGCAATTCATCAGCCTGCAACGCTGGTTTGCCGGGAAATCTGCGGGTGCCGATGCGGTGCGCCTGCGCCCCTTGGCCGAGATCAAGCAAGGCCGGCACCTGATCGCTGTCGCCGATGTTGATACGGGCGGCGAGGCGCAGCGCTATTTCCTGCCGCTTTCGGCGGTCTGGGATGATGATGCATCGACCATGACGCCGCGCCTGCCTGCGACCATGGCCAAGCTGCGCCGCGCGAACAAGGTCGGTGCCTTGATGGATGGCGCATCCGACGAAGACATGGCGCGCAGCCTGCTGGATGCGATGCGCGATCAGCGGGTGATCGACAGCGACGGCGGCAGGCTGGTCTTTGCCAGCTCTGGCCTGCCCGATGCGGATCGGGCGGGCGAACCACGGCTGCTGGGCGCGGAACAATCCAATGCCTCCATCGCTTTTTCTGATCAGGTCATCCTGAAACTTTATCGTCGTGTGCGCGAAGGCGTGCAGCCCGATATCGAGGTCGCCCGCTTTCTGTCAGAGGCGCAAAGCTTTGACTCCTCGCCGCGCCTGTTGGGCACGATTGCATGGCAGGCTGATGATGGCACCGAAACCGTTCTTGCCGCTGCCTCGGAATTTGTGCCCAACCAAGGCGATGCCTGGTCCTTCCTGACCGATTGGCTGGACCGCGAAATGGAAGCGCGCGAGGTCGGGCATGACGACGCGCAACTGCCTTTGACCGTCGGTGCGCTTGATCTTGGCATGTTGCTGGGCCAGCGCACGGCGCAGATGCATCTGGCGCTGGCGTCAGGGACGGGGGCCTTTGGCACCGAACCGCTGACGCAGGACAGCGTCACCGCGCTGGTCGAAGAGACCCGCGCCGAGGTGGGGCGCATGTTTGACATGCTCAGGGCTGCCAAGCTGATCGGCCCGGCCGCCGCAATCGCGCAGGATGTGCTGGCCCAGCGCGAGGCTATCCTTGCGCGCATCGACCGGGTGACCGCCCTGCCGCTGTCGGGGGCGCAATCGCGTGTGCATGGCGATTATCATCTGGGGCAGGTTCTGGTCGCGCAGGATGATCTGGTGATTATCGATTTCGAGGGCGAGCCGTCGCGCAGCCTGGCGGAACGACAGGCGAAATCCTCGCCTTTGCGCGATGTCGCGGGCATGTTGCGCAGTTTCGATTATGCGCTGGCCACCGCCTTTGACCGCCGGACCGAGGCCGGGGCCGACCCCGCCCGCACGACGGCCCAGCTGGATGCGTGGTATGAGGCCACCGCTGGGGCCTTTCTGGCGGCCTGGCGCGACACGATGGGCGATGCGCCCGTGCGCCCGCGTGATGCCGCGTTCGAGGCCGCATTGCTGGATCTGCATCTGCTGCGCAAATGCGCCTATGAGGTGCAATATGAACGCGCCTTTCGCCCCGCCCGTATCGATGTGCCGCTTGCCGGATTGCTCAAGATCGCGAAAGCCCTATGACCCGACCTGATGACCAAACGCTCGAGGCGATCGTTCGCGGCCGCCTGTCCGACCCTTTTGCCACGCTGGGGATGCATGGCAGCCCGCCTGCGATCACCGTCTTTGCGCCCGATGCCGGGGCGGTGACCGTGCTGGATGGCGATGGCGAACCGCTGGGGGTGATGGAACGCATCCATCCCGAAGGCGTGTTTCACCTGCCGTTTTCGAAAAAGCGCAAGCCTTTTGCCTATCGTCTGCAATGCCGCGCGGGTGATCACGTCTGGGAAAAGGACGATCCTTTCCGCTTTGGCCCGGTGCTGGGCGAGATGGATGAATATCTGCTGGCCGAAGGGCGGCACGAGGAACTCTGGACCCGACTTGGCGCGCATCCGGTCACCCATGAAGGCTGCAAAGGCACAGCCTTTGGCGTCTGGGCGCCCAATGCGCGGCGCGTCAGTGTCGTGGGGCATTTCAACGCCTGGGACGGGCGACGCCATCCGATGCGGCGGCGCGGTGGCGGTCTTTGGGAATTGTTCGTGCCTGCGATTGGGGCGGGCGATATCTATAAATACGAGATTCTGGGCGCTTATGGGGATGTCCTGCCTTTGAAGGCGGATCCGGTGGCGTTTCGGATGGAACCTGCCCCCGGCACGGCCTCGATCATCGCGGGGGCGCTGGATCATGTCTGGCGCGACACGGATTGGATGGCGAGCAAACGGCGCGACCTGCGCGACCAGCCGGTGTCGATCTACGAGGTGCATCTGGGATCATGGCGGCGCGGTGACGGCGACAATATCCTGTCTTATGCCGAGGTGGGGCCGATGCTGGCGGAATATGTCCGGGATATGGGGTTCACCCATGTGGAATTTCTGCCGCTGTCCGAACATCCCTATACGCCGTCCTGGGGCTATCAGCCCATCGGGATGTATGCGCCCACGTCACGTTTCGGCGGGCCGGATGATTTTGCGGCGATGGTCGATCATCTGCATGGTGCCGGCATCGGTGTCATCATGGATTGGGTGCCTGCGCATTTCCCATCCGACGAACACGGGCTGGCGCGTTTTGACGGCACCGCGCTTTATGAACACCAAGACCCGCGACAGGGATTTCACAAGGATTGGAACACGCTGATCTATAATTTCGGGCGCAGCGAAGTGTCGAATTTCCTGCGGTCGTCAGCGCTTTACTGGCTGCGGGAACTGCATGTCGATGCGCTGCGCGTCGATGCGGTCGCGTCGATGCTCTATCTCGATTATTCGCGCGATGCGGGCGAATGGCTGCCCAACCGCGAGGGCGGACGCGAGAATCTCGAAGCGATCGGTTTTCTGCGCGACGTGAATACCCAGATCGCCGACCGCAGCCATGGCATCACGATCGCCGAGGAATCGACCGCCTTTCCGGGCGTGTCGCGGCCTGTGGATCAAGGCGGGCTGGGGTTCGATTTCAAATGGAACATGGGCTGGATGCATGACACGCTGCAATATATGGCCGAAGATCCGGTCAACCGGCGCTGGCATCATGACAAGATGACCTTTGGCCTGCATTACGCCTTTAGCGAAAATTTCGTCCTGCCGATCAGCCATGACGAGGTGGTCCATGGCAAAGGCTCGCTGCTGGGCAAGATGCCCGGCGATGATTGGCAGCGCTTTGCCAACCTGCGCGCCTATCTGGGCTGGATGTGGACGCATCCGGGCAAGAAGCTGTTGTTCATGGGGTCCGAATTCGGCCAGTCGCGTGAATGGTCGCATGACCGGTCCCTTGATTGGCATCTGCTAGAGGATCCGCGTCATGCCGGATTGCAGGCGCTGGTCCGCGATCTGAACCGGCTTTACCGCGATCATCCCGCGCTGCATGCGCGTGATTGCGCGCCCGAGGGGTTCCGCTGGATCGACGGCGGCGACGCGGCCAATAACGTGTTTTCCTATCTTCGGCTGGGCGCAGAGGGCGACCCGCCGGTCGCGGTGATCTGCAATATGGCGCCTGTTTTGCGCGATGATTTCCGCATCGGCCTGCCGCTTTCGGGCCGCTGGACAGAGCTGCTGAATTCCGATGCCGCCGATTACGGGGGAACCGGGTCGGGCAATGGGGGTTTGATTATGGCTGACGGCCAAGGCTGGCACGGTCAGCCGGTGTCCGCGTCGATCACGCTGCCGCCGCTTGCGACACTTGTTCTGACACCCGAAACCAGAGGCAGTTGATGGCATTGAAATATCACGTCGAAGCCGGCATCGGGTCGCGCCGCGGGGCGAGCTGGGACGGGGCGGGCACGAATTTCGCGCTCTATTCCGCCAATGCGACCAAGGTCGAATTATGCCTGTTCAACGCCGCAGGCACGCGCGAGATCGCCCGCGTGCCGCTGCCGGAAAACACCCATCAGATCTGGCATGGCTATCTGCCAGAGGTGCGGCCAGGGCAGCTATATGGCTATCGCGTCCATGGCCCCTATGCGCCCGAGGCGGGGCATAGGTTCAACCCCAACAAGCTGTTGCTTGACCCTTATGCCCGCGCGCATCACGGCGAATTGCGCTGGCATGATGCCTTGTTCGGCTACCGTGTCGGGCATCGGCGCGGTGATCTGAGCTTTGACCGCCGCGATTCCGCGCGCTTGATGCCAAAATGCGTGGTTGCGCCCAGTGCGGCCACCTGGGGCAATGATATGCCCCCGCGCACGCCATGGCAGCGCACCATCATCTACGAGGCCCATGTCGGCGGCATGACGATGCGCGCGCCGCATGTCAGCGATCCGGTGCGTGGCACTTTCGAAGGCCTGGCCCAGCCCGCCACGATTGCGCATCTCAAGCGGCTGGGCGTGACGGCGGTGGAACTCTTGCCGATCCATTCATTTCATGACGACCGGCATTTGCAGGAAAACGGGCTGGTCAATTGGTGGGGCTATAACACCACCGGCTTTTTCGCGCCCGCGAACCGCTATCTGGTGCAGCATGGCGCGCTGGATGAATTCCGCGTCATGGTCCACCGCCTGCATGATGCCGGGATCGAGGTGATTTTGGACGTTGTCTATAACCACACCGCCGAGGGCAACCAGATGGGCCCGACCCTGTCGTTCCGGGGGATCGACAACGCGTCTTATTACCTGCTGGGCGACGATCCGCGCTATTGTTTCGACACCACCGGCACCGGCAATACGCTGAACCTTGAAAACAGCCGCGTCATGCAGATGGTGATGGATTCGCTGCGCTATTGGGTCGAGGGTTGCCATATCGACGGGTTCCGTTTCGATCTGGCCACCACGCTGGGGCGGCGGCGCGATTACTTTGACCCGGCCAATCCATTCCTGACCGCCATGCGCCAGGACCCGGTGCTAAGCCAGGTCAAGCTGATCGCCGAACCCTGGGACACCGGCAATGACGGCTATCAGGTCGGCAATTTCCCGCCCGGCTGGGCCGAATGGAATGACACTTACCGCGATACATTGCGCGCGTTCTGGAAAGGCGACCCCGATCAGGCCCCGGCCATGGCGGACAGGCTGCTTGGTTCGGCCTCTTGTTTTGAACATGACGGGC
Organism: Yoonia vestfoldensis; assembly: GCF_002158905.1. Taxonomy (NCBI): domain Bacteria; kingdom Pseudomonadati; phylum Pseudomonadota; class Alphaproteobacteria; order Rhodobacterales; family Paracoccaceae; genus Yoonia; species Yoonia vestfoldensis. The sequence continues at coordinate 3,622,754 of NZ_CP021431.1, forward strand.
GCAGGTCATGGACCTCGATCAATTTCATCACCGCGCATGACGGTTTCACGCTGGCCGATCTGGTGTCCTATGACCACAAGCATAATGAGGCCAATGGCGAGGATAACAACGACGGCCATGCCCATAACCTGTCGTGGAACCATGGCGCAGAGGGTCCGACGGATGACGCCGATATCAACGCTTTGCGCGACCGCCAGCGGCGCAACCTGATGGCCACGCTTTTGTTGTCGCAAGGCACGCCGATGATCCTGATGGGCGATGAAAACGGACGCACGCAGGGCGGCAATAACAACGCCTATTGCCAGCCCGGCGAAATGAACTGGTTTGATTGGGACAAGGTCGATGATCCATTCGTGGATTTCCTCAGCGGGTTGATCGCGCTGCGCGGGTCGCGGCCGATCTTGATGGCGCAGCGGTTTTTGCATGCGACCGACGACAACCCCGAGCATCGCTATGTCCGCTGGCACAAGCTGCGTGGCGGGGATATCGACCCCGAAGCCTGGCAGGAATCCGACAGGCGCGCGCTGGCGCTCAGCTTTCACGGGGCCAGGGACCGGACCTTGTTTCTGGCGATGAATGCCGCCGACACCCCGCGCGATCTGCATCTGCTGGATGGGCGCTGGCAGCATCTGGTTTGCACCAAGGATGCGCGCGCCGATCCGCAAGGTTTCGGTGATCCGGTCGCGGGCCAGATGAAGATCGACGCCCGCGCGCTGATCTTGCTGGAGGCGCTGCCATGACCGCGCTGCCATCCTGGGGTGCGATCGTGACGGAATCCGGCACCCGCTTTCGGCTTTGGGCGCCTGATCTGGCCAGTCTGCGGCTGTGCCTGCCCGACAGCGAAGACGCGATGCAGGCCACCGGCGACGGTTGGTTTTCGCTGACACGGCAGGCACCGGCAGGCACCGCCTATGCCTTTGGCCTGCCTGACGGGACGCGCGTGCCTGACCCTGCCTCGCGGTGGCAGGCGGATAATGTGCATGGCAAGAGCATCGTCACCACGCCCGATTACCGCTGGCGGCACAACCGCCCGGACCTGCCGTGGCATGCTGCGGTGATCTATGAATGCCATATCGGCACTTTTACGCCCCAAGGCACCTATCGCGCCGCCATGGCAAAGCTGCCGCATCTGGCGGATCTGGGCGTGACCGTGCTGGAACTGATGCCTGTCGCGCATTTCGGTGGTGATCGGGGCTGGGGCTATGACGGTGTTTTGCCCTATGCGCCGCATCCGGCCTATGGCACCCCCGATGATCTGCGCGCGCTGATTGACGCGGCCCATGGGCATGGGCTGATGGTCTTGCTGGATGTGGTCTATAACCACTTCGGACCAGAAGGAAATTACCTGCACCAATACGCCTCTGGGTTCTTTGAGGACCGGCAGACCCCCTGGGGGCCCGGGATCGCCTATGCCGCGCCTCCGGTGCGCCGGTTTTTCATTGATAACGCGCTTTACTGGCTGCGGGATTTCAATCTGGACGGGCTCCGCCTTGATGCGATCGACCATATCCGCGACCCTGACAGCGACCCCGAATTCCTGATCGCGCTGGCCCAAGAAATCCGCGCCAAGATCGCCCGGCCTGTCCATCTGACCACCGAGGATAACCGCAACGTCACCCATCTGCACGCCCGCAAGGGCGATGCGGTGCCCTTGATGACGGCTGAATGGAACGACGATTGGCACAATGCCGCCCATGTGCTGCTGACAGGGGAAACCGCAGGCTATTACAGCGGTTTTGCCGCAGATCCGACCGGCCTTTTGGCGCGCGCCATGGCCAAAGGCTATGCCACCACGGGCGCCGGCGGCAAAGGCGCGCCATCGGGTCATTTCCCGCCCGATGTCATGATCAATTTCATGCAAAATCACGACCAGATCGGCAATCGCGCGATGGGCGAGCGGTTGAATGTGCTGGCCCCCGAACCAGCCTTGCGGGCGATGCAGGCGGTGCTGCTGCTGTCGCCCCATGTGCCGATGATCTTTATGGGCGATGAATGGGAAGAGATGAACCCATTCCTGTTCTTTGCGGGGTTCACGGGCGATCTGGCCCGTGCTGTCACCGAAGGGCGCAGGCGCGAATTTGCAGATTTCGACAGTTTTGCCGCGCAGGATGTGCCTGATCCAATCGACCTGCAAAGCTATCACCGCAGCCGGATCGACTGGACGAAACTGGACAGCCATGCCGGTCGCACCGCCTTTGCGCGCTACCGCGATCTGCTGCGGTTGCGCCGTGACCGGATCGTGCCTTTGATCCCCGGCACCGGGCCGCATTCTGGCCAGCGGCTGGACGCACCCGACCGCTGTCTGGCAGTCGATTGGCGGCTGGGGGGCGGTATCTTGTCGGTGCGCGCGAACCTGTCGCCTGCCGCGGCCGATCTGCCCGCTGCCGCAGGAGAGCCTATCCATCTGACCGGTGACACCCCCGGCGCACCGCATTCCGCCGCGTTCTGGATCGCATGAGACGCCTTGCCCGCCATCACGGCATCGCGCTGGATTACGAGGGTCGCAAGGTGCCGGACCGGACATTGGCCTTGATCCTGCAAGGGCTGGGGCAGGATCCGCAGGGCGACCCTGTCGGCCCGCCAGCGCCGCAGCGGATGTCTGTGCCCGGCAGGACGCGGTGCCATGTGCCGCCGTCTTTGACAGAGGCGCCCGGCTGGGGGGTGTTTTGTCAGCTTTACGAATTGCGCTCTAACCGGGGCTGGGGGATCGGCGATTTCTCGGATCTGGCGGCTTTGGCGCGGATATGCGGCGCGGCAGGTGCCGATTTTCTGGGAGTCAATCCGGTCCATGCGCTGTTCACCGCCTTGCCCGAGCGCGCCTCGCCGTTTTCGCCATCGAACCGGCGGTTCCTGAACCCGCTTTACATCGCGCCGGATCTTCTGGGCGCAGAGCGGCCTGCCATGCAGGATGGCGATCATGTCGATTACCCCGCCGTCGCGCGTGCGAAGCTGGGCGCTTTGCGCCGGGTTTTCGACAGCTGCCGCCCCGATGCGGATTTTGATGATTTCGTCGCCCAAGGCGGCTATGCGCTGCACCAACATGCCCTGTTCGAGGCGCTGAGCCATCACCATGGCGGCGGCTGGCAGGACTGGCCGGTGCCGTTTCATGATCCGCATTCTGCCGCTGTCGCCGATTTCGCCCGCCGGAACAGGCCCGATGTGCAGTTTCACCTTTGGCTGCAATGGATCGCGCGCCAACAGCTGCATGCGGCGCAGCAGGCGGCGAAAGATGCAGGGATGCGGGTCGGGCTTTATCTTGATCTGGCCGTGGGCGAGGCGCTGGACGGGTCAGCCACATGGTCGGGCACGGCGGTGTCCTTGCCTGATCTGACCATCGGCGCGCCGCCGGATATGTTCAGCGAAGATGGGCAGAATTGGCAGCTGGCCGCGCCCTCGCCGGTCGCGCTGCGCGAAACGGATTTCGCCCCCTACCGCGCGATGATTGCGGCGCAATTGCAGGATGCCGGGGCCTTGCGGATCGATCATGCGATGGCGCTTTGGCAATTGTTCCTGATCCCGCGTGATGCCCCCGCCGCTGCTGGCGCGCATCTGCGGTTCCCTTTGGCCGATATGCTGCGGGTTCTGGCCGAGGCCTCGCAAAGCCATCGTGCGCTGATCATCGGCGAGGATCTTGGCTTTGTGCCGGATGGGTTTCGCGATTCCATGCAAAAGGCGGGGGTTCTGTCTTACCGGATCGTCTATTTCGAAAAATCCGCAGAGGGCTTTGCCCCCGCCGAGACCTATCCGCAACTGGCGCTGGCCTGTTTGTCGACGCATGATCTGCCGCCGCTGACAGGGTGGTGGGACGGGATCGACATCGACCTGCGCGAGGCGCATGGGCTGGTGTCCAAAGCCACAAGCCGCGCGCATCGCGACCAGCGTCTTGCGGAACGCAAACAGCTGGCGCGCGCGCTGGATGTTGCGGCACCGGATGCCGATGCCCTGCTGGACGCGGCGCACCGGTTTATCGCGGCGACGCCATCGGTGCTGGCCGGGGTGCGGCTGGCCGATCTGGTCGGACCGGCGCGGCCCACAAACCTGCCCGGCGTGACAGATGGCTATCCCAATTGGAAACCCCGGTCGCCTGTCAGCATCGATCAGATCGCGGCGCATCCGCGCTTTGCCCGGATCGCGCGGATCATGCGCCATGCCCGCCCGAGGCCGCAATGAAAATCCCCACCGCCACCTATCGCCTGCAATTGCGCAATGGCATGGATTTCGCCCAAGCGGAAACGCTTGTGCCTTATCTGCGCGATCTGGGAATATCTGATCTTTATCTTTCGCCGGTCTTTACGGCGGCTCCGGGATCGACCCATGGCTATGACGTGACCGATCCCAACGCGGTAGACCCCGCACTTGGCGGGCGCGCGGGGCTGGAAAGCTTGGCGCAGCGGTTGCAAGAGGCAGGCCTTGGCCTGATCCTTGATATCGTGCCGAACCATATGGCGTTCAACCTGTGTAACCCGTGGCTGGCTGATGTGCTGCGGCACGGGCAGGCCAGCCGCTATGCCCGTCACTTTGATATCGACTGGTCGGGCGGGCGGCTGCGTCTGCCCTGGCTGGACGCGCCATTCGCCGCATTGGCGGCAGCGGGCAAGATCACCCTTGACGGCGACATGATCTGCGCCCCCGGCCTGCAGGTGCCGCTGGCCGTTCCCGCCAAGGGCAGCATCACCGAAACCCATGATGCGCAGCCCTGGCGATTGACCCCCTGGCAGAGCGAGGCAGCCGCCATCGACCACCGCCGTTTCTTTACCGTGACCGGCTTGATCGGGCTTCGGATCGAGGATCGCGCCGTGTTTGACGATGTCCATCGGCTGACCTTTGATCTGCTGGACAGCGGCATCGCAACCGGCCTGCGTGTCGATCATGTGGACGGGCTGGCCGATCCCGCCGCCTATCTGGCGCAGCTGCGCGACAGGCTACCGCAGACGCCGATCTGGGTGGAAAAGATCCTGACCGGCGACGAGCCTTTGCCCGACTGGCCGGTGCAGGGCGAGACCGGCTATGTCGCCGCGCGCGCGATCACGGGGCTGTTGACCGACCCCGATGGTGCGGCGCAGCTGGCAGCGGGCTGGCCCGCCTTTGCGGATCTGCGCGATGATGCCAAGACCCAGATCGTCACTGTCGAATTGCAGGCCGAGGTGGAACGGCTGACCGATCTTGCCCTGCAAGCGGGGGCGCATCTGGATTGGGGGCGCGGGGCCTGGCGGCAGGCGATCCTTGCCTATCTGCGCGCCTTTCCGCGCTATCGCAGCTATACCACCGCCGATGCTGTGCCCGCCAGCGAGGCCGCGCTGATCCGCGCCACGGCGGCGCAGGCGGCGCGCCATCTGCCTGCCGCTTTGGCGCTGGATGATCTGGCGGACCTTCTATGCACAGCGGATCATGTCGCATGTAAGCGTTCTCAGGAGAGCACTGTCGGTTCAGCTTGACGGCTTGAAGTTCCACGGGAGCAGATCATCGAGGCGGCTTTGCGGGTGGCCATTAGCGATCGCTGTGAGGGTTGCTTTGAGATAGGCGAAGGGCTCGACGTCGTTGATCTTGCAGGTCTCGATCAGTGAGGCGATGCGACCCCAAGCGATGCCACCTTCGTCATGACCGGCGAAGAGCGCGTTCTTGCGATTGAGAGCAATGGGGCGGATCAGGTTTTCGACGCGGTTGTTGTCAATCTCGACGCGGCCATCGGCCAAGAAGGTCTGCAGCCCATCCCAGTGATTATGGATGTAAGTCAGCTTTTCACCCAACCGGGATTTAGCGGAGATCTTGCGGCGTTGGGCCTGCAGCCAATCGCCGAAGGCCGCGACCAGTGGAGCACTGCGGGTCTGGCGGGCCGACAATCGCTGGCTGGGAGAGATGCCACGGATATCGGCTTCGACAGCATAGATCTCGGCGATGCGGCGCAGGCCCTCGGCGGCGATCTGTGATCCATCGCGGTCGAAGACTTCCTTCAGCTTGCGGCGCGCGTGCGCCCAGCAATGGGCCACCTGAATGGGATCGCCGCCCTTGCGGGTCGGCTTGGTCAGCCGGTTGTAGCCCTGGTATCCGTCGATCTGCAGGATGCCGTCAAAACCTATCAGGAATGTTTCGGCATTCTCGCCCGCCCGACCGGGTGCATAGAAGTAGACCACACCGGGCGGGTCCTCACCGCCCCATGGCCGGTCATCGCGGGCAAGAGCCCAGAGATAGCCGGTTTTGGTCCTTCCGCGACCCGGATCCAGCACCGGGGCGGTGGTTTCGTCCATGAACAGCTTGTCTGATCGTTTCAGGTGTTCACCCAGCCGGTCGACGACGGGCTTGAGGTGGAATGCCGCCTTACCCACCCAATCGGCCAGCACAGCGCGGTGCAGATCGAGGCCTGCCCGCGCCAGGATCTGGCTCTGGCGATACAACGGCAGATGGTCGGCATATTTGCTGACCAGCACATGGGCGAGCGTCGCTTCTGTCGGCAACCCGCCCATGATTAGGTGGCAGGGCGCCGGTGCCTGGGTCACGCCGTTTGTGCAGGTCCGGCAGGCATATTTCGGGCGCACGGTGACAATCACACGCAACTGCGCTGGCACGATATCCAGCCGCTCGCTGCGGTCTTCACCGATCTTGTGCATGACGCCACAGCCACAAGGGCAGATCAGGCTGGCGGGTTCGATAATCTCTTCGATGCGCGGCAATGTGGCCGGTAGATTGCCGATGGTCCGCTTTGGCCCGGGCCTGGTTGCCGTCTTGCTATCTGCCTTGGCGGCAAGATGTTCCTTCTGCACCTCGACCTCGGCCAACGCGATGGACAGATCCTCAAACGCCAGCTGCCGTTCATCCTCGGTCAGCTTTTCCGACCGCTTCCCATGCAGGGCATGGTTCAACTCGGCAATCAGATGCTGTTGGCGTTGGGTAATATCCTGAAGTGCGGCGATCGTTTCCATCAAGGTCGCAACCACCGCGCGCTGCGCGGCAGGGATGGTGGAAAGGTCAATGACAGGCGTATCAATCATAGCCCGAGACTACGATTAAACCCCAGTAAAATCACGCAAAAACATATGGTTGATTCATTCTGCCGCAGCAGGTGGGCGCATCTCCAGCGCCTTGACCTTACGCCAGTCCAGACCGGCAAACAGGGCCTCAAACTGGGCGTGGTTCAGCGCCATCACCCCGTCTTTGATCGCAGGCCAGGTGAAGGTCATGTCTTCCAACCGCTTGTAGGCCATCACCAATCCGGTGCCATCCCAATACAAAAGCTTCAGCCGATCCGCCCGGCGCGACCGGAACACAAACACCGTGCCGGTGAACGGATCCTTACGCAGCACCGACGACACGATTGCCGCCAGACCATCATGACCTTTCCTGAAGTCCACAGGTTGCGTCGAGACCAGAACCCGCACGCGGTTTGACGGGAACATCATGGCCGCGCCCCGATTGCCCGCACGATCTCGGCAATCCGGTCAGAACTGGTGGTGCCATCGACCCGGATTGTCACACGACCTATCGCAATCTCGATGGGTTTACAGGACAACCCGTCAGGCTTTGTGAGCTGCCCGGCGACAGCCGGCACATCCGCACCGCCGCCACCATCCGACACGACGATCGGTGCAAAACAGAAGCTGTCATCTTCAACCGCAGGCAAAACCAACCGGCCGTCACGTGCCCGACTACGCCATTCCGATAAATGGTTCGCCCGCAGCCCATACCGCGCCGCAACTTCATTCACGCTCACACCTGGCTGCAAGCTCTCAGCAACGATCCGCGCCTTTATCTCTTCCGGCCAGCGTCGCTGTCCGTTGGTCCTTATGTCCACCCCGTAATCCCGGAGAAACTCCAACGTAGTCGCCATCGCGAAACTCCTGCACTGATCTCCATCGCACATGGAATCGCAGGTCAGACAATCTGTTGGAAGGTGAGGGCCAGCGACCGCTTACTGTCGCATTGCGTCTGCGGATGCAGCAATTGACCGGTGCCGCCATCGCCAAGGCGCAGGAAGACACGGCCTTTTATCGCTGGACCCCGCTTTTATCCGCCAATGAGGTCGGGGCAGAACCTGACGCCCCCGCCCTGACCAGCGCTGCGTTTCACACAAAGATGCAGCAGCGGCAGGCGGATATGCCCCATGGTCTGACCCTGACCTCTAGCCATGATACGAAACGTTCCGAGGATGCACGGATGCGGATTGCCGCGCTGTCGCATGATCCTGCCATGGCCGATGCGCTCTTGGCGCTGGTGCCCGATGTGCCCGCGCCCTGGCGTTGGTATATCGCGCAATCTGCCTTTGCCGCAGCCCCCGCGGGTGATCTGGCCGAGCGGCTGGTCGCGCATCTGCAAAAGGCCATGCGCGAGGCCAAGCAGGACACGTTCTGGTCAGCCCCCGTCGCCGATTTCGAAGGTCCCGTGCTGGATGCTGCCCGCATTGCTGCCAAGGCTTTTTGCGATGATAGCGCGCTGGCCGGTCTGGCCTTGCGGGCGGACAATCTTGCGCTGGCGCAATGCGCGCTGAAACTCTTCATGCCGGGGGTGCCTGATATCTATCAAGGCACGGAAATCGGCAGTTTCCGCCTGACAGACCCCGACAATCGCGCGCCTGTTGACTGGCACAGCCTGGCCCAGCTGGCCCAAGGGCTGCCGGTGGGCACGCCCTTTGACCGCAAAAAGTTTGACCTGACCCGCAGCCTGTTACAGCTGCGCCGCGAGGCGCCCGACACTTTCGCTGGCCCATGGCAACCGCGCGAGGCCCCCACAGGCGCATTGCGCGCCGCGCGCGGCGGGATCGTGCTGCATCTGTCAACCTGTGGACGGCACTTGCCAGAAACCACGGATGCCCTGCTTTGGCCAAGGCAGCCCGGGCCGACGCCGGTCCGCATCACAGGCACAATCTGACGCATGTGACCGGCATTTTTGGCAGGAACAAAGGCGGGCTGGCGCTGTTTTGCAGGTTTCAGCAACCAAGAAAGAAACACCATGCGGACCTTGAATATCCTTACCTTCGTGCTTGTCATCATCGGAGGCCTGAACTGGCTTTTGGTCGGGGCATTTCAAGTCGATCTTGTGGCCGCGCTTTTGGGTGGTCAGGCGGCGCTGCTGGCGCGGATCGTCTATATTCTGGTCGGCCTTTCCGCGATCTGGCAATTGACCCGGATCGATGCGGTCACCAAAGACCGGACCTATTGATCCGCGCAGCGCTGGGCGTGGCAAGGATGGCGTGATCAGCCTTGGCGGTAGCAGGGCAGGATATCGCCCGCCGCCGGGGTCGCCGCATAGACGGCGCGCGCGATGGCGCGGCTGAGGCAGATCGCACCTGCCGCCGCGATATCGCGAAAGGCGGTTGCATCGACCGACCCGTCACTGCCAGTGGCCACCCCAAAGACCAGATCACCATCCAGCGGCGTATGCGAGGGCACGATAGCCCGCGCCATCCCGTCATGCGCGGTCACCGCCAGCCGGTGGCATTGCACCTTGGTCAGCGGGGCGTCGGTGGCGACGATCGCGATTGTGGTATTCGTGCCCGCCATGGCCTGCATCTGCATCGCCTGTTCTTTCAGGCTGGGTTCCGGGCGGACCAGCCCGCCGCGCGGATCGGGGCCAAGGCCGCCGAATTCGGCCCCGATCTCGAAAGGTGCCGCCCAGAAATGCTGCCCGCCGGGCGTGGTCACGCTGCCCAAAGCATTGACCGCGACCAGCGCGCCCAGTGTCGTGCCATCCGGCAGGATCAGCGACGCCGAGCCCAGCCCGCCCTTTTGCATCGCCGCCAGCGCCCCGGTGCCGGCACCCGCAGTGCCCAGCGCGAAATCCTTGCCCGCCGCGTCCAGCGCGGCACGGCCCAGCGCGCGGTAGGGGTTTTCATCCCAATCCTTGGCCCCGCCATTGATCAGATCAAAGATGATCGCCCCCGGCACGATCGGTATCCGCAACGGCCCAAGGGCAAAGCCGCGCCCCATCGCGCGCAGCCCGTCCATGACGCCCGAACAGGCATCGAGGCCGTAAGCCGAGCCGCCCGAGAGCACCAGCGCATCAACCTGTTGCACGGTCTTGTCAGGGGCCAGAAGGTCGGTTTCCTTGGTCCCTGGTGCGCCGCCCATGACATGCACGCTGGCGGTGAAAGGCGCATCCGCGACCAGCACGCTGCTGCCGGTCTTGATCCGGTCGTCCTGCGCATTGCCCACCCGCAGCCCTGTCACATCGGTGATCAGATTGCGGGGGCCCGTTTTATATGCAGCGTCCACCGTCCACCTCCATTGCGATGCCTGTGATCATGCTGGCCTCGTCCGAGCAGAGGAAACAGGCGGCATTGCCCATATCCTCGGGCGTGGAAAAGCGGCCCAAGGGGATCGTCGCCAGAAACTTGGCGCGGATCTCGGGCGTATCCTCGCCCATGAAAGATGCCAGCAAGGGCGTTTCCCCCGCCACCGGATTGATGGCATTGACGCGGATGCCATGGGGTGCCAGTTCGACCGCCATCGTCTTGGTCGCGGTGATCATCCAGCCTTTCGACGCATTATACCAGTTCAGCCTTGGGCGCGGCGACACGCCCGCAGTCGAGGCCACGTTCAGGATCGCGCCTTTGCCTGATTGCTTGAACTGCGGCACGAAAGCACGCGCTGTCAGATAGACCGATTTCATATTCACCCGGAACAGGCGGTCGAAATCATCCTCTGTCACATCCTCCATCGCGCTGGGCAGATGCGTGATGCCTGCATTGTTCACCAGAATATCCAGCGGCCCGGCGGCTAACACGATGTCCGCCATGTCAGAGACTGAATCCGCGCGGCCCACGTCACAAGTGATCGCCCTGCCACCCAGTTCTGCCGCGATCTGTTCTGCCGCCGCGCCGTTAATATCGGCACACCAGACCTGCGCCCCTTCGGCTGCGAATTTGCGCGCGATACCCGCGCCAAAGCCCGATCCGGCCCCTGTCACCAAAGCTGTCTTGCCTGTCAGTCTCATATCTTTACCCATGCCATGCAGCGACGGTTTTCAGGGTCGAAAAGCCATAAAGCGCCTCGAACCCCTTTTCGCGGCCATGCCCCGATTTGCCGACACCGCCAAAGGGTAATTCCACCCCGCCGCCTGCGCCGTAATTGTTGATGAAGACCTGCCCTGCGTCCAGCGCCTTGGCCAGCCGCATCTGGCGGCCCCCGTCGCGGGTCCAGACCGATGCGACCAGCCCAAAGGCGGTGCCATTGGCGATTGATAACGCCTCGGCCTCGTCCGCGAAGGGGATCAGCACCTGCACGGGGCCAAAGATTTCCTCTTGCGCCAATATATGATCGGCGGGCACATCGGCGAAAAGCACGGGCGCTATGTAATGGCCCGCCGCATCGGTCACGATCTGGCCCTGTGCGGCGATGGCCAGATCGGCCCCTTTGGCGATGAACCCCGCCACGATGTCCTTTTGCCGGGCAGAGATCAGCGGCCCAAGGTGCAGATCATCCAGCGCCGGCCCGACCTGCAAGGCACGGTAAGCTGCGGCCATCCGGTCGCGGACCTGATCATAGACGCCGCGCTGCACCAGAATGCGGCTGGACGCCGAACAGGTCTGGCCCGCGTTCTGGATGCCTGCATTCACCAGAAATGGCAGCGCGCGGTCCAGATCGGCATCGTCGAATACGATCTGGGGCGATTTGCCGCCCAGTTCCAGCGTGACGGGGATGACATTTTGCGCCGCTGCCGTCTGGATCGCGGCACCCGTGCGGACCGATCCGGTAAAGGACAGATGCTGCACGTCCGGATGGCTGGCAAGGGCGGCCCCCGCCTCGGCCCCTAATCCGGTCACGACATTCAGCGCCCCCGCTGGCAGGCCCGCCGCTTGGGCGATGGCGGCAAAGGCAAGGGCTGTCAGGCAGGCATCTTCGGCGGGTTTCAGCACGCAGGCATTGCCCATCGCCAGCGCCGCCCCCACGGATCGCCCGATGATCTGCATCGGATAATTCCACGGGATGATATGGCCGGTCACCCCATGCGGTTCGCGCAGAGTATAGACGGTATAGCCGTCCAGATAGGGGATGGTCTCGCCCATGATCTTGTCGGCGGCGCCGCCGTAAAATTCAATATAGCGCGCCAAAGCCACCGCATCGGCGCGCGCTTGGGTCAGGGGTTTGCCGACATCGCGCGCCTCGATCTGGGCCAGCGTCTCGGTATGGTCCAGCACCGCCTGGCCGATGCGCGTCAGGATGCGGCCCCGCTCAAGCGCGGTCATCCGGCCCCAGTCACCGGCGCGGGCGGCATGGGCGGCCTGCACGGCGGCGTCGATATCTGCCGCTGTGCCGCGCGCGATCTGCGTCAGCTGCTGGCCTGTCGATGGGTCCGTGACCTGGATCGTGGTCTCGCCACGAATCCAGGCCCCGCCGATCAACTGGCTGGCGGGGGGGATGTCAAAGGGCGTCAGCGGCATGGGCAAGCTCCGGCAATTGGGGGGCGGCGGCGATCAGCGATTGGGTATAGGGATGTTGCGGCGCGGCAAAAACAGTCTCTGTTACACCGGATTCAACGATTTTTCCGGCCTGCATCACCAGCACGCGGTCGGTGATGCTGCGCACGACGCTCAGGTCATGGCTGATGAACAGATAGGCCAAGGGCCGCTTGCGGCACAGATCGGCGATCAGGTCCAGCACCTGGGCGCGCACCGAGACATCGAGCGCCGAGACCGCCTCGTCAAAGATGATCAGATCGGGTTCCACGATCAGCGCGCGCGCGATGGCAAGGCGCTGGCGCTGGCCGCCGGAAAATTCATGGATATATTTTCCCGCCGCATCGGGGGGCAGGCCGACATCGGCCAGCGCCTTGGCGATGGTATTGGCGCGGTCCTCGCCTTTGGGCGGGTTGTCCAGCAGATGGAAGGGTTCGGTGATCAACCGGTCGACGCGGTGACGGGGATTGAAGCTGCCGTAGGGGTCTTGAAACACCACCTGCATCTTGCGGCGCAGGGCATGGTCGCCTTGCGATACCGGCGCGCCATCCAGCGTGATCTGCCCGGCTTGCACCGGTTCCAACCCCAAGATCGCCTTTGTCAGGGTCGATTTTCCACAGCCGCTTTCGCCGACCAGCCCCAGCCGTTCGCCCCGGTTGATGGTCAGCGATACATCGTCCAGCGCCCGAAAGCGCGCAGGCGGGCCAAAGAGCGACAGCCGCTTGGTCGGGTAATCGCGCATCACATTGCGCACCGCCAGCAAGGGCGCGTCGCTCTGCACCGCGGGCAGGTCCACCGCATGGGTCGAGGCGGCAAACAGCGCTCGCGTATAGGGATGGCGCATGGTGCCCAGAAGGTCGTGGGTTGCGCCTTGTTCGACGATGCGCCCGTGTTGCATCACGGCGATCCGGTCGGCGACATCGGCCACCACGGCCAGATCATGGGTGATCAGCAGCAGCCCCATGCCGAATTCCGCCACCAGCCCTTGCAGCAGGTCCAGAATGCGGGCCTGCGTCGTCACATCGAGAGCCGTAGTCGGTTCATCCGCGATCAGCAGCTTGGGCCGCATGGCGATCGCCATCGCGATGACGACACGCTGGCGTTGCCCGCCGGATAATTCATGCGGGTAACGCGTTGGCGCGACCTTGAGCCCGACCCGTTCCAGCATGGCGGCGGCGCGGGCTTGGGCCTGCGCCTTGGTCGTATTTTCGTGGATCAAGATCGTTTCCGCCACCTGCGCGCCGATGGTCTGCACAGGGTTCAGCGCGGTCATCGGTTCTTGAAACACCATGCCCATCGCATTGCCGCGCATCCGGCACAGCGCGGCTTCGGGGGTTTGCACGATATCGGTGCCATCCAGCAGGATTTGCCCCTGCGCCTGTGCGCCTTGCGGCAACAGCCCCATGATCGCCAGCGCGGTCATGGATTTGCCAGACCCGCTCTCGCCGGTGATCGCGGTGATCTGGCCGGGGGCCATATCCAGATCGATGCCCTGCAAGACGCGGGTGCCATTGATCTGCACCGACAGGTCCCTGATCGAAAGCAAGCTCATGTCCGCACCACGCGCAGTCGCGGATCAAGCCAATCGCGCAGCCCGTCGCCCAAAAGGTTCAGCCCCAGCACCGTCAGCAGGATCGCGAAACCGGGGATCAGCGCCACATGCGGCGCGATACTGACCAAGGTCTGCGCATCCGCCAGCATCCGCCCCCAACTGGCCGTCGGCGGCTGCGCGCCAAGGCCGATATAGGACAAAGCAGCCTCGGCCAAAATCCCCAGACTGAATTGGATCGTCCCCTGCACGATCATCAGATTGGCGATATTGGGCAGGATATGTTCGGCTGATATCCGCGCCGTACCCTTGCCACTGACGCGGGCGGCAAGGATGAAATCACGTTCCCACAACGGCAGGGCCGCGCCCCGCGTCAGCCGCGCGAAAACGGGGATATTGAAAATCCCGATGGCGATGATCGCGTTGATGGCAGAGGGGCCGAAAACGGCCGTGATCAGGATCGCGATCACCAGCGAGGGAAAGGCAAAGACCAGATCATTGCCGCGCATGATCAGATCATCCAGCAGCGACCCCCGCCGCGCCGCAGCCCAGAGACCCAGCGGCACCCCAAGCCCCATCCCGATGCCTACAGCCACCAGCGCCACGGCAATCGAGGTCCGCGCCCCCATCATGATCATCGACAGGATATCGCGGCCGAAATGGTCGGTGCCCAGCAGATGCGCGCCGCCGGGGGGCAGCAGGCGGTTGGGGATGTCCAACGCCTCTATATTATAGGGGGTCCAGAGAAAGGACAGCGCCGCCAGCCCGGTGAAAAACGCGGTCAGGCCCGCGCCGATGATCAGGTTGCGCGACATCAGCTGCGCGCCCGCAAGCGGGGGTCGACGGCGGCATAGGTCAGATCGACAATGAAATTGACCATGATCACGGTGAAGACCAGCAGCATCACCACGCTTTCCACCACGATCAGGTCACGCGCGCTGATCGCCTGAAAGATCAGCCGCCCCAACCCGGGCAGAAAGAACACTTGTTCGATGATGATCGCCCCCGCCAGCAGGAACGAAAACTGCAAGCCGATGATTGTCAGCACCGGGATCAGCGCATTGCGCAAAGCGTGCCGCCAGAGCGCTTGCCGGCGGGTCAGCCCCTTGGCACGCGCGGTGCGGATGAAATCCTCGCCCAGCATATCCAGAAGTGATGACCGCATCACCCGCGCAAGGATCGCCGCTTGCGGCAGGGCCAGCGCGATGGCGGGCAGGGTCAGCGCCTTGATCGCGGCCAGTGGATCGGCCCAGCCCGGAAAGCCGCCTGCCGAAAACCAGCGCAGGTTGATGGCAAAGATCAGCACAAGGATCATCGCGAACCAGAAATTCGGGATCGCCACGCCCAATTGTGTCGCTCCCATGATCGCCGTATCGCCTGCGCCACCCCTGCGGCTGGCGGCATAGATACCTGCGGGAAAGGCCACCAATGTGGACAAGGCCAGCGCATAGATCGCCAGCGGCAGCGACACCCAGATCCGGTCCGCGATCAGCGTCGCCACGGGTGTTTTATAGGTCCACGAGGTGCCAAAATCGCCCTGCACCATGCCGCCGACCCAGGCCGCATAGCGCGCGACCAGCGGTTCATCCAGCCCCATCTCGGCGCGCAGGGCGGCGATTGTATCCGGCCGCGCATTCACGCCCAGCATAAAGGCCGCCGGATCGCCGGGGATCACTTCGACGACCGCGAAGATCACGACAGAGGCCGTGATCAGGCTGATCACCAGCGACGCCAGCCGCCCGAGGGCAAAGCGGATCATCCCCGCTCAATTCCCCCAGGAGACGCCCGTCAGATCGACCGCAGCGGTCGGCTGGTTGACCCAAAGGCCTGTAATCTCGGCCCGCGCAACGGTGGCGACACCCAGCTGGAACAGATAGGCGTTGACGTAATCCTCGGAAATGATCGTCTGCGCCTGGGCCAGCAGGGCCGACCGGCCTGCGGGGTCGGTCGTGGCGTTCAATTCGTCCAGCAGGGCGCGGAAATCGGCGTTGTCGTACTGGAAATAATAATTGGGGTTGGCATAGATGTTGATATCCATCGGCTCGGTATGGCTGACGATGCTCAGGCCGAAATCCTTGTTGGTAAAGACTTCCTCGATCCATTGCGCCCATTCGAGGTTGGTGATCTCGGTCTCGATCCCGACTTCGCGCAGCTGGCTGGCGATGATTTCACCGCCGCGACGGGCATAGGACGGCGGCGGCAGTTTCAGCGTCGTGGTGAACCCATCCGGCAAACCGGCCTCAGCCAGCAAGGACCGCGACAAGGCGGGGTCGAATTGCGAATTGCCCAACAGATCGACGTAATCGGGGTTATGCGGCGCGAAATGCGTGCCGATGGGCGTGCCCTGCCCGAACATCGCGCCATCAATGATCGCCTGACGGTCGATGGCATGGGTGACAGCGCGGCGCACCAGCGGGTTGTCGAAAGGTTCGCGCTGGTTGTTCATCGCCAGAATGGTTTCGCCCTCGGTATTGCCGTTCAGCACTTGAAAGCGCGGATCAGCCGCAAATTGCGGCAGGTTTTCAGGGGCGGGGAAGCCTACGAAAACATCCACATCCTCGGCCATCACGGCGGCAAAGGCGGCGGTCGGGTCCGAGATAAAGCGGAAGGTCGCGGTTTCCAGCGCGGGGGCGGCACCCCAATAGCTGTCGTTGCGGGTCAGTTCCAGCCGGTCACCCTGCACCCAATTGGCAAAGCTGAAAGGCCCCGTGCCCACTGGGTTGGTCGCGATGCTGTCGATGCTTTCAGGTGCCACGATCACGGCATCGCCCCAGGCCATGTTGAACAGGAACATGCCGTTGGGTTGCGACAGCGTGACCTGCACGACCAGCGGGTCGATCACGGTGACCTCGGCGATATCGGCGAACAGCGCCTTTTGCGCATTGGTGCTGTCCTCGGCGCGGGCGCGGTCAAGGCTGAATTTCACATCCTCGGCATCCATCGTGGTGCCGTCGTGAAAGGTGACGCCAGCGGCAAGGTTGAACGTATAGGTCAGCCCATCATCGGAAATATCCCAGCTTTGCGCCAGACCGCGGATGATCGCGCCATCGGCGTCGAAACGGGTCAGCCCCTCGAACACATTTGCATAAAGCACCGAGTCAATCGCCTGTGCCGCCCCGCTGGTCGGGTCAAGGTTCGGCGGCTCCAGCTGGATCGCGACGGTGATACTGTCCTGCGCCAGCGCACCAGAGGCGCAAAGCACGACGGCGGTAGAAGCGGCAAGGCGTTTGAAATGATGCATGTTCGACCCCTGTTTGTTGGCGCCAGTGTTCACCCAAGTGAACCGGCAATTCAAGTCCGTAGGTCGGGGTTCACCCCGACATCTTCCCAGACAGCCCCCCCTATGTGACGCCGGTGATGATCGCCAACCCGCCGGCCATGACCTGCGCGCTGTCGATCATGTCATCGACGCCGATATATTCATCCGGCTTATGGGCCAGTTCCAAAAGGCCCGGCCCGTAAGCGATGCAATTCTTCAGCTTCCCGATCCGGTCGATATGTTTCTGGTCATAGGTGCCGGGGCTGGCGACGAATTCTGCGGGCCGGCCCAGCACTTTTTCGATCTCATCTGCGATCACCTGGACCACGGGGGCGTCGCGGTCGGTCATGCTGGGCAGGACCATGTTGATCTCGCGCAGGTCATAGCTGAACTTGTCGCGCTGCATTTTCAGCTCTTCCAGCAGGGCTGTGACCTCGCCGCGCACCTGATCAATGCTTTCCTCGGCCAGAAAGCGGCGGTCGATCATGATGCGGCAGCTGTCGGGCACGCAATGCGCGGGCAGGCTGGTGTCGCCTGCGGCGAATTCGGGCTGGCCGCCGTGAATGGAATTGATGTTCATCGTGGACGACCGCGCGCCATCGGGCACCACGGGCATATCGGTGCGCCGCGCGGCCATGGCGGGGTAAAGCGTCGTTTCGAACGCGGCCAGCACCGCCCCCATATGGCGCACTGCGCAATCGCCCAGAAACGGCATTGACCCATGGGCGATTTCGCCATGGGTCTCGATCTCGGCCCACCAGCCGCCGCGATGGCCCAGACAGACGCGGTCTTTGTGCAAAGGTTCGGGAATGATCACATGCTGGACGCGGGCGGGATCGAAAAACCCCTGTTCGGCCAGATAGGCGACACCGCCGTAACCGCCCGATTCCTCGTCTGCGGTGCCGGAAATCTCGATCGCACCGGCGAAATCGGCATGGGTGGCAAGAAAGGCCTCGGCGGCGATGATCGACGCGGCCAGCCCGCCTTTCATGTCGCAGGCACCGCGGCCATAGATCTTGCCGTCGATTAGCGCGCCGCCGAACGGGTCTTGGGTCCAGCCCTGCCCGACCTCGACCACGTCGATATGGCTGTTGAAATGCACGCAATCACCCGCCCTTGTGCCGTCGCGCCGCGCGACGATGTTCCAGCGGGGGTATTTGTCGCTGTCGCCGGGCGTGCCATGCGCGCGGATCAATTGCGTGGCAAAGCCCGATTTGCGCAGCCGCTGGTCCAGATAATCGCAGATGTCACGGTAAAACGCGCCGGGCGGGTTGAGCGTGGGGATACGGATCAGGTCTTGGGTCAGCGCGATCAGAACATCGCGCCGGTCGGTGATGGCTTGCATCAGGGGGGCTTGGTCTTTCATGCGGGAACTATCGGTCAAGCGCTGTCCTCCTGCAAGGGCTGCGGCATCTGCTCTGGGTTGATTTGTTGTTGCAGCATGGCGGCCAGAAATCCCGTGGTGATGATCTGCACCCCCAGCGATGCCGCGACCACGGCAAGCGCTGCTGGCCGCACGATGCGGCTGGCGTCCAGATCGCCGAAACCTGTCGCGCCCCAGCTGAACACCCCTGACAGCGTGGCGAAGATGGCCAGCAATAGCAGGCTGCCGCCCGCGATACAGGCATTGTCCACGGACAGGCGGGATTTGCACCGCTCGAACCGGGCAGAGCTGGGCAAGAGCGCGAAACGCACGGCGAAAATCCGCGACAACGCATAAAAGCAGATCATCTGGAACCCCGTCAGCACCAGCCCCGCAGACAGGATCAGCGTCGCCACATCGAAACTGACGCCCCCGATGGTCACAGGCCCGAACAGCAGCGCCAGAAAACCGGCGCTGCCCAGCCCGAACAGGACCAGACCGGGGTAATAGAACAGCCAATAGGGCGCGAAGGTCATCAGCAGTTTCAGATGCAGCCAGCCATCGCGCCAGCTGCGCAGATGCGGCGGGCGCGACCGGCCATCAGGTTGCAGCGTGGTCGGAACCTCGCGGATGTCCAGACCCGACAAGGTGGCTTTGATCACCATCTCAGACGCGAATTCCATGCCGGGCGTGTTCAGATGCAGGCCGATGATCGCATCACGGTTGAACCCGCGCAGCCCGCAATGGAAATCCCCGACCGGTGTCCGGAAAAAGACCCGCCCGATCGTGGAGAGTACCGGATTGCCCAGATAGCGGTGCAGCGGCGGCATGGCCTTGGGCGCGATCCCGCCGCGAAACCTATTGCCCATCACCAGATCGGCCCCATCGCGCAAGGCGGCGACGAAAGGATCAAGATTGGCGAAATCATAGCTGTCGTCGCTGTCGCCCATGATCACGAACCGACCCTTGGCCGCGGCGATGCCCGCGATCAGCGCCGCACCATAGCCTTTGACGGGCACAGCGATCACGCGCGCGCCACAGCGGCGGGCGATGTCCTGACTGCCGTCATTTGATCCGTTATCCGCGATCAGCACCTCGCCCGCGATACCCGCGCGGTCAAGATAGCCCTTGGCCTTGACGATGCAGGTTTCCAGCGTCTCGGCCTCGTTCAGGCAGGGCATCAGAATGGTCAGCTCGGTCATCAAGGCGCCCCGGTCCTGTGGTCTCGTCCGGCCGGTTCATCCGGTCAACCATAGCGGTAGTGCAACCAGTGGCTGTTACGCAACAACCAGAGCGGGTAAAGGTGTCTGGACTGACGGGCTATGTTGCCAAATGGTCACCTGTGCTAGCGGTCTGGCAGCGGTGCGGAAAGACATGGATTGATGCGTCATATGCGGGTTTTACGCGATCTTCGGGTTGATCCTTTTGCCGTGGCGCTGGTGGCTGCGGTCGGATTTGCCATGCTGCGCGCCGTGCTGGATGGCCGCGCCATGGCTGATAATTTTGCAACCATGGATAATGACGACATCCTGCGGCTGGTCATGGTCCGCGACCTGATTGCAGGGCAGGGCTGGTTCGACCTGACGCAATACCGGCTGTTGCCGCCCGCAGGCGTGGTGATGCATTGGTCACGCTATATCGACGCCGGGATCGCCGCGATGATCGTGCCGCTGTCCGGACTGGTCGGCATGGACATGGCCGAGCAATTGGCCGTCACGCTTTGGCCGACGCTGATCTTTGGCCTGAGCTTGCTGGTGATTGGCTATGGCACCCGCCGCGTCTTTGGCAGCTGGCCTGCATGTTTCGCGCTGGCGATCACGGTGATCTGGCCGACGACGGGGCATCTGCATGCCGGGGCTGGCAATATCGACCATCACAATGTCCAGATGTTGATGATGACCATCGTCGCCTTTGCGCTGATCTGGCCGGTGGGTCCGGTGATCGCGGGGGTGATCGGGGGGATTGCGGCGGCTTTTTCGCTGGCCGTCGGGCTAGAGACCCTGCCTTTTATCATTGTCGCAGGCGCGATGGCGCTGGGCCGTCATCTGCTGGATATCAGCGCTGCCAGCCGTGGCTTTCTGCTGGCCTTCTGTCTGGCGCTGGCTGTTGCGGCGGTCTTGTTCTGGCTGGGCCAGACCGCCCCCGCGCTGCGCGCCATCGGGCATTGTGACCGGTTGAGCCTGCCAGCCCTGGCGCTGATCGCTGTCGCCGTGACCGCCAGCCTGCTGGCGGCGGCCGTCACGCGCTTTGGGGCTCTGGCGGGTCTGGCCGCTGCGGTTTTGGTAACGGTGGCGGGCTGCGTGCTGATCTGGCCGCATCTGGGCCCCTGTCTGGACGGGCCTTATGGCGATCTGCCGGCAGAATTGCAGGTCTTCATCGCAACCCGCATCAGCGAGGCTTTGCCGCTGCACCGTTTCATCCGCGACAGCCCGGCGGGCTTTGTCGTTTTCACCTTGCCGGTGATCGTGGCGGTGGCTGCGGGCGGGATCATGCTCTGGCGCGGGGCGGGGCCAAGGATGGCGCTGACAATGCTGTGGGTGTTCTGCCTGCTGGGGCTGGCCATGACGGCCTATCAGATGCGCAGTATCGTCATGGCGGGCGCTGTCGTCCCGATGCTGGGCGGCGTGGTGATCGCCCGCGCGCTAGAGGCCTATCTGCGCACCCGCGCGCCCAAGGCGGCCGTGATCTGGCTGGTGCTGGCCACCACGCTGATTGCGCCCATGCTGATCGGCCAACAGGTCAAGGCGCTGCTGCCGGATGATGACGCGCCCGCTGCCGCAGCGCGCGCGGCCTGTCGGGACCCAGAGGCTTTGGCGGGGTTGAACGCTCTGCCACCCGCCGTCTTTCTTGCGCCGATGAACCTTGGCCCCGCGCTGCTATGGGCCACCCATCACGATGTGGTCTCGGCGGGATATCATGTTGATCCGGTGCTGTTGATGAACGCGGTCGGGCCCTATCACTTGCCGCAGGATGATATCGCGGCCTTCCTGCGGCAATCGGGCGCCTCTTTGATCTTGGTCTGCCGGGGTGCTGTCTATGACAATGCCTTTGCCAGGTCTCTGGCCGCCGGTGCGCAGGTGGATTGGCTGCGCCCGGTGCCGATGCCGGTGCCTGTCGCTGCGCAGGCGCTGCTGGTCTTCGAGATCTTGCCACAATGATGGCCTTTGTGCGCTTTGTGCTGGTCGGGGGCAGTTTCAGCCTTGGCTATGCGGTGATCACCGCCGGCTTGATCCGCGTCGCGGCAGCCCCGCCGCTGGCGATCTCTGTCGGTGTCTATCTGATCTGCATTCCCGCCGCCTTCTGGGCGCAGCGGCATATCGCGTTTCGGGCCGACCGGCAGGCCAAGGGCGCGCTGTGGATTTATGCCGCGACGCAGATCGGCAGTCTGGCGGTCATATCCGCCATCACGACGCGTTTTGTCACGCGGGTGTTCTGGTGGGATATGCTGCTGTTTGTGGCAACGGCGGGCGTGGCGGCGGTGGCAAGCTTTCTGATCTGCCGCTACATCCTGTTCAGGACGCAGGCACCAGACGGGCGATGAAATGCAGCTGGCGGCCAAAGACCCAGGATGCGGGGGTCGGATATAGCGGGATCGCGCTGTCAAAGACATCGGTGGCAAGCCCCGCCGTGGCAAACCAGCGGTCCCAATCTTGGCGCGGCGCGTAATTATAGGGCAGCACCACGCCATGGGGCGCATTGCCGACCCAATCCATCAGGCGCAAGGTCGCGTGATCCAGCCAATTTTCGCTAAGGTGATCCTTGATGATAACCGCGTGGCGGGCGATGCGCGCGGCCTCTGAGATCAGGCGCTGCGGGTCGGCGGTATGGTGCAGCACATCGACGAAGGTGACGACATCGACGCTGTTGTCGGCAAAGGGAATCGTGGTGCCATCAAACAAGGTCACGGGGATATGCGTCTTGGCGCGCAGCATGACGTCGATGCCTTGCACCTGCGCGCCTGCCTGCTTTTCACCGATCATCCTGGCGATCTGTCCATCGCCGGTGCCGACATCCAGCATCTGTGCTGCGGCAGGGACCAATGCGCCGATCTGATCCACCAGAACCCGCACGCGCCGGTTGAACACCAGCCTGTCATGGACCCGGCCCAACGTCTTTTTCAACATGATACTCATTCATCCTTCAGGTTGTGCGCAGATTGGGTGAAAACCGCGCGGTCGTAAAGATTGCGCCGCGAAACCGATAATCCGCGTTGCAATTTCGCCCATTCCTTCGTTTACCGGATGCAGGGTTCGCAGGGGTACCAGATGGCCTATCTACTTGGTGTTGATACGGGCGGCACTTATACCGATGCTGTGGTGCTGGATGACGTGGCACAAAAGGTTGTTGCCTCGGCCAAGGCGCTGACCTCGCGGCCTGATCTGGCCTTGGGCGTCGGGGCTGCGATTGATGCGGCGCTGGTCAAGGCCGGGGTGGCCGCACGTGATATTGCCATGGTGTCCTTGTCCACCACGCTGGCGACCAATGCGCTGGTCGAGGGGCAGGGCGGGCGGATCGCCCTTGTCTTCATCGGGTTTGACGCGGCTGAACTGACCCGCGCGGGGCTGCAAGACGCGCTGCGCGGTGATCCGGTGATCGCGCTGGCCGGCGGGCATAGCCATGCGGGGGGTGAGGCTGCACCGCTTGATCTGGCAGGGCTGCGCGCGGCGCTGGCCGATTTGGACGGGGGCATTACCGGCTTTGCCGTCGCCGCCAGTTTCGCCACCCGCAATCCCGCGCATGAGATCGCGGCGCGCGATATGATCCGCGCGCAGACCGGCCTGCCCGTGACCTGTTCGCATGAATTATCCTCGGCGCTTGGCGGGCCGAAACGGGCGCTGACGGCGGTGCTGAATGCGCGGCTGATCGGCATGATCGACGGGTTGATCACCGCCTGTGAGACCCATCTGGCGGCTTGCGGGATCAGCGCGCGCCTGATGGTGGTGCGCGGCGATGGGGCGCTGGTCTCGGCTGCTGTTGCGCGCGAAAAACCGATTGAAACGATCCTGAGCGGACCTGCCGCATCCATCGCGGGGGCCAGTTGGCTGACCGGAGAGGCCGCCGCCCTGGTCAGCGATATCGGCGGCACCACCACGGACGTCTGCTTGTTGCGCGATGGTCGCCCGATGATCGACCCCGCCGGTGCGCGGGTCGGACCGTTTCGCACCATGGTCGAGGCGGTGGCGATGCGCACGACCGGGCTGGGCGGCGACAGCGAGGTGCATGTGACCGAAGGGCTGACCGCCGGTCTGCGGTTGGGGCCACGGCGGTTGATGCCCATCGCGCTGGCTGCGCAGCATTATCCCGATCTGGTGCATCAGGCGCTGGACCGCGCGCTGGCCAGCGGCGTGCCTGCGTCTGATGGCGGGCAATTCGTGTTGCCGCTGTGGCGGGTGCTGCCACAGGGGCTTGATCCGCGCGAACAGGCCGTGGCGCAGCGGCTGTTGGATGGCCCGTTGCGGCTGGGACAAGCGGTGCAGACGCGGATGGAAAACCCCGCATTGGGCCGGTTGATCGGGCGCGGGCTGGTGCTGCTGGCGGGGGTCACGCCATCGGATGCGTCGCATGTGCTGGGCTTGCAGGATGTCTGGGACAGCGCGGCCGCGACCAAGGCGCTGGCGCTGTTTGCACGCAGGCGCAGCGGCGGCGGCCAGCAGATTGCGCCGGATGCACAGGCCATGGCGCGGATGATCATCGACCAATTGACCGCGCAGACCGTCGATTGCCTGCTCCAAGCCGCCTTTGCCGAGGATGGGCGCGACTGGCCCGACCCTGCCGCCATGGCGCAGCATCCGCTGACCATGGCCGGGCTGGACCGGCACCGTGGCACGCTGCGGATCGATATGGCGCTGGCCTTGCCGGTGATCGGCTTGGGCGCATCGGCGCGCGCCTATTACGGGGCGGTCGGCGCGCGGCTGGGCACGCCAATGCTGGTGCCGGACCATGCCGATGTCGCCAATGCGATCGGCGCTGTCGTGGGGCAGGTGCAGATGCAGGCATCCGGCACTGTCACCAGCCCCGGCGCTGGCGCGTTCAAGGTGCATCTTGCGGGCGATGTGCAAAGCTATCCCAGCCGCGACGCTGCCTTATCGGCGATCCGCGCGGCGCTGACGGCGCAGGCTACGGCCGCAGCGCATGGCGCGGGGGTCGCGGATATCAGCCTGCATGTGGCCCAGGACATCACCGAGGTCGAGGTCGAAGGCCAGCCCATGTTCATCGAGGCCAAGGTCAAGGTCACCGCCCAGGGCCGGCCACGGATCGCGGCGGGGTGATGGCGGATGCTCACTTTCTTGTTAGTCCGATTGCGCGGCTGCGCGCGATAGAGGACAACACGGCGATATTCAGGATTACATCATGCTTGACCGCCATATTCGCCCATTGATTGACCCGCCGCTGAACCGGATCGGCCGCCGCATCGCGGCGCGCGGGGTTTCAGCGGATCGTGTCACGCTGATCGGGCTGGGCCTGGGGATGGTCGCAGCACTGCTGATCGTGTTGGGCGCACCTTTGCTGGCGCTGCTGCCCTTGCTTGGCAGCCGCTTTGCAGATGGGCTGGACGGGGCGGTGGCGCGGGCGACGCGCAAGACCGATTTCGGCGGCTATCTGGATATCACGGCCGATTTCATGTTTTACGCGATGATCCCGCTGGCCTTTGTGCTAGCCGATCCAGAGACGAACGGGGCGGCAGGTGCGTTCTTGCTGGCATCCTTTTATGTCAATGGCACGACTTTTCTGGGCTTTGCCATTCTGGCCGAAAAGCATGGCCATCAGACAGATGCGCAGGGTCAGAAATCGCTCTATTATTCCAATGGCATCCTCGAAGGGACCGAGACGATCCTGTTCTTCGTGCTGCTGTGCCTGTTCGCATCTTACTTTGCGCCGCTGGCATGGGTCTTTGGCACGCTATGTTTCGTGACGGCTGGGCTGCGGGTCCGGGCTGCCTATCGTATCTATCTTACTTAAAGGAAATTGCCGATGAAACAGCTTGCCGTTCTTGCCGCCTTGCTGGCACCCTTGCCTGCCATGGCCGATATCGACCCCGCCGATTGGGGCGCGGTGACGACCGAGGCCGCCGGTCAGACCGTCTATTGGAACGCCTGGGGCGGATCGACGACGACCAATGATTTCATCGCCTGGGTCGGATCGCGCGTGGCGCAGGATTATGGCGTAACGCTGACCCATGTGAAACTGACCGACACCGCCGATGCCGTGACCCGCGTGCTATCCGAAAAGCAGGCCGGTCAGGACGCGGGCGGCGCCATCGATCTGATCTGGATCAACGGCGCGAATTTCGCCGCGATGAAAGAGGCCGATCTGCTATTTGGTCCCTATGCCGAACAATTGCCCAATTGGGCCTTGGTCGATCATGAAAACAAACCAGCCCTGCAAACCGATTTCACCGTGCCGGTCGAAGGATATGAAAGCCCTTGGGCCATGGCGCAGGTGGTTTTCGTGCATGATACCGCGCGCATGCAAGAGAGTGTTGGCTCGATGGAGGCCCTGCTGGACTGGGCGCAGGCCAATCCGGGGCGGTTCAGCTATCCGCAGCCGCCGGATTTTCTGGGCACGACTTTCCTCAAACAGGTGCTGATCGATATTCTGCCTGATCCTGCGGTGCTGGCCGCACCGGCGACGGATGAAAACTATGACGCGGTGACAGCGCCCCTGTGGGCCTATCTGGATGCGCTGACACCGCATCTGTGGCGCGAAGGGCGCGCCTATCCCGCGACCGGCACGGCGATGTTCCCCTTGCTGGCGGATGGGGAATTGGATTTGTCCGTCTCGCTGAGCCCGGGCGCGGCCTCGACCGCGATTGCCAATAATGAATTGCCCGATACGGTGCGGACCTTCGTGCTGGACAAGGGCACGATCGGCAATGCGTCTTTCGTGGCGATCCCCTATAATTCGGGGGCCAAGGCCGGTGCCATGGTCGTTGCCAATTTCCTGATGTCGCCCGAGGCGCAGGCCCGCGCGCAGGACCCCGCGATCCTGGGCTATGGCACCGTGCTGGCGATGGACAAGCTGTCGGATGCCGACCGCGCGCTATTCGAGACGCTGGACCTGGGTATTGCCACGCTGACACCGGCCGAGCTGGGGATTGTGCAGGACGAGCCGCACCCGACATGGATGACCCGGATCAGTGACGATTGGGTGGCGCGCTACGGCGTCGCGCAGTAAGCGCCGCCCATGTCCCGCCGCCGCCTGTTGCCGCTCTTGCCGGCCCTGACCATGCTTGCATTGCTGGGGCCGGTGGTGGCGGGGCTCTGGGGGACCATGCTGCCCGCTTTCGGGCATCTGCCTGCGGCGGGTCTGACGGGGCCGTCGCTGGACCCGTTCCGCAACCTGTTTGGCTGGGCCGGATTGCCGCGCGCGGTAATGTTATCGGTGGGAACGGGCGTCTTGGCGACGGTGATTTCGCTATCCATCGTCATGTTGGTGACGGCGGGCTGGTCCGGGACGCGGGCGTTTGGGGTCTTGGAGCGGCTGTTGTCGCCTTTGCTGGCGGTGCCGCATGCGGCGGCGGCCTTTGGGCTGGCATTTTTGATCGCGCCCTCGGGCTGGCTGGCGCGGCTGGCCTCGCCGGAGTTGACAGGCTGGGACCGCCCACCTGACCTGCTGATCGTGCAGGACAGCTGGGGGCTGGCGATGACCGCCGGGCTGATCGTGAAAGAGGTGCCCTTTCTGTTGCTGATCACGCTGGCGGCACTGGGCCAGAGTGATGCGCAGCGCAGTCTGCATGTGGCGCAGGCGCTGGGCTATGGGCGGGTGACGGGATGGCTCAAGACAGTCTTTCCGCGCGTTTATGCGCAGATCAGGCCGCCGGTCTATGTGGTGCTGGCCTATGCGATGTCGGTCGTGGATGTGGCGGTGATCCTTGGGCCGAATACGCCGCCATCGCTGTCGGTGCAGATCGTCAAGCTGATGGCGCATCCTGATCTGTCGATGCGCCTAGAGGCTGCTGCGGGGGCCGTGTTGCAATTATTGCTGGTGATCGGGGCCTTGCTGGTCTGGCGGCTGGGCGAGGCTGTCGTCGCCGCATTTGGGCGGCGCTGGATCGCCTCTGGCGCGCGGGGCAAGGGCGACCGGGCGCTGGCCGTCCTGGCGCTGACGGCGGGGGGTGTTTCGGCGGCGGCGGTGTTCTTGGGGCTGGTCGTGATGGCGATCTGGTCGGTTGCAGGGTTCTGGAGCTTTCCCGATGCGCTGCCGGACCGGATCACCTTGGCGAATTGGTCGCGTTTCGGCCCCGGCACATTAGAGGCGCTGGGCGAAACCGCGCTGATCGCGGTGGTCGTGGCCCTGGTCGCGCTGGTGCTGACCATCGGCTGCCTAGAGGCCGAATACCGCCATGGCATCCGCGTCAGCCAGCGTGCGGTCTGGGTGCTGTATCTGCCCTTGCTGATCCCGCAAACGGCCTTTCTGCCGGGGTTGCAGACATTGATGCTGACCCTTGGGGCGGATATGGGCCGTGGGCCGGTCATGCTGGCACATCTGGTGTTCGTGCTGCCCTATGTCTTTTTGTCGCTGGCCGATCCGTTCCGCGCCTGGGATAGGCGGATCGGCACCATTGCGGCTGCCTTGCGCGCCAGCCCGGACCGTATCTTGTGGCGGCTGCGCCTGCCGATGCTGTTGCGTCCGGTGCTGACGGCCTTTGCCGTTGGGTTGGCGGTGTCCGTCGGGCAATATCTGGCCACCCTGCTGATCGGCGGCGGGCGCGTCGCCACCCTGACAACCGAGGCGGTGGCGCTGGCATCCGGCGGCGACAGGCGCGCGATCGGGGTTTACGGGTTGATGCAGACGGGGGCGGCGCTGGTGCCATTCGCGCTGGCGCTCCTGATCCCGGCGCTGGTCTGGCGCAACAGGAAAGGATTGCGGCATGGATAAGGGGTTGTCGCTGCGCGATGTGACGGTGTTCAAGGATCAATCGCCGCTGATCAGGCTGCATCATGATGTGGCACCGGGCGCGGTTTTGACGATCATGGGGCCGTCCGGTGTCGGCAAATCCACATTGCTGGCCTTTATCACCGGCAATTTGAGCAGTGATTTCACCGCCAGTGGCGCGGTCTGGCTGGACGGGCATGACATCACCCATGCGGCGGCGCATCAACGGCGTGTTGGCATCCTGTTTCAGGATGATCTGCTGTTTCCGCATCTGTCGGTCGGGGAAAACCTGGCCTTTGGCTTGCGGCCGGGGGGGGCGCGCAGCGACAGGCAGGCCCGGATCGACGCGGCCCTGGCCGAGGTCGGGCTTGACGGTTTTGCCCGGCGCGATCCTGCCACCCTGTCGGGGGGGCAAAAGGCGCGCGTCGCCTTGATGCGGATGCTGTTGTCCGAACCCTGCGCGCTGCTGCTGGATGAACCGTTTTCGCGGCTGGATGCGGCCTTGCGCGCGCAGGTGCGCGAGATGGTGTTCGACAGGGCGCGCAGCCGCGCCTTGCCGGTGTTGATGGTCACCCATGATGCCGAAGATGCGCAGGCCGCAGGCGGTGCGATCATCACGCTGGGCGATGAAACCGACCGCTGACAGCCCGCGCAACCCGATCAGATCAGCGTGGACAGGTTGATCCCTATGGTCATGGCCCCCACGACCGCGCCGGTGCTGTCCACGATGGATATCGACACCTGTGCCTGCACTTCACCGGATGATCCATCCAATTCAACCTCGCCGAAATGCATGGCATTGGGGCCTTTGGGGAAAGTTTCGGAAAACTTAGCCTCGTCCCCCTGCCAGTAATCCGATGTCGCTTCTGCGGCGGCGACATTCAGGCCGCGGGCATCCATGACGAAAACTTCGGAAATGGTGCCAGCCGATGCCGCCACGCGTTGCCGCAGGAAATCTGAGGTGGGGTTCTGCAATACGTCGTCAATCAGCGGAACACCCGGCATCCCGGCCTGCGCCATCCACAGCGCATCAAGTTCGTCGATCTTGGCCTGATCATAGCGGCCCGTAATCGCGTTTTGCGCAATGATCGCATCCACGATGATCGGGTCGGTTGCCCAATCCATAACGTGTTCAGTGACGAATTGTGCCATCTTGGGCTGCAGATCCTGTGCCGCCCCAGCGGTCGCGGTGGCCAGCGTCATGGCCAGCCAGAAAGTCAGTTGCTTCATCTATATTCCTCCTATGCAAGGCGAATAAGGCCGAAGTCTTGCCAGCCGGTTAAGCGCGACACAGAAATACGCATAGTTTGAATCAACTTTGGCCTTCATCGCCTTGTGGCCATCGCGCCCGCCGGGGCACGCGAAACGCCAGCATCGGCTTGACCAAGGGCGAGGCATAGCGGTCCAGATCCAGCGCTTCGTGAACGCCGGTGACGGTTTCCCCGTCCAGCACGGTCTGCACGGCAGAGCGTGAATAGAACGGCGCATCCAGCATCGCCAGCACCTGCCGGGGCATGACGCCGGGGTCAGCGCGGGTTTCGCGCCTGATCCGCCAGCCCGACGATTTGAACGGCACGCGCGGTGGCGCGCTGACCTGTCGGGCCTTGCCCTGATGGTCAAAGGCGATGGCGGTTTCCAGCATGGACCCATCCCTGCGCGTCGCGTCATAGATGCAGGTCGCGCCTGCCTTGGTCGGATAGCGGCCCCATGTCCAGAATTTGAAATCATCCTCCAGCGGTCTGGTGCCGAAATTGGCGTCGAAATAGCCGTGGCCTTTCCATTGCCAGCCCTTTGCCGCCAGATCGACATTGATGTCCGAGGATGGCGCGAAAGGCCGCCAGACATGCGCGCCGTCCGGCGTCAGCGGCAGTTCGACAGATGTCACCGCGCGCGGGGTGATGGTGATCTGCCCTTGCACGCGGCTGATGACGGGCGGGCCGCTGATCTCGTTGATGTCGATGACCAGCGCCTTGCCGTTCCAATGCATTGCCGATGGGCCGACCTGCAAGGTATCGGTGCTGGTGCGCAGCGCCTGCCGGCCGCGGTCGGTCATGGTGAACCGCCCGCCGGGGCCATAGGTCGCCACATTGATGCAGCAATGATTGGCCGGATCACCGCGCCCCGACCAAGCATACCACGGCGAAAAGACCGATCCTATGAACCCGATGACGCTGACCGCCTTGGTGCCGCAGTCGCTGATCCCGTCGACATACCACCAGGCATAGCCGCCGGGCGGGACGTCGAGTGCAAAGCAAGGTCGTTCAAGATCGCCGCGGCCGCGTGCTGGCCGCAGAGCGTCGCCATCGGCACCCCCGCCCCCGGATGCACCCCGCCCCCCGCCAGATACAGCCCCGGCATCGTCGTGCGCACGGTCGGCCGCTGAAACGCCGCCATCATCCCGTGCGGGCTGCGCCCGTACAGTGAACCGAGGCTCGCGGGGAACAGCGCGTCGAACCCCTGCGGTGTGGTCAGGCTGTCCGGTCCCGGTGTCGGGCTGAAGGTCAGTCCGAACTGGCGGAACCGGGCGAAAATCTGTGTCTGACATTGGGCTTTTTCCTGTTCGGGGTCGCGCAGAACGGGGGCTGCATTCATGATGATTTCAAAACGTTGCAGGGCACCGGGTGCCGCGGTCCCGTGATCCTGCGCGCACAGATACAATGACGCATCGCGCGGCATTTCCTTGCGCGCCAAAGCGGCAAATTCGGCCTTGGGGTCATGGCCGAAGAACACATTATGATGCGCCAGCGCGACCCCCTGGGGCTTGGCCGCGAAAGCATGGACATAGGCCGACAGGCTGCGCGGTTCGGTGCCAGCGCGTTTGACCACTCTGGCAAGACTGTCTCCCAGCAGGCCGGTCGCCAGCGCCCTTGGGTCGCCGTTGAACACGACGGTGCCGCCCGCGAAATGCCCTTTGGTGGTTTCCACCCCGCTGATCCTGCCGCCTTGCCGTGTGATCCGCAGGGCGCGGGTGTCGTGGTGAAACTGCACGCCATGCCGTTCGGCCAATGCCGCGATGGCCAGCGCCAGCTTTTGCATGCCGCCCGCGACGGTCCAGACGCCCTGCGCCTCGGCCTGCCAGATCAGCGACAGGATCGCGGGCGATTGATAGGGCGAGCCGCCGACATAGGTGGCATAGCGCCCGAACAATTGCGCCAGACGCGGGTCGGTGAAGCTGGATTTCAGCAGCCCGGCCATCGACCGATGCGGCGCCATATCGGCGATCAGGCGCGGCTGGGCCAGCACTTTGCGCGCCACGGCGATCTGGTCGGGCATGGCTGTGCGCATCATCGGCGCATCGAACGCCTCGAACAGCCGCTTTGCACGGGCCGAGAATTGCGCGAATTCCGCCGTCGCCACCGCGCCAAAGGCGTCGCGCAGATTGGCAAGGCTCGCCTGCGGATCGGCCATCAGGTCCAGCTGGGTGCCATCATCCCAATAATGCCGCGCCAGTGTTGCCAGCGGCGTCAGGGTCACATGATCGGCCAGATCGGCCCCGACATCGGCGAACAGATTGTCGAACACATGCCGCATTGTCAGCACGGTGGGGCCGGCATCGACCGGACCCGCAGCAGATGGCACCGACCGGATCTTGCCGCCCGGTGCGGCCTGCATATCGACCACCGTGACATCATATCCGACATGGCCAAGGCGCAAGGCGGTGGCCAATCCGGCGATTCCCGCGCCGATGATCACGATCTTTTCCGCAGATGCGGGCATTTCGAACAGGCCTCTACTGTATCGTTTGATTTACATTGACATATGTAAACTAAATTAGACAGTATGGAAGTGAGATAGGATGCCCGTATGAAAATCGCCGACCGGATCGAAGCCACCATGACCGCTGCCATCGCGCAGGGGCAGGGCGGCATGGCGCCGCCAAAACTGGCGGCGGCGTTGAATTACGCGGTCACGCCGGGTGGTGCGCGGATCAGGCCGACGATTCTGATGAGCGTGGCAATGGCCTGTGGCGATGACCGTCCGGCGCTGACCAATGCGGCGGCGACAGCACTCGAACTGGTGCATTGCGCCAGCCTTGTGCATGACGATCTGCCTTGTTTCGACGATGCCGATCTGCGTCGGGGCAAGCCCGCGCTGCACCGCGCCTTTTCGGAACCCTTGGCCGTCTTGGCGGGCGATAGCCTGATTATCATGGGGTTTCATGTGCTGGCCCGCGCCGCGGGTGACGCACCTGCACGCGCGATCACGCTGCTGGATATTCTGGGCACGCGCACGGGTATGCCCTTTGGCATCTGCGCCGGGCAAGGCTGGGAAAGCGAAAGCCAGATTGATTTATCCGCCTATCATCAGGCGAAAACCGGGGCTTTGTTCATCGCGGCAACCCAGATGGGGGCCGTGGCCGCAGGGCAAGAACCCGAACCCTGGGCCGAGCTTGGCGCCCGGATTGGCGAGGCGTTTCAGGTCGCCGATGACCTGCGTGATGCGCTTTGCGATGATGCCACATTGGGCAAACCTGCCGGTCAGGACGATCTGCACGGGCGGCCCAATGCGGTGGCTGTCTATGGCGTGCAAGGCGCGGTCAAGCGGTTTGACGATATCCTTGGCGGTGCGATTTCATCGATTCCCGCCTGCCCGGGCGAGGCGGCGCTGGCCCAGATGGTACGCGCCTATGCCGATAAACTGGTGCCTGCGGGCGCGCGCGACCGCCGGACCGTGCCGGGCGAATAATGGCGGATGCGGCTGTCAGCGTGCCGGTATCCGGACCTGAGTGCGATCGCCAGAATGCGTCGCGCCTGACGCGGCTGCTGGCCGCGCCTTCCTTTCAGAAATGGGCCGCGCGCTTTCCGCTGACCCGCCGGTTTGTCCGGTCCGAGGGTGCGGCGATGTTCGATCTTGTCGCCGGGTTCTGCCATTCACAGGTGCTTTATGCGTTGGTGGCGCTGGACATCCCCAAGGCGCTGTTGGCGCATGAATTATCCCTGTCCGTCTTGGCGCAGCAAGGGCGGATGCCGCCCGAGCGGATGGCGGTTCTGTTATCGGCAGCCATGGCGCTGGGCCTGCTGAAACAGCGCAAATCCGGCCTTTATGCGCTGACGACGCGCGGCGCGGCGCTTGCCGGGGTGCCCGGTCTGGCGGGGATGATCATGCATCACGACGTGCTGTATCGTGATCTGTCCGACCCCGTGGCGTTCTTTCGCGGTGAGGTGGATACAGAGCTGGCGGCGTTCTGGCCCTATGTGTTCGGCGCAGGTGCCGCGACAGACCCGGCCAATGCGGCCCGATATTCGCAGCTGATGGCCGATAGCCAGCGGCTGGTCGCCGATGACACGCTGGCGGCGGTCGATTTTCGCGGTGTGGCGCGGTTGATGGATGTGGGCGGTGGCTCTGGTGCCTTTCTGGCCGCGGTGGGGGCGGCCTATCCCGGGCTTGGGATGACCCTGTTCGATCTGCCCGCCGTTGTGCCTGCCGCGCAGGACAGGTTCGCCGCCGCAGGGATGGCAGATCGGGTGCAGATCGTGCCCGGATCTTTCCGCGACCAGCCGCTGCCGCGGGGGGCCGATATGATCAGCCTTGTCCGTGTGCTTTATGATCACAGCGACGATACCGTGGTGGATTTGCTGGCCGCCGCCCATGCCGCGCTGCCGCCTGGCGGGCGCATCGTGATTTCTGAACCGATGACCGGCGGCGCTGTCCCGCATCGCGCGGGGGATGCCTATTTCGCGCTCTATTGCATGGCGATGCGCACTGGCCGCGCGCGGTCGGCCGACCGGATTGCCACGCTTTTGCAGCTGGCCGGATTCAGCAACCTGCGCCTGCCAAGGCCCGCGCGCCCCTTTATCACCTCTGTCGTCGAAGGTGTCAGGTAGGGTTTACACTAGGGGTGTCTAAAAGAATTGACACTGCGCATCAAAAAGATACACTCAACCCAAGAGGACGCGCGGCTGCCAGGTCAGAATGACCGCCATGCACCGCAGGAGAGAATACTTGGAAACAAGGGCCGTCATATTATCAGCGCCCCGCAAGCTGGGGCTAGAGACGGTGGGAATCAAACCCCCCGCGCGCGACGATCTTGTCGTCCAGATCCGTCATTCGGGCATTTCGACCGGCACTGAAAAATTGTTCTGGTCCGGTGACATGCCGCCTTTCCCCGGCATGGGGTATCCGTTGATCCCCGGCTATGAGGCCGCAGGCGAGGTGGTCGAGGCTGGCCCCGACAGCGGCTATCGCATCGGCGAACATGTCTTTGTCCCCGGTGCCAATTGCTATGAAGGGGCGTTTGGCCTTTTCGGTGCGGCGGCGCAGACCATCGTGACCAAAGCATCGCGTGTGACACGGATTGATCGCGGTCTTGGGGCGGGTGGCGCATTGCTGGCGCTGGCTGCCACCGCGCGGCATGCGATGGCCGGGCCGCATAAATCCGTGCCTGACCTGATCATCGGCCATGGCGTTCTGGGTCGCTTGCTGGCGCGGCTGACCATCGCTGCGGGCGCGCCTGCGCCGACCGTCTGGGAGGTGGACCCGCAACGCATGACCGGCGCGCAGGGCTATCAGGTCACGACACCTGACGCCGATACGCGCCGGGATTATGCGTCGATCTATGATGCCTCTGGCCGGGGCGATCTGCTGAATGATTGGATCGGCCGCATCGCCAAGGGCGGTGAAATCGTGCTGGCCGGTTTCTATACCGCGCCGCTGCAATTCGCCTTTCCGCCCGCTTTCATGAAAGAGGCCCGTTTGCGCATCAGCGCCGAATGGACCGCCGACGATATGACCGCCACCCGCGCGCTGGTTGAAAACGGCACGTTGCGGCTGGGCGATCTGATCACCCACCAACAAGCCGCCGAAACCGCGCCTGCCGCCTATGAAACGGCCTTCAGCGATCCGGCCTGCCTGAAAATGATTTTGAACTGGGGAACCGCATGAAAGATGAAATTCCGAACCTGAAGGATTTCGATCAGCGCCTGCGCGATGAAGCCCATGAGGAACCAAGCCTCGAGGTGCCCAGCGGCCCGCCCACATCGAAAACCCAGATCATCGCGATCTATGGCAAAGGCGGGATCGGCAAGTCGTTCACGCTGGCCAACCTGTCCCATATGATGGCCGAAATGGGCAAGCGCGTGCTGTTGATCGGCTGCGACCCCAAATCCGACACCACCAGCCTGTTGTTCGGCGGCAAGGCCTGCCCGACGATTATCGAGACATCCGCCAAGAAGAAACTGGCGGGCGAAGAAGTCGCCATCGGTGATGTCTGTTTCAAGCGCGGCGGCGTGTTTGCAATGGAACTTGGCGGGCCAGAGGTTGGCCGTGGCTGCGGTGGACGCGGCATTATCCACGGGTTTGAATTGCTGGAAAAGCTGGGGTTCCATGATTGGGACTTTGATTATGTCCTGCTGGATTTTCTTGGCGACGTGGTCTGCGGCGGTTTCGGCCTGCCGATTGCGCGCGACATGGCGCAAAAGGTGATCCTGGTCGCCTCCAACGATCTGCAATCGCTCTACGTCGCCAATAATGTCTGTTCGGCGGTGGAATATTTCCGCAAGCTGGGGGGCAATGTCGGTGTCGCCGGTCTGGTCATCAACAAGGATGACGGCACCGGAGAGGCGCAGGCCTTTGCCGAAGCTGTGAAAATCCCCGTTCTGGCGGCGATCCCGCAGAATGACGATCTGCGCAAGAAATCGGCCAATTACCAGATTGTCGGCAGCTATGACAGCGAATGGGGCCCGATGTTCGCAGGTCTTGCCGAGGCTGTCGGCATCGCGCCCCCCGTGCGCCCGACCCCGCTGGATCAGGACGGTCTGCTGGGCCTGTTCGACGCCAAGGATACCGGCGGCGATTACAAGCTGGTCCCCGCCACCGATATGGATATGCGCGGCAAGAATGCAGCGCCCAAAGCGACGTTGGAAGTGATCTATGATGACGCTTGATCACGAATCCAAAGGCTATGAAGTCGGTTACGACGCGGCGGGCAATGTCCGCATCATCGAAGGCGAGCCTGTTGCGGCCTCCCCCGAGGTTGCGCAGACGGCCTTGGCTGGTGGCTGTTCTTCGGGTGGCACGATGAAGGATGCGGCGCGCGCTGCGGGCAAATCCGAGATTCTGGACCAATATGCCAAGGATTATCCGCAAGGACCCCATGACCAGCCACAATCCATGTGTCCGGCATTCGGGTCTTTGCGCGTGGGCCTGCGCATGAAACGTGTCGCGACGATCCTGTCGGGGTCGGCCTGCTGCGTTTACGGGTTGACCTTCGTGTCGCATTTCTATGGCGCGCGCCGGTCGGTCGGCTATGTGCCGTTCAATTCCGAAACTTTGGTCACCGGCAAGCTGTTCGAGGATATCCGCGAAAGCGTGCATGATATGGCCGATCCCGACCGCTATGACGCGATCGTGGTGACCAATCTATGCGTGCCGACCGCATCTGGCGTGCCTTTGCGCCTGCTGCCGCGTGAAATCAACGGCGTGCGCATTGTCGGCATCGACGTGCCCGGTTTTGGGATCCCGACCCATGCCGAGGCCAAG
The DNA here is from genome assembly GCF_002158905.1 of Yoonia vestfoldensis. Lineage (NCBI taxonomy): Bacteria > Pseudomonadati > Pseudomonadota > Alphaproteobacteria > Rhodobacterales > Paracoccaceae > Yoonia > Yoonia vestfoldensis. The sequence goes on from NZ_CP021431.1 coordinate 3,659,664, forward strand.
GATGTGCTGGCCGGTGCGATGCTGGCCTATGCCCGTGAAGAGATCAAGGCAGGCCCCGTTGCCCGCCCTGTCGGCGGCAAATCCGCCCGCCCGAGCGTTGCCCTGCTGGGCGAGATGTTCCCCGCCGATCCGATGATGATCGGCGCGATGCTGGCCCCCATGGGTCTGGCCGCTGGTCCCGTCGTGCCGACCCGCGAATGGCGCGAGCTTTACGCCGCCCTTGATTGCGGCGTCGTGGCGGCGATCCATCCTTTCTATACGGCATCCGTGCGCGAATTTCAGGCCGCTGGCCGCAAGGTCGTGGGCTCTGCCCCTGTCGGATACCACGGCACGGCCGCATGGCTGGCCGCGATTGGCGAGGCCTATAACGTGCCTGCCGCGCAGATTGCTGCGGCGCAAAACGCATTTTTACCGGCGATCACCGCCGCGCTGGGTGGCGCGCAGATCAAAGGCACGGTGACCCTGTCAGGCTATGAAGGTTCTGAATTGCTGGTCGCGCGTCTGCTGATCGAAAGCGGCGCGGATGTGCCTTATGTTGGCACTGCCTGTCCGAAAACGCCCTGGTCTGCCGATGATGCCGCCTGGCTGGAAAGCCGCGGTGTGAAGGTGAAATACCGCGCGTCATTGGAAGATGATCTGGCGGCTGTGGATGCGATCAACCCCGATCTGGCGATTGGCACCACACCTGTGGTCCAGCACGCCAAGGAACGCGGGACACCGGCGCTTTATTTCACCAATCTGATTTCGGCACGTCCCTTGATGGGGCCTGCAGGTGCCGGATCATTGGCGCAAGTCGTGAATGCCGCGATTGCGGGCAAGGAAAAGATGGATACGATGCGCGCCTTTTTCGAAGGCGTGGGGCATGGCGATACGGCCGGTGTCTGGGAAGGCGCGCCCAATCTGCGCCCCGATTTCCGCGCGATGCATCAGAAAAAGCTGGATAAGCAGGCGCGTGCGGCTGCGGCGGAACAGATGATATGATGGCGCTTGTGGCATATGTCGCTGGGGGCGCTGCCCCCGCTTCGCCCCCCCGGGATATTTGGGCTCGGAAGATGGGGTGCGCGGCATGCTGATTATGGATCATGATCGGGCTGGTGGCTATTGGGGCGCGGTTTACGCATTTTGTGCCGTCAAGGGTTTGCAGGTCGTCATCGACGGGCCTGTGGGTTGTGAAAACCTGCCGGTGACCTCGGTTCTGCATTATACCGATGGGTTGCCGCCACATGAATTGCCCATCGTCGTGACCGGGCTGGGCGAGACCGAGATGGGCGAAGGCACCGAGGCTGCGATGAAACGCGCCTGGGAAGTGCTTGATCCGGCGCTGCCGGCCGTGGTGGTGACGGGGTCGATTGCCGAGATGATCGGCGGCGGCGTGACCCCGCAAGGCACCAATATCCAGCGGTTCCTGCCGCGCACCATTGACGAGGATCAATGGGAAGCCGCTGACCGCGCGATGACCTGGATTTTCACCGAATTCGGCATGACGAAAGGCCGGATGCCGCCAGAAAAGAAACGGTCCGAGGGCGAGGCGCCGCGCGTCAATATCCTGGGGCCGATGTATGGCGCGTTCAACATGCCATCCGATCTGGCCGAGATCCGCCGTCTGATCGAAGGCATCGGGGCCGAGGTCAATATGGTGATGCCGCTTGGCGCCCATGTGGCCGAGATGCGCAATCTGGTGAATGCGGATGTCAATATCTGCATGTACCGCGAATTTGGCCGTGGTTTGTGCGAGGTATTGGGCAAGCCTTATCTGCAAGCGCCGTTTGGCATTGATTCCACCACGAAATTCCTGCGCAAGCTGGGTGAATTGACGGGGCTGGACCCCGAGCCGTTCATCGAACGCGAGAAACATTCGACCATCAAACCGGTCTGGGATCTGTGGCGGTCTGTCACGCAGGATTTCTTTGCCACCGCGGAATTCGCCATTGTCGCGAATGAAACCTATGCCCGCGGGATCCGGCATTATCTGGAAGGTGATCTGGGCTTTCCCTGCGCCTTTGCCGTGGCGCGCTGTCGCGGCAAGAAGACCAATAATGACGAAGTGCGCGCCTTGATGCATGCCAAGCGCCCGCTGATCGTCATGGGGTCGATCAATGAAAAGATGTATCTGGCCGAAATGAAGGCCGGACACGGGCCAAGCCCCGTGTTCATCCCTGCCAGTTTTCCCGGTGCCGCGATCCGGCGCGCCACGGGCACGCCTTTCATGGGCTATGCCGGTGCGACCTATGTGCTGCAAGAGGTCTGCAACGGCTTGTTCGATGCCTTGTTCCACATTCTGCCCCTGGGCAGTGACATGGATGCAACCGATGCCACGCTGACACCCTTGCGCCGCGATTTCCCTTGGGATGCGGATGCGCAGGCCAAGCTGGACGAGATCGTGGCGACGCACCCGATCCTGACACGCATTTCCGCCGCCAAATCTCTGCGCGATGCCGCAGAGCGGGCGGCGCTCGACGCCGGTAACGACAGGGTCGTGCTGGAGACCGTCGCAACACTGCAACCATCCTTGGGAGGACGCAAATGACCGATTTCACCACAGATGCACCGATGGCACGGGCGCGGCACAGCGCCCCGAAACGCGAATATTACGCGTATTTCGCGCTGATCTTTATGGCAACCCTGCCGCTGGCGATCCTGACCTGGGTGCTGTTCGCGGCGCGCCGGATGGAATTGCCCGAAAACGGCCCTATCGCCAAGGCCTGGACCCAGGCCCGCATCATCACGCCGCATATCTTTAACGCATGAAGATGCGGCACGACATTTGTCCGCAAACGGGCATCAAGACATTCGTCATTCCCCCCCGGGATGACGGATTGGGGCAGAGGACAAGCTTCTGTCGTAACCCGGCCGCGGGGGCTGCGCGGCGTCAGTATTCTATTTTGGAGACAAAACATGGCTGACAAATCCGACCTGTCCTTCACAGGTCTCACTGATGAGCAAGCGCAAGAGCTGCACTCAGTCTATATGAGCGGGTTTACGATCTTCACGATCGTGGCCGTCGTCGCGCATATTCTGACGTACATCAAGCTGCCTTGGTTCAACTGGTAAGAAGAGGAACATAACAGATGGCACAGTTCTACAAGATCTGGCTGGTTTTCGACCCGCGCCGCGTTTTCGTGGCACAGGGCGTTTTCCTGTTCCTGCTGGCAGCGATGATTCACCTCGTCCTGCTGAGCAACGAAAGCACAAACTGGTTCCAGCTCGCCTTTGGCGGTTGATCAGCGCTTTTTGCATAAAATCGCTACGGGCGGGACTTTGATCCGCCCGCGGCAAACAGCGATATCGACGATCACAGGGCGCAGCCGAACGGGGATGCAGGGCCTGTATTACATGGAGTAGGAAGATGGCACAGCTCAGCTTCGAAAGAAAATACCGGGTCCGTGGCGGGACATTGGTAGGCGGAGATCTGTTCGACTTTTGGGTGGGGCCATTTTATGTTGGCTTCTTCGGGGTCACGACGTTCTTTTTCGCCGTCCTTGGGACAATCTTGATATTTTACGGGGCCAGCCAAGGCCCGACATGGAATCCGTGGCTGATCTCGATTGATCCGCCGCCACTGGAATATGGCCTTGGGGCCGCACCGTTGCTGCAAGGCGGATTGTGGCAGATCATCACGATCTGCGCGGTTGGCGCCTTCCTCAGCTGGATGATGCGCGAGGTCGAAATCTGCCGCAAACTGGGCATCGGCTATCATGTGCCTTTTGCTTTCGGTGTTGCGATCTTTGCCTATGTCACGCTGGTGATCATCCGGCCGGTGCTGTTGGGGGCCTGGGGACATGCGTTTCCTTACGGGATCTTCAGCCACCTCGATTGGGTGAATAACGTGGGCTATGCTTATGGCAATTTCCATTACAACCCGGCCCATATGGTCGCGATCAGTTTCTTCTGGATCACGACGCTGGCGCTGGCGCTGCATGGATCGCTGGTCTTGTCGGCGGTCAACCCCGGCAAGGGCAAGACCATCGGCGCGCCTGACCATGAAGACACCTATTTCCGCGATCTGATCGGCTATTCGATCGGGCCACTCGGCATTCACCGTCTGGGCCTGTTCCTGGCGCTGATGGCTGGTTTCTGGAGCGCGGTCTGTATCGTGATATCGGGCACGATCTGGTTCGAGGAATGGATCGTCTGGTGGGATTGGTATTATGAACTGCCTTGGTGGGTAGACCTGTAGGAGGGTATGAAAATGGCTGAATATCAAAATATCTTCACGCAGGTTCAGGTTCAGGGCCCTGCTGAAATGGGGGTCGCTGCTGACGCGGATACGATGCGCGAACGCACCAAGGGGACCCGGTTCTCGACCTTGCTTGGCGTCTTTGGCAATGCCCAGATCGGGCCTGTCCATCTGGGGTCTGCCGGCATGATCGCCGTCATCGGCTTTGCGGCATGGTTCTTCATCATCGGGATGAATTTCTGGGCCGAGGTCGGCTATAGCCCCGGTCTGTTCTTCCGTGACCTGTTCTGGCTGTCGCTGGAACCACCGGGGCCACAATATGGGCTGGGCTTTGCGCCTTTGGCCGAAGGCGGATGGTGGCTGATCGCCAGCTTCTTCTTTCTGGTCGGCTGCTGTGCCTGGTGGCTGCATACCTATCAACGCGCCAAGGCGCTGGGGATGGGGCTGCATGTGGCCTATGCCTTTGCCGCGCTGCTGTGGCTGATCTTTGTGCTGGGTCTGATCCGGCCAATCCTGATGGGATCATGGAGCGAGGCCGTCCCTTACGGTATCTTCTCGCATCTTGATTGGACCAACCTGTTCTCGATCACTTACGGCAACCTGTTCTACAACCCGTTCCACGCGCTTTCGATCGTGTTCCTTTACGGGTCGGTGCTGCTGTTTGCGATGCATGGTGCGACGATCCTTGCGGTCAGCCGTTTCGGCGGCGAGCGTGAGATCGAACAGATCGTGGATCGTGGCACGGCATCGGAACGGGCCGCCTTGTTCTGGCGCTGGACCATGGGCTTTAACGCCACGATGGAAGGTATCCACCGTTGGGCCTGGTGGTTCGCGGTTCTGACGCCACTGACCGGTGGTATCGGGATCCTGCTGTCGGGCACCGTCGTTGACAACTGGTTTGTCTGGGCACAACTCCGTGGCTATGCGCCCCTGAACTGAGGAGAGAGACGATGAAAAAAGACAACATCCTCGACATGAACGACAAAAGCAGGCTGACCGCCGACATCACCTTTCTGATGCTCAAAGGCGCGGGTTATGCGGCGCTGGTCGTGCTGGCGATCTGGTTCTTTATCGCGGCTTTTGCCTTTGTTGGCCGGGCCTTGCCCGAAGAAAGCCGCAGCACGCCCGACCCGATCAACCGGGCGGCACCGATGGAAGATGCCGTCGCTGACTGACATGCCCTTGGATCAGGCATAGCGCGACGCCTTGCCTGATCCTTCGCCGTCGGATCACCTTTCCCTGGTCGGTCCGTCATTGGGGTTTCGACCCCAGTTCCCTTCCTGTTGGCTACAGGAGACTAGCGTCGCAAGCGGGTCACCCCACTTGCGACGCTTTTTTATTGCAAAGGTGACGTCATGACGAACCGCCCTTCCACACCGTTTCTGGACAGTATCGCTGGCCCTGCTGATCTGCGCCGGATGAATGATACCGCGCTGGCCAATCTGGCCGATGATCTGCGCGCCGAGGTGATTTCCGCCGTCTCGGAAACGGGCGGCCATCTGGGGTCGTCTTTGGGTGTGGTCGAGCTGACCGTCGCCATTCACGCGGTGTTCGACACCCCGCGCGACAAGCTGATCTTTGACGTGGGTCATCAATGTTATCCGCATAAGGTGCTGACCGGCCGGCGTGACCGTATCCGCACCTTGCGCCAGGAAGGCGGGTTGTCCGGTTTCACCAAACGCGCCGAAAGCGAATTCGACCCCTTTGGCGCGGCGCATTCCAGCACCTCTATTTCTGCCGCGCTTGGGTTTGCCGTAGGCCGTGATCTGGGCATGCCCACCGGCGATGCGATTGCCGTGATCGGCGATGGGTCGATCAGCGCGGGCATGGCCTATGAGGCGATGAACAATGCAGGGTCCGAAGGTCGCCGCCTGTTCGTGATCCTCAACGACAATGAAATGTCCATCGCCCCGCCGGTGGGTGCGATGTCGAAATATCTATCGGGGCTTTATGCCTCGCCCTTGGGTGATCTGCACAAGATGGCCGAAGGGTTCGAATCCGTGCTGCCCGGCCCGATCCGCGACCATGCCCGCCGCGCGCGGCAATTGGTGACGGGCGTGCAATCTGGCAATGCGGGGACCTTGTTCGAAAGCCTTGGCTTTTCCTATATCGGCCCAATTGATGGCCATGACATGACCCAGCTTTTGCCGGTGCTGCGCGCGGCCAAGACCCGCGCCACAGGCCCCGTGCTGATCCATGTCTGCACCAAGAAAGGCAAAGGCTATGCCCCCGCCGAACAAAGCGCCGACAAATACCACGGCGTGTCGAAATTCAATGTCGCCAGTGGCGAACAGGCCAAATCGCGCCCCAATGCCCCGAGCTATACCAAGGTCTTTGGCACCGCGCTGACGGTCGAGGCGCAGCATGATCCGCGCATCGTTGCCGTCACCGCCGCGATGCCCAATGGCACCGGCGTCGATATCATGGGCCAGCGTTTTGGCAGCCGTGTGTTTGATGTCGGTATCGCTGAACAGCATGGCGTGACCTTTGCCGCAGGCATGGCGGCCAGCGGGCTGAAACCCTTCTGCGCGATCTATTCGACGTTTCTGCAACGCGGTTATGACCAGATCGTGCATGATGTGGCCTTGCAGAACCTGCCGGTGCGCTTTGCCATCGACCGTGCCGGGCTGGTCGGTGCCGATGGGCCGACCCATGCGGGGTCGTTCGATATCGGCTATCTGGCCGCCTTGCCCAATATGGTGGTCATGGCCGCAGGCGATGAATTGGAATTGATGCATATGGTGCGCACCGCCGCCGCCTATGATGCGGGGCCTATCGCGTTTCGTTATCCGCGCGGCGAAGGCGTGGGGATGGAATTGCCCGAACGCGGCGAGATCATCGAGATCGGCAAGGGCCGGATCGTGCAGGAAGGCAGCGATGTCGCGATCCTGTCCCTTGGCGCGCATCTGGACGAATGCCGCAAGGCCGCCCGCCAGCTAGAGGCGCAGGGCGTTTCGGTCACTATCGCGGACGCCCGTTTCGCCAAGCCGCTGGACCGCGCGCTGATCCGGCAATTGCTGCGCCATCACAAGGCGCTGGTCACCGTCGAACAGGGCGCGCAGGGTGGTTTCGGGGCGATGGTGCTGCATGATCTGGCCAATGACGGGCTGCTGGACGGGCGCTGTCAGGTCCGCACGATGACGCTGCCTGATCGCTATATCGACCATGCCGCCCCCGATGTGATGTATGCAGAGGCCGGGCTGACCGCCGTTGATATCGCCGCCACGGCGATGCAGGCGGCCAATATCGGTCTGCGCAGGGTCCAGTCGCCGGTGGCGGATCAGGGCTGACCGGACAGAGGCGGCGGGCCTGAATGGCCCGTCTGACATGGATGGCCCGTCTTACTTGCCCTTGAACTGGACATCGTAAAGCTGCTTGAACTTGCCGCCCGTTTTCAGCAGGTCGTCGATCCTACCGCGCTCGATGATCTGTCCGTCCTCAAGATAGCAGATTTCATCCGCGTTCATCACGGTCGACAGCCGATGCGCGATCACGATTGTCGTCACACCGCGGGTGATGGATTCGAGCGCGTCGCGCACCAAAGCCTCGGAATGGCTGTCCAGCGCGCTGGTCGCCTCGTCCAGCAGCAGGATCGGTGCCTGCCGCAGGACGGCGCGGGCAATGGACAGGCGCTGGCGCTGGCCACCCGACAGGAATGACCCGTTCTCGCCGATCACCGTATCATAGCCCTCGGCCAGCTTTTCGATGAATTCATGCGCATGGGCCACCTTGGCGGCGGCGATAGCCTCGTCTTTGGTGGCCCCCTCGCGGGCCAGCAGCAGGTTGTCCATGACCGTCCCCGCAAAGAGGAACGTATCCTGCCCGACGAAAGCGATATTCGCGCGCAAAGATGTAAATGTCGCGGAGCGGATATCCTGCCCGTCGATCAGCACATTGCCTTCGGTCGGGTCATAGAGCCGCAAAAGCAGGTTCAGCAGCGTCGATTTCCCCCCGCCCGAAGGGCCGACAAGCGCCGTGGTCTTGCCGGGCTGAAACGCCATGTTCACCGAACGCAGCACCTGTTCGTTATCGCCATAGGCAAAGCTGACATCCGATAATTCAACCGCCCCCGGCCCCACGACAAGCGGCACGGCATCGGGGTCTTCCAGCATCGTCTGCTTGGTATCCAGCAATTCATACATCATCCGGACGCCGACCATATTGCTTTCGATGACCACCCGCATTTTCGACAGACGCATCGCGGGTTCATAAGACATCAGGAAAGCGGTCACAAAAGACATCAGCTGCCCGGCTGTGCCGGGTGCGCGGCCAAACAGATCAACCGCGCTGAGCATCACGATCGACGCAATCGCCAGACCGGCCACGATATCCAGCAAGGGCATTGTCGCGGATTGCAATTGCACGATCCGGTTGTTGCGGTCCTCGACCTGGCGGACTGCGGCCTCCATCCGGGTGGCCATGCTGGGTTCCAGCCCAAAGGCCTTGACCACCCGCGCGCCCAGCGAGGTTTCCTGCACCACCCGGATAATCTCGCCCAGACCGGCCATTTCCTGTTTCATGACATCCTGCACCAGCCGCAGGATGCGCTGCACCCCATAGACGACGATGGGCGCAACAACGAGACTGACCAGCGACAGCACCGGCTGTTGATAGACCATCACGGCCACCAGCCCGATCAGCGTCAGGAAATCGCGGATGAACCCGGCAACAATCGTATCGATGATGGCGCGGGCGGATTGCGCGCTTTGCGTGACCTTCAACAACAGGTCGGATGAGGCATTGCTGTTGAAAAACGCCACCCCCTGACCCAGCATCCGGTGGTAGATCTGCATTTGTTTCTGCGCGACGATCCGGTTGCCGGCACGCGCCATCAGCACGGCCTGCACATACATCGCCACCCCGCGAAAGGCGAAAACCAGCGCCACGCCCGCGCCCACCGCGATCACCCGACCCCGGTTGTCGGGCGTCGACAAGGCATCAATGATCTGGCCCATCATCCAGGCCGTCGCCGCCGTCGCCCCTGCGACCAGCACCATTGCGCCGGCCGCGGCCATATATTTCCAGCGATGTTCGTGAAAGCTTTCCAGCAACAGCCGCAAGATCAGGCGATCTGCGGGTAAACGGGCAAGCCAACGCTCGTGCCATTTGGTGGGTTGTGCCATCTGCTCACATGTTCTTCATCTGGTTCACAGGGTTCCTAAACCGTTTTACGGATTTATGCGATAGCCCTGCCAAGAACTTCTTGGTGACCCCGGCAGGATTCGAACCTGCAACCTGCCCCTTAGGAGGTAGCAGCACCCTGCTCAAAATAAGGAAATAGCCGCAAAAACACTGCCCCTAAATCTCCGTAAAACGGCGCTTGTACAGGGTTTGTTCGCAAATGCAGGTTCAGTGAACTAAAGAGCAAACCCCATGTGCGCGAGGTCGGTGGCAGTCGGTGGCAGTCGGTGGGGTTAGGGGGAAATCGATGGGTTGAACCGCTGCGCGCTTCGATGTGAACAATGCAGCCTCCGCGCAACCTATTGATTTCCGTGTAGTGCACGCTTTTTGTTTGAGCCTCAAGCGTCGTTTTCACCATCTGTTCACGTCCTCGCAGGTTCAATGAACCCGTGCACGCTTCCTTGATTTGCCTCTCAGTCGCTTTCTATCAGTTCAAGCAGCTGATCCGGTAAAGGTCGCTGAAGCCCGCGCGCATCCGACCACGGCTGTGACAGCCATGCATCGAGCTCATACGCATCAGTCAAGATCACGGGCATCGCTTTCGGATGGATCGGCGCAACGACGCCATTTGGTTCGCAGGTCATAAAGGCAAACAGGTCATCGGTGGTTTCACCGTCTTTCAGCTTCCGGATGCTGCGCCATTCCGGAACCCAGATCCCTGCGAAGAAAGCAGGCTGATCGGCCGTCAGGCGAAACCAAGAATTGCCTGCTCCCTTACCAGAGCGCGGTTCAGCGAATCGATCCAACGGCACAAGGCAACGATTCTGCGGGCCAAGCCAGCGCCTCCAGTGCGGTGAGCCGGTGTTGCGGACATTGGTGACGCCTCGGTCGATCCCGCTTTTGCTGTGGAACTGAGGCGGGGATGACAGGCCCCAGCGCGCCTTTCGCAGGACGTGGCCCTGTCCAGCCCGTGTGATGATAGGAGCGAGGCGATCGGGGTAGACATCGCCGCTCTCGATGTTGCCAGCGCGGTTGTCCAGGTCATTGAAGATCTGGCGCATCGCTTCGACTGCCGTCGTGTGGTTATAGAGGTTGCACATCGCTCTGCCTGTCACTGCTCTGGCGGAAAGCCTCGCGCGAGTATCTATAGCAGAAACCAAAAGCCGCTGTCTTCGGAGGTTTCGGCCCATCGGCCAAGCTATTGATGTTTGGTCAATAGCGCCCAGCCTAAAAGGGGGATGTTCATCGTCTGGCCACAGATATCAGCTTCAAACAGGTTCTGCGGCAAAAGAGGGAACTGCCTCGAGCGCTTGGCAAATGGCGTCGCCTGATCCGTAGTTGTGCGTACTAGAAGACCTAGCAGGGAAAAGCTTCCTGCATCGACTGAAGGAGCAAACCACGAGCCGACTCGTGTCTGATCTGAGGGTTTTTCGCCATATATTGGATTGCAACATCGACAATTTGGCCCCGCTCCACTGTTTCAGGGACGCAGATACCGAGTAACTCGTTAGAAGCCTGATCGACCTCAGCGGCCGTGCCTTCACGCATGGCCTGAAACATGATTGCACCAGCGCCAAGCTTGATGCCTTCAAACGCTCCACCAATATATCCAATGCAATAACCATATCGCAGATCGACAACGTCGCCAGTCGCAGTGCAGGCGCTGTACAGATCGTTTCCAGAAACTGTTTCAGCGAAGCCAATCGTCGGCATGATCGCCAGCACCGCGATGAGTCTTTTCATGCATTGTCTCCATTTGGATATCTGCTGAACTACTGCACTGGCGGAAAAGCCCGATCGATATGCCATCCCATCGAGCCTTTATGCGGGCATTTCTTGCAGCGCATGCTGCGTTCAAGCTCAATGATTGGCATAAACGCCGGGAAGCGCGCAAGCAACTCGTGCGGCGCAACCGAGAACAGATGTCCGCAGGAAGGGCAGCGCACACGCAACACATCGGACGCCTCGAGGTGCGAGACGCGGATCGCGAACTTTAATCCGTGGACATGTGGGCGGTATGGCATGGGCGGAACATAGCAAGAACGCCAGCCCGCGCCAGAGGGTTTATGACCGCCGACCCCGTTGGCAAAACCGCCTAATGCGACCTATCTGCCAACGGGGAAGCATTCGAAGAAGCGAGATCATCGGCGAAGGCGGTCCACGCCAAGCACGCCAAAAATGGCAAGGATGATTACGCCGGCCCATTCATCGAGCGGCGCTGGAAGCGCTGCGATCGACCAGCTAACCGGATACGCGCAGCGCGCGCACCAGAACACCGAGTAAATCAACACGGCCGACCACCAGAATGCCAAAGGTAATGCAAAAATCAGCATCAGCCAGAAGCCACCCGCCCGCATGAAATCAGGCCGCGTGGCGTAGTGCGTCTTGATGATCTCGGCCTTGATGGCTTCCTTGTCGGTCTTGGCAGCAATGTTCGCCTCGACGGTCGCCATCACGCGATCAAGGGCGCCACCGGTCAGCCAGGTCAACAGGGTCCGGATCATTCCGTCCGCCCCCACCTGCGCCACGCCGCGATCGCAGCAAGACCGTTTGCAACGATCGACGCGAGATAGGCCGCGACCGCGCGTACATCGATGGGATGCAGGTCGAACATGCCAGTGTCGTGGTCATAGGTGCCATAGCCGGCCATCGCGACAACTGTCGCAATGCCACCCAAGGCGGCGAAGATGTAGATCCCGAACCGGGCATGAGTGTAATTCATGGCGCACTTCCTTCTGCGATGCGTTGATAGGCGTCTGCCCGTTCCTTGTCGTGACGCGCGCGGCCGAGCAGCAGGACCGCAACCACGATGACAGCAACACCCAGGCCGATCAGGCCCCATGTCGGCAGGTCTGCCAGCGTGGTCCCGCCAGCGCCGCCCACGGGCACGGCAGCGGCTCCTGCTTGCTCCTTGCTGGCCTTGGCCTGCGCCTTGGCCTTCTGGTCCAGCAGCACGGGGCGCACGTCCTCTGCCTTGGCAACGGTGGCCATGCGGACGCCGACAGCTTCGACCGACGCCACACGCCGCGACCAGCCGCGACCGAAGGTGCTGAAGGTCGACAACGCACGGAGGAAGCCCATGCGGATCGCGCAGGCTTTGACGATGATCGCAACATGATCGGCCGCCAGCGCGGCGTTGATCGTGACCGGCCCAACCTTGCCGTCGGCAGAAACACCCAAGGCGCGCTGGACCCACTGCGCGCCGCGGCGCACGCCGCTGTTCACGCCACCGTCCATGGCAACAAGATCGATCCCTGCGGGCAGGTTGTCGCCGCGCACCTTGTCCCAGTACTGCGTGCGGTAGATCTTGCGCGCCTCTTCTTTGGTCAGCGCGCGCACTTGGTCAGCAGTCTGCCGCGCGCCACGCCATGCCGACAGGGTGCCGATCGTAATCCCCCAGTTTGTTGCGCCGCCGGGATCCTTGGGGTGGTTCACAAACCCGCCTTCATGGGCGAACACTTCGTCCATCACGGCGATGAAATTCGATGCTGTCATCTGCGATTGCTCCAATGCAAAAAGCCCGCGCAGGGCGGGCCGATCAAAGTAAAAAAGTGGTCGCGTTTACCTACGCTGCGCGAGGCCGCTCAACGCTGCCCCCATCACGGCGATGCCCTTTGCTCGATCCGCTCAAGCCGAGTGTCGATCCGGCTCATAAATTGCAGGATATTGGTGAAACGCTCGTCGTCTCGGGCGCTGGACAATTCCAAGGCGCGGATGCGGACGGTAAGGGCATCGACCTGCGCAGCGTTACCGGCAAGAGCGCGGTCGATCTGGGTTTTGATTTCAAGGATCTGGTCGGTGTTTTGCTCGGACCGCGCTTGCAGCATCGTGTAACCACCCGTCAGGCCCGCGACCAAGACCAGCGTTTGCACGATGTTGCCGAAACTCATGGTCGGCGTGAATACAGGTTTCTGAATCGTCATTCTGGCGCGCTCCTATCGTCCAGTGTCGTTGTGCGCCAGGCGCGGTCGATGTCGGCGTAATGCGAGCTGCGGCAATGCTCGATCTCGCCCCGCACCACGCGGAACCACCAGTCAATCACATGCCGGAACCAGCGGCCCTCTCGGTAGCAGCGCCCGCTTGTGCTTTCGTTTGCGTTGCTTGATGCCGCCGACCAGAACGGCCAGATCATGTTCAGCAGTTGCGAACAGGCGTCAAAAATTTTCCACCAGCGCGTTGTCGGCTCGTCCATTACGGCCACCACTGATCGTCTGCGATGTCGTCGGGAACCGGGTCCATCTCGCGCAAAGCACGAGCGGCGAACACAATCTCTGTCTCGACTTGCGCCGCCGCTGCACCGAAATCAAACGCGGTAGGCGCATCCATCGGCATCAGGCTGTTGTCAGCAGCGATCCACATGAAATCGCGGTCAGGGTTGGCCCAACGCAGATCGCCCGCGCCCGCACCTTGCGCCATTGCAAACCCTGCCAGCGTCGCTGCTCCCGTGATCCGCGCCAAAGACACCGCGTCCCGCTGGAACATTTTGCCAGCGAAGGCAAAGTCGGCCCGCAAGCGACGGTCGCGTTCGGCGTTGATCTCTGCGTGAATTGCAGCGAGTTCTTCTTCCGGCGTCAGAGGTTCTGGCTCTGGCTTCGGCTCCGGTTCTGGCGGATCAACGACAGCAAACCCGCCATCAACAACGACCACCTTTCCGTTCATCATGCCTTCGAGCGCCGCGTTATACTGCGCTTGGCTGATTTCTACCGCCCCGTCAAAATCCGTGGTGCTGATTTGTCCATTGGCTGCAAAAGGCATTAGACGGTCCTCATGTAATAGGTCACAGAACGGTTGCGCGGACGCGTTTCACCAGACAGGTCTCGCATTACGTCAGTGTAGGCGACCCGAACGGCCTGACCGCCTTCTGGGCTTAAAACGACAGACACTCGACCAACGTTTGAAATGAGTTCACTGCCGAAAAATGGGGTGTTGTCACCCTGCAGCCACCCAAAGAAGCGTCCATCATCGAAACCCATCGAATTTCTGTGCTTGTGGTCCTGTGATGACTGTGTCTGCAGAGTCCCTGACGTTGTGCGTGGCCGCAGAAACGCTTGCTCGGTGTTTATCAGCGGCACCGTCTGCCCATCCATCGGACCCCCGACAATGACAGCCGTTGCCGTGATCTCAGGCGCAGAGCCAGACACGCTTTCGCTCGTCAAAAGCCCTTCGTTGTATTGCCCCACCCCTGTCAGGCCGGCTGTCAGCTTGATGAACTTTGCGCTGCCTGCATTGCTGGGAATAGGGCAACCCGTGATGTGGTCCCAGACAGGAAAAGGGATACCAATTAATGGTATGGCTGCGACAGCATCAACCAGGGTTTCGCTGCCAAGAAGTGCGCCGTCGATGAAATCGATCGCAGCTTCACTGTATGTCAACAGGTCGGCCAGGTTTGTGTATCCGGGGCCTGTGACCCAATTCCAAAACAGCGGCGTTCGCTCGGCCCAGGTCGCAGGGTTGTTCACGTCCGGCAGTTGCGAGGTGTATGGCGCCAGCGTCGGCGTGGTGGGTCTGGGCATTACTGCACCCCTTCTGTTTCAAGTGAGAAAATGTAGCCAGCAGGGAAGTTGATCGGGACGGTGATGTCCCGCACGATCCCAACTCCAGTCGTGACCGAACGGCCCTGTTCGGCCTCATAAACAACGCGATCACCGGACAGCCTGCGCAAATCACCCCAGAGCGTGTCGATGAACACCTGTTCGCCAAAGATCTCGAACGTGGCGTTTACCCGGCTGGGTCGCTTCACGTAGCGCGGCACACCAAACTCGTCGTCCTCATAGATTGATCGGCTGGCGACACGGATCGTTGTGCCGTAAAGCGCCCGACCGATGTTGTATCCGTCGTCGATGATGTTGACCTCGCCAAGCTGCGTAAGGTCGCCTTCGATGGTCACTGTGACGCGGACGCTGTTCACGGGAAAATCTTTGAAGATATGGTTGGTGTCGCCAGAACTCGGTTGCGTGAATAGCCAGTCGTAATAGCTATTCAGACTGAACCCGAGCAGGTTGATCGTTTGAGTGGCAATCAGCGTGTCAGACGCGTTGTAAAACTCAGCCTTCGCTGTGGCGCCGAATGCTTCAAAGATCCCAACCCCTGCGATGTTCGCAAAATTGTCGATCGTAAAAACGATGTTTCCAGACGTGTTTTCTGTGATCGTGGACAGAACGCCGTCAACCGCTGCGAAGGCATTCGTTGGGCCTTTGACCTGCCAATATTGCGGCGTCTGGAACCTGCTTGAAAACAGGTCGGGCTGCCTGCCAACAGTCCCGTCGACGAGGCAGCCGTAGATCACATGGGCAAAGATTACCTCATCGCCGATGACGTAGGTCGTTGCGCCGTTATACGCCGGCGCTTCTGTTTCCGGCAGGTTCGACGTCACATCCGCAAGGTCGAGGTCTTTGATCGATCCGATGAACATTACACCACCCCCCCGTAAAGCCGAATGTCGCGCTGTTCGTTGGCTAGGCGCTCAAGCGCCAATCGCATCAGCTTGAGCTCTGTCAGTTGGGCATCGTCGGCTTCTTTCTGGACCAGAAAGCGCCGATCTTCCGCAGCCGAAATTGTCGCCGTGAAGCGGTCGTTGAACCTGTTGCTGTCGAGCGAGAGCGGTTGGCGAAACAGGTCCATTGTTCGCTGGATCGCCTCATAGGCAGCTGCTTGATCCTCCAATGCATAGATTTGGTTCAGCAGTGGCAGGTTCAGCGCGTTGATTGCGGCTCGTTCCCGTTCGCGCTGCCGGTTCAGCAGCTCCATATCGCGGCCCTGCAATCGCAAGAGCTCGTCTTCAAGCTGGACGCGCTGATTGGCGACTTCAAGCAGCTCATTCACGCTGCCGATATGCGGGACCAGTGACGCAAACGCATCGCCCATCTTTGCCAGCTGATCCTGAACAGCGGCTGTTGCTTCGCTTTCGGACAGTCCCTTAAGAGACAGCCGGAAATCATATGAGAACCCGGCGAACGCGTTAGCGCCAAAGCCAAGCGCAGACGCCGCCTGGCGCACACCATCCTGCATCGCCGCGATCGAGGTACCGATGGCGCTGTCCTGCACGACCCGTTCATTGGTGCTTGTGCGCCGCGACAGGCCGAAAAAACGGCTTTTCTGGATCTTCTCGAATTCCTTCACGGTCGCGCCCATCGCGTTGACCGTGACGTCAAGACCCTTGTCCAGTTCCTTGGTCTTTGTGCGGAACGCGCCGATAGCCAAAGCCGCAGCCGCCAATGGCAGGGCCACAGCGCCAGCCGCAGCGGCCAGCCCGCCCAGTCCGCCTGTCGCGCCGGATAGAGCTGTGCCAATAGCAGAGAAACCGCCCCCGATGCCGCCGGACGCAACGCCCGATGCAAAGAAGTTCGCGCCGCCCATAAAGCCCGCGCCAATCGTGCTCGCCGCAGCCCCAACGCCGCCCAGAAGCCCGCCAGCGCCACTAAGGCTGCCAAGGACGCCCTGCCCTGCGCTTGCGACAGTCCCGATGCCGGACCCGCCGATACCGAGGCTCAGCATGATCTTGTTGCGCGCAGCCGCAACGACTATTTGCCGGATCATATCTTTGAAGCTAGACACTATACTGGCCGCAAAGGACTTGAAGTCCCGAAACCCGCGCATGACCAGATCACCGAAGGCATCTGCGACGCCATCGACGCCAGTAGACAGTGGCCCCGACATTGTCTTACCCAGATCCTCGGCCGCTTTGTCGAGCGTCGCCATACCGTTGCGGGCGGCACCGCCGAGTGCGCTGGTAGCAGTATCGGCGGCGGTGACGACATCGCCGAAAATCACCTCGCCCCTGTCGCCGAGAGTGATCAGGCTTTCGCCCATGACGACGACATCGCCAGTTGCGCTGGCGAGTGCATCCTCGAGGCGCTTGATCTGTCGTCCAGCCTCTTCATAGGCTTCCGTCTCGATTTCAGCGCCAGAGAGCAGAGCCTCTTGCTGAATCCTCGCGCGTCGCAGCACCTCTGCTGTTTGCGCGATGCTCTCGCGATATTCGTTGGGGATCGGCGCGAATTGACCTCCGGCCATGCGCTGCGCCTGATTGCGGTTCTCCGCCAAGGCTTCATTGGCGAGCTCCACTTCGACGCCAAGGCTCCGAAACTCTGCCGACGACAGCACCGCCTGACGCGCTTCCTGTCTTGCCGCTTCGATCTTCGCGTAAATCGCGCTGGCCTCGCGCAGCTTTCCTTCGGCGGCGCGACGGCTCAGCTCAATACCCGGCGGCAAGGCCTGCGTCACAGCAGCGATCGCGGATACTTCGTCCGCAAGCGACAGAACGATGTTGTCGACGGCCTTCGAAGTGGCTGATTGCGTTTCGCCGAACCCAACGAAAACGCTGATGTTGTTGGCGATCATCTGAGCAACGGCAGAGACACCATTCACCAGATCAGTGATGCCACCAACCAGGACCGTCACGAACTGGATCACGCCGCGGATTGCCTGAGTCAGCCCTGCATCGCCAAGCGCTAGGATTAA
Organism: Yoonia vestfoldensis; assembly: GCF_002158905.1. NCBI lineage: Bacteria > Pseudomonadati > Pseudomonadota > Alphaproteobacteria > Rhodobacterales > Paracoccaceae > Yoonia > Yoonia vestfoldensis. Next base: position 3,677,422 of record NZ_CP021431.1, read on the forward strand.
GCCGGAAACTGTCGATTGCAGCGTGGTGAGGTCGCCCCCGAGGTTGTCGCGCATAGTGTTAGCCATGTCGGCGGCTGCACCGTCTACATTGCGCAGCTCGCTGCCAAATTCAGCAACCCGTGCCGCGCCTTCAACCAAAACCAACGCCCCCGACGCTGCCTCGCGGCCAAAGATCGCTATCGCGTCAGCCGTCGAAAGTCCGCGCTCACCAAGGGTCTGCATGACCTCGGCAAGCCCGTTCGTGGCGGGATCGACTTGATCGATGGTAAGCCCGTAATTTTCCAAGGCTTCTTGCGCCGCTGCCGTCGGGCCAGCCAAGGCAGCCAGGATACCACGAAGAGCCGTGCCGGCCCGTTCACCCTGGATACCAGCGTCAGACATGACACCGATTGCAGCGGCGGTGTCTTCAAGGCCGATGCCAAGGGCAGCCGAGATAGGTGCTACCGTCGACATCGCCTGCCCCAGCTGGCTAACATTTGTGTTCGCTCGGCTAGACGCAGCGGCAAGGACATCGGATACGTTTGCCGCGTTCCCAGCTGCTATCCCGAAGCCCGACATGATGTTGGACGCAATGTCGGCAGTGCTCGCAAGATCCATGCCGGACGCTGTGGCAAGGTCGAGGACGGACGGGATTGCGTCCAAAGCTTCTTTCGCGTTGAAGCCGGCCATTGCCAAGAAGCCCAGACCATCGGCGGCTTGCGACGCAGAAAACTCGGTCGTGGCACCCAACGTCCGAGCCGTATCGCGCAGGGCGCGCAGCTGGGTCTCGGTGGCACCGCTGATCGCTGCGACTTTCGACATGGAGGTTTCAAATGTCGAAATCTGCCGAACCAGCTGGCCGACTGAAAAGGCACCAGCTGCGGCAATCGCGAGGCCGCCAAGCGCCCGCGTGATGCCGCGTGTCGCCTTGACCGCGCTGCCTTCCATGCGATTGAGCGATTTGGAAAAGTCGCCCTGCTTGCGCTGCGCCTGCGAAAGCCCTCGCGTGAAGTCGGCACTGTCCAGCCCGAGGTTAACCCTCAGGCTGCCGATGACACTTTTGCTCATTTCAGAAACCTTTGCGGCTGCACCAATGACCGCCGAGGAGTCGGTGTTTGGTCACAGCAGATGGATGGTATCAGCGCTTTCGGCTGTTCGATTTCAGGGCGAGGCCGATGAAGAACCCACGCACCTGCGCTTGATCCGCCTCATCCGATTTTACTTTGCTGGCATGCGGATCCGCGACCGGGGCCGTCGGCTCAAACTTTGGCATCTTCTTGGGATCGTGCTGCGCAAAGGTCAGCCAATGCGCCAGTTCGTAGTTTCGCATCCGCGCTTGATCATGCTGGCCGATCTGGCGCTTGTGTTCGCCCTCAAGCACCAGCACGATTTCCGCGATCGTCAGCGGCCAAAACCGTTCATACTGCAGGCCAGCGGCGCACCAATGGCCCAGCAGTTCCATGAACGGGTCTACTGCTTCGCCGGGGCCATCTTCGCTGGCCCCGCGCCGTTTCCCGATGCATCCGCCGCGGCCTTTGGGTAAGCCACCGCGACCGCTTCGGACAGCTTCCCGATAGCCGCTTCGATACCCAGCTCGTCCATGATGTCGCCGGCCGCGTCTTCGTTCAGCCCGTCGATGTGCGACAGTGCCGCCCAGACAAGGCGGCGCAAGCGTTCGGTGTCGGACGGGCTTTTCTCAATGGCAGCAAGGCCAGTGAGAAAGGTCTCGCCCGCGGCGCGCTGATAGCGCACCTGGGCATTGGTGCTGATCCGCATGGTATACACCGTGCCGTTCAGCTCGAATTCAACGTTACTGATCATACTGCTGCTGTCCCTTTCGTCCATTCGACGTCGCCGGTGGTGCGGATGCTGATGGACATGCCGACCAATTCGCCGAGCGCGCCGGTTTCGAGCATCGGGGTTGGAAACCCTTTGAACTCGAAGATGTCGCCCGTCGCCTGCCCGACAGCCGCTTTCATCGTCGTGCGGTAGAAGATCGGCGCGTCGTCCGCCTGGTCTGCGAGCTGCTGCTCATAGCCGTCGGCAGTGTAGCCGCAGGGCACGCTGATCACGCCGGCATCTTTCATGCCTTTGACGTATTCGCGAAAGCCGTTCGGGCTGTCGAGGGACGTGGCGTCGAGGTATTCGGTCTCGACCACAGGCACGGCGACGCCTTTGCCTTCGGGGATGCTTTCCCATGCCACGCCGTCGTTGGAACGCTCTACGGTTGCCCCGTAGGCGATGATTTGCTTGCTCATATGAGCCTCCGTTAGGTTGGGTTGTAGTGGGTGATGAAGTCGAGCGAGACGCGGAAAGGCCGCTTGGCCTCGTTTGATCCGCCCTCGCGTGTGTCCCGCGACAGCGCGTGGAAAACACCTTGGAACCCGTCGCCGCTGTAGCCGTCGAGAACGGCACGCACGGTGCGGGAAAGCAGTTTGGCCTCTTCGTAAGACATCGCGTAGCAGTCGACCTGAACGCGCCCGATCGAGTGACCGTCCGGCCCATCGAGGTTATGGCCTTCGGCGTCGTCGATCGTGAACATGACGATCCGCGGATAGCGTGCGCCTTGGACATTGGTGCCGAAGTTGATCCGGTCGCCCGCGATGCCGCTGACCGCAGGCGATGCGGCGAGGATCGTGCGGAATGCCTCTTCCATAGTCAGGCCGCCGGTAGCTGGACAGTGACCACGCCGTAATGACGGATCGTTGCAATGCAGCTGCCATGGACGGAGGTCTCACCATCCTCCCCGTGCACGATGACAAGATCGCCCGCGAGTTTCAGATCGCCATTTGGCTGCCGGTCAAACACCACAACCCAGCCTTCTTCATCGTGGCACTCGACAACATCGTCGATCTCGTCACCATCGAGGAACACGGTTGCGCCGTGGTGATCGGGGTTTTCAGCTGTGTAATGCGGCATGGATTATCCCTTCAGCGCCCTGCGGCGCGCACGTGCGACGGACTTGGTCACCTCGTCGGCCAGTTCTTCGCCCAACCGGTCAACCAGCGCACGGGCATCTTGATCGAAGGCAGGCCGCAGGTAGGGCTGCGGCCCGTGATTGATGTTGCCGAACTCCTGCTGGATCGCCTGCGGCAATGGACCCGGCCCAACGAACACTTCGACCGCCGCGCGATCATCGCGGAACATCTTGCGGTGCGCTTTGGTCTGCGCCCGCGACAGTCTGGTCCCTGCGATGATCGAGGACTTGAGATCGAAGCCGCCGGTGTTCGGATCATCGGGCGCATAGCTTTTTGCCAGGGCCGCCATCGGCTGTGCGGCGCTCAATAGTGCGCGCCGCAACACGCCCTTGCCTGCAGCCTTGCTCAGCTCACCGAGCGCATCGTCAAGTTCCTTGAAGCCTTCAGTCCTGATCTTCATTACCATCCACCTGCGCTGCTGTTGTGATTTCGAGCCATTGGCGACGGCCCAGCGGTTCCTTGATGCCAGTGATCTCGTAGGTGACGCCGCCGCAGACCAGCTGGTCGGTTGGGCGCAGCGCTGCCGTGAAGGCAGTCCATCGCACGACGAACCGCGTCGTGATCTGGGCTGAGACTTGGCCTGCCCGCCACCGCTCACCATCGGAGACATCCTGTTTGCTCGCCCAGACCGGCGAGCCGTGATCAGCAAACACGCCCTCGCGCGGGCCGAACGCCGTCTGAATCGTCCCCGCCCGCCGGAACTGCACCAGCCGATCTAGACTGCGCACCATTAGCCGTGCCCCCACTCGGCTGGCCGCTTGTAGCGGTTCTGCTTGATCAGCCGCTCGACGCCAAACGAGACCTTCAGTGCGTCTGTTTGCTCGAGTGCGATCCCGGCGTCATACCACTCCTTGGTGAGCATGATGATGGCCTGGCACATGCCTTTGCGCAGCGCGCCCGCAAGATAGCCGACCGATGCCGTCACGCGCAAAGCTGTACCGTCGCGCAGGTCGGCCAGATATCCTTCGGCAATCCACAGCTTTGGTTCATCGAAGGCAGATAACAAGACGACACCTTCAGTGCCGAGATGGGTCCAGCTACCATCGTCAGCCTGCGCCGCGACCGTCGTCAGCGACTGAACCGGCGCCACCGGAAACCACCAGCAGGATCCGCCAAGGTACCGGGTCTCGATGATGACGTCGCGGGGCAGCAGCGGACGGCGGCAAGCGGTTTCGACCACCTCCTGCGCCGCCGACAGATAGCCTGCAATCGTCAGATCGTCTGCAGGCTCCTCAAGATGTATTGCGCGCCGAAACTCCTCGGGAGTGACGGCCGCGCCAATCTCGCTCGTTGCTCTCATACCGCTGCCCCGCGTTCGTGTTCAGTCGATGCCGATCAGCTCGCCGCTTCCTTGGTTTTGCCTTGCTGCGGCAAGGCGGCACCGGTTGCGGGCTTGGCATTGGCCAGCGCCGCCTCGCGCGCCGCCAGATCGGCTTCTTTCTCGGCAAGGGCTTTCTCGCGAGCGGCAAGGTCTGTCGCCGTGGCGGTCGTGGCCTTCGCGATCTTGGCCTCGGCCTTGGCGTCATAGGCCACGGCCACGGCATTTTCGCCGGAGGTCAAACGCTTGGCGACGTCAGGCTCGAAGCCTGCGATGTCGCCGGGGTTGTAGCGGTCATAGTGCTTGGTGAACTTGATTGCGGTTTTCATATGGTGTCTCCGTCAGAGATGTTGAAAAGGTCACGCCCCCGCATCATGCGGCGGCGTCATGGTCAGGGTCGCGGATCAGAGCGACCAGTCGACGCCGGTAAAGCCCGCGATCGCAGCGTCATGCGCAGGTGCCAGATCGTGTTCGGCCACAGTGCGCATCAGCGTCTGGTCATTCTGGAAGGCGGATTTGATGACCCCGCCTTCGAAGTAAGCCGCCTCGGTCGAGCTGCTGATCGTGACGACCAGGCTGTCGCCGATCATGATCTCGTCGAAATCGGCAAAGATGACCTCGGTCTCGTTGGTGCCTGCGCCAAGGTTGTTGGGCAACTGCGTCGTTGTCTGAATCGGGAAGCCACGCAGGGTGCCGTTCTGGTCGATGCTGGTAAACAGCAGGTTGCCGTTGGGATCGCGCAGGTTGGCCAGCCAGTTCTTGGCCGACGGTCGCATGATCCAGCCCGGACGCACCATGGCGACATTGCCTTCCTCGACGCGGTCGACGGCACGGCGCACCGCCGCTTCAGCTGCGGCGGCTGTGGCCGCGACACCCGTCTCGAAGTTTGCGCCGGGCACCCAGGACAGCAGACCTTTCGGCAGATCACCAGTCCCGTCATTGCGCAGAAAGCCCAGGTCCTCTCGCAGCGCCATGACGCGGATCATGTCATCGCGCACCAGCATTGCCATGGCCACGCTGGACTGGCGCAGCAGGGTGTTCGAGATCGGCACAAGGCTGGTCAGCTTTTTGAAGTTTTGCTGAACGGTGTCGAACGACGGCTGGCTTGGCACCGTCGCTGCCAGTTCGGCGCCATAGGTGGCCGTCGCGGCAGAGGACTGGCGCGCATGACGCAGCTGGCCTGCGGGCATGTCGATTGTACGCGCGCCCGAGGCACGCACTGTCACGCGCGGGCGCAGCAGGCCGATGATGTCGGTGGCCTGCGCGCGCGGGATAGTCACACCGCCGGCACCGTCCGTCGCACCGGTCAGCGACGCGCTGATCCCACTATGACCGTCGCGTTCGAGCTGCGCGACCGCCTTGTCCTTGTCGCCTTTGTTGTTGGCGAGTGCAGACATCATGAAGCCGATCTCGATCCCGGCGTGTTCGGGGTTCTTGGCTGTGGCGGCAGGGCGCGGTGCGGGCGGGTCCTGGACATCACCTTCACCGGCAGCGGCGGCTTGTGCCGTTTCGACGGCTTCAGCGCGGATGACGCGGGCGCTGGCATCCTTGAACGCAGCCTCGGCGGTCTCGAATTCCGCGACGGCCGCAGCAATCGCGGTTGCATCGGGCGTTTCCGCCGCTTCGAGCGCGGCGATCTTGTCGGCACAGGTCTGCATGGCTGCGGCAGCGGTCTTGCGGTCGCGGCGCAGGTCGTTGAGGTCTTTAGGCATGGTAGCTTCTCCATTGAAATGGCCCGCTCTCGCGCGGCACGACAAAAACCCCGACGGATGGCAGGGCAGGCAAACACGCGCGAGGCGTGGTTCAGGTAAGGGCGAGTGCGGCGGATGCAGCCGCGCGGGCAGCAAAGGCGCTTCTGGCTTGGCCCTTGGGGGCGGGCGCGTGTGCGGACATCACGCGGTCGTAGAATGCGGCGCGGGTTTCTTGGCTGTCCGCCAAACCGCGCTTGATGGCGTCATCGGCGTAGAAGATCGCGCCGCCATCCACCGGATCATCGGTGACAGACAGTTGCAATGTCAGCGCCGCGGGATCGATGCCGCGACCTGCCGCCACATTCGAATGGAACCGCGCCTCGCTTTCATCCAAGGATCGCGCGATCTCGCGCTTTCCGGCCTCGGTGGTCGGGTTCGGCCATTTGGCGCGGGCATGCGTGGACAGATCGATCGACCATTCCTCGCCGTACATATCGGGCTGGACTGGCCATGACCCTGCGCGCATCACGCCGATCGATCCGACCACGCCGCCCGGTGTCACCGCGATCGAGGTGCATTGGCTGGCGATGTGATAGGCAGCGGAGGCGGCCAGCGGGTTGACCATTGCATAGACCGGCTTGACCTTTGCCAGCGCCGCGACGGCCGCAACGGCTGCGTCCATTCCGATGACCAGCCCGCCGGGGCTGTCGAATTCCAGCACCACCGCTGCGACCTCGTCGGACGCCGCCAGCAGTGCCGCCGTGTCTTCGATGCCGACATAGGTGGACCAGCCAAGATACCGCTCGAGGATCTCGGAGTTCGGCGTCAGCATCCCGCGCACCGGCATGACACCGACGCCGCGCGAGATCGCAAAGCGTTCGCCGCGCTGGATTGTGACGCCGCCGGCACTGAAGGCAGCAACGGGCTGTTCGGCTGTCGGCAGCGCCATGCCCAAGAGGCCGGCGCCGAACCCGACATCGACGGCCATCGCCTGCGCGCCGATATAGCTTGCAATCGTGTTTCTCATGTCTCGTCTTCCTCTCTGGGGTCGTCGTCACGCGTCATGTTCGGCGGCGGATAAGGCATCTCGCCTTCGGGCAGGTCGGGCAGCCCGTCGAGTTCACGGGCTTCCTTCCAGGTCATGAAGGGACCGCCCACGGCCTTGATCAGTGCGTCGTAGCGTTCTTTTGTCGTAGACTGCAGCAGCGCGTTGAAGTCGTGCCGGAAGAACAGCCCGCTGCGCCGCTCGGCCTCGGTCAGCAGTCCCATGCGCATCTGCCCTTCGATGAAGCCTGCCCAGTGCAGCAGGCAGTCCGACTTGTAATCGATCGCCTGCTGCTGGCCGTTGGCTTTGACGCCGTGCTCGAGCAGCTGCAGCTTGGATGGCGGCACGCGGTAGATCGCAGCAATCTGTTCGCGGTCGAACTTGCGCGATGACAACAGCTCCTGATCTGCGGCCGAGAGATCGAGGCTGGTGATGTCATCCCCGGACCCGATGATTGGGATCCCGTTTGCCTCGGGATCGTTCAGCGCATTGCGAACCCGCAGGGCGTTGCGGCGGAAGTCCTCGTCGTCCTCGTAGACATCTTCCATTTTCAGGAAGGCACGCATCTGCGTGCCCGATGCCGCCCGCGCCGCCGCCTCCTGCCCGGCCAGCGCCAACCCCATGCTTTCGGCAGCAACCTCGAGCGGGCTGCGTCCCGTCCAGCCATCCTCGGCCATGTAGCGCATATGCAGCATCGACCGGCTCGGCGCGCGTCGCTGGACGCCATCGCCATCCTCGAAGTCGTAGAACCAGCTGCGGCCATAGTTCAGCTCGGCAACCTTCTGCTGCTTGATCGTGTCGATCATCACCAGCTCGCCCGCGCCATCGCGTGGCGCAAAGGCATAGGCCCTGCCGCGCAGGCAGAAGGCATAGTTCAGCGCGAACCGTGCGGTGATCGCCGCAACGCCGGGGCTGCTTTCGACGTTCAGCAGATAGGCTGCCGGATGCTCGCGCACCCGCGTTTCCTTGCCGTCCAGATCGCGCTGGTAAAGCTTGACCGGCACCTTGGACATGTCGCCCGCGATAATGTTGCAGCAGGCAAAGACCGTGGCGTGCCGCTGCATGATCTCGGGCGAGACATGCGGTAGCGATTTGACGCGGCTCTGCCCGCCAAACCCGATGTTGCGCAGCCAGCTTTCTGGATGGGCCGTGCCGGATATGGGCGTCGCCGAGGCCGACAGCTGCGGCTCGATCCGTGCAACGGGCCGCTCTTGCGCCCGCGCGGTTCGTCCGGTGATGCGGTCGAGGATTTTCATACCGTTTCAATCTCCCGCGCCTTGCGCTTGCCTTCGTTTGCTTCAGCCCGCCCGACGGCCATAATCGCCGCAACAGCCGCGTCGATCCGCCCGCTCGAGCGCTTCTTGTTTGGTTTCACGTTCTCGGCCGCATCCTCGTCGCGATGCACATTGCCGACCTGCCAAGCCAGCACCGGATTGCCACCATGCCGGATGCGGTTCTGCGCGACCCGTTCCTCGAACCGCTTCATCGGGTTCGACATCGAGGCATAGCCCTGCCGGTGCTCGACCATCGGAAACCGCCGCTTGTCCAGCTGCTGCGCCAAGTACTTCATGCCCCAAGGGTCGTAGGCCACTTCCTGCAGGTCGAACTTCTGCCGGATCATCTCGAGCCGGTTCACCAGCTGCTGCTCGTCGATGCTGCCGCCCGTGTGAATTTCTAGCCAGCCATCGTCGCGCCAGCCGACATATTCCCGCTTTTCCGACTGCGCCCGCGCGATGAACCCCTTTGGGCCTTCGGGCAGGAACGTGTAGGCGATCAGGTAGATCAGCCCGTCTACCGGCACAGCCACCACGATCGCCGTCGTGTCGACCTTGTTAGACAGATCCAGCCCGACCCATGCCTTGCGGCCATAGAGCATTTCGACATCGAATGGCGCAGCGGCCAGCCCCTGGTCCCAGACATCCCGCGCGATCCAGCTTTCCGCACCCTCGGTCCAGAGGTTCAGGTGGAACCGCCGGAAGTTCGGCATCTGCCCTTGAATCGCCAGCGCCCGGTTAAGGCTCTTTTCCATCGCACCGCGCTGCTTGCTCACACCGAGGTTCGGATTGCCCATTGCCCAGGAGCGCGGATCCGTCGGATCGCAATCCGCCGCCGGTTCCGCAATATAGGCAAAGAAGCTGTCATCCTTCACATCCCCGCGCAGAACACTTTCGCCGTAGCCGCGCAGCTCTCCGCAGAGCGACCCACGATCATGGCCCGCCGTCGTGATCACCCAGTCGATCGGCTGCGCCCGCGCGATCATCGATTCCACAATCGTCTCGGCCAGCTCGCGATCGGTCCAGCGGTGCATCTCATCACGCGCCAGGAACGACGGGTTGATCCCGTCCGAACTGTCGCCCTCGCGCGAGAGGCACGCAATCTGGCCGTCGAACTTCGGCGTGACGATCGATGTCCGCCAGACCTTCATCATCGCGCCCAGGAACGGCGAGCGCCGGATGATCCGCTTGATCCCCTTGAACAACAGCCCCGCCTGGTCGCGCGTCGTTGCTGCGCAATAGCCTTCCGGTGCCTCTTCGCCGTCGAAGAGCTGCGTGTAGATCATCGGCACCGCCGTGTCGGTGGTCTTGCCGTTCTTCTTGCCCACCTGGTGATAGGTGGACTGGAACCGCCGGAGCCCGGTGTCCTCGTGTTTCCATCCAAAGACCGAGCCATGCCGAAACACCTGCCAAGGTTCGAGGTGCAGCGGCTTGCCGGCCATCGGCCCCGCCGTGTGCTGCAGCATCGAGGCAAACCGCGTGACCATCGTCGCCGCATTGCAGTCGAAATAGAGGCCACGGTCCCTGCCCGTCTCCAAGTCCATCAGATGCCGCTCGCAGGCCATGCGCACCAGATCGCCTGCGATGATGTCGCCCGCCACCACGCCAATGGCGTAGCGCGAGACGGGGTGATCAATCGGTTCCATTCTTCAACTGGTCCAGCACATCGGCGAATAGATCCCCCTGCGCGCCGGTCTTGAGACGGGCATCATCGACCGGTGACAGCCCGAATAGCGCCCCGTTCTGGCGCATCGTCGCCATTGCTCCTTCCTGCAACCTGCTGGCCGCAGTAATCTTTTGCTGCTTCCCGTTTCGGGTGATGGTTTCGTAATACATCCCCTCACAGGCCAGTGTGTGGGTGGCCGCAATGAAGTTCGACACGCTCTCGCAATAGGCCGCGAACTGGTAGACGTGGTGCGGCTCGAGCCGGTCCTTCATGACCATCACCGGCGCCAGTTCTTCCCAGACCTTGCGGCCTTGCTCGCTGAGGAATTCGGGTGCCTCGGGCACATGGCGCGGTGCGGCCCCTTTCATCGGGATCACGTTGCTCGGTTGTGGCTTGCGACCCTTCATCTTCCTGTCTCCTCTGGTTTATTCCTTGTGGCTTTTTCTCCCAATTTCGCGGCCGTGAAATGAAAGGTATCCCGTCCGGTCTTCTGTCCGCCGCCCTGATTTTTCGACCACCCCCCCCTTTAGCGCAATGGTCGCAGCGGTCAGCCTTTCGCTGCGCGATGCAGCACTTCGCCGGCCGTCTTGCGGCTGTGGCAGGACTTGCACAGCCCTTGCCAGTTTCCGCGGTCCCAGAACTTCGCCGGATCGCCACGATGCGGCACGATGTGATCAACCTCGCGCGCCTCGACCAGGGCACCAAGCTCCTCGCAGTCGCGGCACAGCGGATGCCGTCGCAGGTGCGCTTTGGCCGCCTCGCGCCATCGCTTGGTGCGATAGAGCGCGATGCCTGCCTGCGCGACCTCCGAACCTTTCGCAGCCTTACGACGTGCCGCGAGCTTGTCCTGCCGTGCAGCCTCGTGTTCGTCGCAATGCGCGAGACCGGGCAGCGCCATGTCATCGCAGCCGGGTGCGACGCAGACCTTGCGGATCGCCATTGCTGCCCCTTTCGGATGATGATGCTGAGAGAGCGATCAGCCAAAGAAAACGCCCGCGGCGGTGTAGACCGGCGGGCGCAACTTGGGATGATGACAAAAGAGGTAGGTTCTGTGGACTGCTTTTGTCAACTACATCTTGCGCAACCGTGCCAAAAAATCACCAATCGTCGTCGCTAGTTCACTAGATTAGCTATTTAAGGTAACGAGACCGACTCCTATGCGGCACAACGCAGTCGGTCGACATTAGTCGTCCAATCGCTCAGGAGTCAGGCTACCGCGACAAACAGATGATCCACCCCAATCGTAATTTTACCATCTCGCCAAATACGAAAGCCCACTTCGCCAATACAATGGCACCTTTTGCCTCAACTCAAATCGGCTGAATTTATGTTTTTTTGGACTTAATAGGTTTGAAGGTTTCACGGCAGGTCGGTTTTCGATCGTCGTCGGGAACTCACGAAGCCCTACTGGTGGATGTTCACATGAAATTCCACGATTTCCGAACGAAACCCAATCTCGAAGCTGGTTATCAAATGGTGCATAAAGACCAACCACTTCGCACCATTTAGTGAATGATTTTGCATGACCTTTCTCCCAAAGCAGGGCGGAAGAGAGCAAAGGAAATTGATAGGCCCTATATAGTTTGTTGGCGGTTATAGGCACAATCATGCGACGGCGAAGACGTGTAGTTGAACTGGCCCCCTTTTCGACCGGACACTTGGGCATAACCATGGAGGCTTAGGTATATGCCTGAGCACGTGCTTATGTCTGAGATAGAAATCATCACTGATGGCGGCCGTCGTCGTCGCTGGAGCGCGGCCGAGAAGCTGCGCATTGTCGAAGAAACGCTGGATGACCGGGCCAGCATTTCTGTGGTCGCACGCCGTAATGGCGTGGCCCCTAATCTATTGTATCGTTGGCGCAGGCTCATGCTGGAGGGAGGAAGTGTCGCCGTGTCAGAGGATGATGACGTGACCAGCAACAAGGTCGTCCGACAGATGGAAGATCGCATCCGTGAACTCGAACGCCAGCTTGGCCGCAAAACGCTGGAGGCCGAGATCCTGCGCGAGGCGTTGGACAAATCACGCTCAAAAAAACAGATCTTGCACGTGCGGTCGCCGCTGAGGGGAGATTTCCAGTGAAGGTCGTGGCTGAAACGCTGGGTGTGGCCCGCTCGAACTTGATTGACAGGTTGAACAGCAGGACGAAGCCGCGTCGGCGCTACTATAAAGCGCAAGACGCGGCGTTGGTGCCGCTGATCACAACGCTGGTGGCGGCCCGACCGACCTATGGCTACCGGCGGATTACGGCAATCCTGAACCGGCAGCTGCGCCCGGAAGGGTTAGCAGCCGTTAATCACAAAAGGGTCTATCGCATCATGAAGGCACACAACCTGCTTCTGGCGCGGAAATACACGGAGCGGCCTGAACATGTTCACGACGGCAAGGTCATCGTCATGCGTTCGAACCTGCGCTGGTGCAGCGACGGCTTCGAGTTCACCTGCTGGAACCGTGACATCGTCCGTGGCGCCTTCATCATCGATGCGCACGACCGCGAAATCATCGCTTGGCGCGCCGTGGTGAACATCGGGATCAGCGGTTCCGACATCCGCGATATCATGCTCGAGGCCGTGGAACGCCGCTTTGGTGATCACCGTGCGCCGTCGGTCATCGAGATGCTGTCTGACAATGGCTCGCCCTATATCGCGAAGGACACGCAGATCTTCGCCCGCCAGTTGGGCCTGAAGCCCTGCTTCACGCCGGTACGGAGCCCACAGAGCAATGGCATCTCGGAGGCTTTTGTGAAAACACTGAAGCGCGATTACGTCCAGGTGACGCCGTTACCGGACGCCCACACAGTTCTTGGATTGATCGGCGCTTGGATCGAGGACCACAATGACAACCACCCGCACTCAGGGCTGAAAATGCGCTCACCACGCGAGTTCATCGCAGCTCAAACCGCAACCGCCTGAGTGTCCGGTCAAACGGGGGCAAGACCAGTAGTGTAGCTCAGATTTACACAAGCCCAGAGCGGCTCTTTGACGTCTAAAGTGGCAGAAATTTCCGAGATTATCTGGTCTGTATTTCTCTGGAGCTGCGCATCATCCTCAAGTATCAGACCAATATCGCAATCACTTTCAAACAATGTGCGCAGCGCAGCCAAGTGGCTCAAAAAACACCCAACTTCCCCCCGGGTCAAATCCCGCCCAAAAAAATAATTGGCACGTGCTCGGTTATAGAGTTGCGTTGTACTAGCATAGTCTGCTTTCGGCTCAACTGCTCTTGCCCTCGACCAGGCCAAACCAACTTGGGCAAGATCGGCACCGATAGCATTTAGCCTTTCAGGTGATCTGTCCAGATTAATGACTTGAGCAAAAACTGCCTTCATTATCACCACATAGGATTTAAGTCGAAGCATCGCCTTGACCGGCTATAGCTAGCCGATGAGCGGTCAACGAGATCTACTACTCAACACATGCGAACCCAAAAGATCTTTAGGGAGGCGAGTCAATTTGCTGATATCATGCACTCTTCATTAATGTCCAGAAAGTGGATAGACGCTATGGGCTCAATGCGGGCTCGCGGCGACGCAGCACTTTCTACGATAGCAATTAATCACGATATCCTTGCATCCTGTCCAGCGCAAAACACAGAGCTGTCCTTGCAGCCTTGACCGATGCGGGAGTGCGAGGCCATCCAAATCTATTCATGGTTTGGCTGATGGTCAGGTTTTCGACGCACACAGCCTGTACCAAGTCCAAAACACACACGACCCTGCGACCACGATCCGAATGAGCGTGCGCTTTACGAGGCGATAACACCACGTCACGTCCGACCGCCCGATCGAGCGAGGCAAGTCGGCGACTGTCGCGGATCAGGGCATCGATGAACGAGCCTTGCCCACCGCAGCCACCTAAAGCTTCGATTGATGAACACTTGACGCCAGCTGCTGCGCACCGCTCATAGAGCGCGGCATAGTCGCGGCCCGCACTGATCTGGCCAGCCGTGAATAGCGGCGGGGCTTCTTTGCCAGCCCGACCGCGGGCCTTCTCCATCATCACATCGAAGGCGTCGCCACGGCGCAGCGCGTCATGCCCGTTGTGACCGGCCCGCGTGACACGCACATTCCCTGCCTTGGTCAACACCACCTCGCGCGGCTGGAACCGCTGCACCATCCCGCGCGCCGGCGCGACATCGACGATCTCTGGACCGCAGCCATCTGGCCGCGCGGACCGCGCCTTGATCTGATCGATCCGGGCTGTCTCATCCGCCAAATAGCTGCGGACAACGGCAATGTCCTTGCGCTGCACACTCATGCCACCACCTCGACATCCGCATGCCCACGCTTGGCCCGCTCGCTGCGCATCAACGCCTCGCACCGGGCTTGCTGGTCGCGGTACCAGCGTTCAAACTCCAGCTCGCCCGCGTCGATGGCCATCTCAGCCGCGCGCCGTTCGGCGATAATCTGCAAGCGGCGGGCATTCTCGACAGCCTTGGAGGCCACCTGCCGACGCGCGCCATCGGTGACAGGCGGCATCTTACGGTCGGCGATGAACATGAAGGTCTCGACGAGGATGCCCTGCATCGCAGCGCGCGGCCCTTCGATCGAGCCGAACCAGCTGGACAGCGCAGGCAGGTCCTCGATCGGGCGGCGTTGTATCACCTCGGCAAAGGCGATGAACGTGGCATGATCGGGCCAGAAGTTGCGCGAGGATCCTTCGCCCTTGGTCCGCATGATGTCGCGCAAGGCGGCAAGGCTGGCATCGCTGAGATAAGCCAGATCATCGGCGATCCGGTTCAGTACCTTCTTCGCAGCATCAGCATCGACAGAGCGTGGAAACCGGAAGCCCAAAGGATCGAACAGCAGACCCCGCACCCGGTCGCGGTTGCTCTGCGCCACTACGCCTTCATTGTCTAATACTGGCACCTTCTGGCCTGCCACTTGTTCGCTCTCTGTAACTGTCGCCTGCATCTGCTCACCTTCCTTTTCTCAGCCTGACCTGCTCTCTGTCAGGCGCTACACCAGCCGCCGTTCTGTTCCGTTCTGTGTTCTTTTTTTACTTTCCTTTCCTTTTCTTTCCTTTGTGCAGAACTGTTCTAAACTGTGTAAAACTCTGTCGGAACTGTTCCGGAACTGTTCTGGAACAGTTGAAACTGATATGTTTCAACGTCTTACCGTGCGGTTCCGACCCCTCCGAACCACTTCATCTGTGAGGCATGCAGGATTGCCGCGTCATAGGCAGCCTTGCGGCGGTGCCCTTTGACGTTCTCGAGCATCCAGCCATCGATCCGTTCGACCAGCCGGTCATCGCCGACCACGTCCTTGGACAGACCCATGTCCCGCATCGCACTGCGCAGGCGTTGCAGTCGCTGGTACACGGCCTTTTCGGAATTGCTGGCCTCGCGTGCCTCGCGCCGGCCGAGCGCCTGCAACAAGACCTCGGTCACGATCGGATGCATTAGCCGGATTTCATCGCCGCACCGGCAGCGTCGCCACTTGTGCAAAGGGCTGAGTGCCCGCGCACGCAGGTCCTTCCACATTTGAAGATCGATCCGTAGCAAGCGGGCGAGGATGGCGTCGTTGTCGGGCAGCGTGCCGACCGGCGTCTGCTTTTGGGCGATGAAAAACAGGTTCAGCGCGCAGGCCTGCACCTCAAGCGATCCAGTCAGATGCAGTTCACTGTTCAGCCAACGGTCGTGATAGAACGTCGTGAAGTAATGCGCGGCCATACTGGCATCGGTGTCGATCGGATAGTCTGGCAGGTCAGCCACATCGACCACCTGCAATGCGGGGGAAGCTACCATCACACCTTCTCCATTCGCGTTTTGCCGCTATTCTTGTGCATCAGCAGGCGGATGATCTCGGGCCGCACCGCGGGATCGGACAGCCGCTCTGCGCAAGCAGGACCGTCGATGCCTGCTAGGGCACACATCGTATAGAAATCTCTGCTCCGGAACCATGAGGTTGACCGCAGGCGCGCGTCATCCTGCCCATACCGGCGTGTGTACTCGCCATCGATCCCCAGCGCCGTCTTGATGCATGCTGTCAAGGCAGCGGCCCAAAGCGCGCGACAGGCGGCGATCTGGCCGCTGTCCGTGGTCTCGAACCAGTCATTCGGCCATGGCAGGCGATCCGGCTGAGCGTCATGCTGTTCTACGATCATTGATCGGAGCGTCGGCTTTTGCTCCTCGAAGCCTTTGGTGTCGTGTATCATTCAGCACTCCCCAACTTGCCTGTCTCGTTGCCCCAGGCAGCCCAGCCTTTGCGCGTGGTGCGGCTGAACAGCTCCAACCGGCGCGCATGCGGCATCAGCGCCTCGCAGGCGGTAAATGCTTCCTCGGGCTTTTCGGAATGTGCGCGCACGCGCCCTTTGATCGTGATCGATCCGGCTGGCCAGTCGCCACCCTCGGCCACAGAATGGAACCCGTCGTCATAGGTCGGCAGCGTAGATCTGGTCGCGCGCGTGGTTTTCGGCGCCCCGCGCGTGGCGATCAAAAACGGCTCGTTGGATGACCGCAGGATGTAGCCGGTGCCGAAGGCATCCTTGCCGCGCGTCGTGCGCTTGACCCATGTGCCGGCCGTCTTGAATGTGAAGCCCCAGGCCTCGATGCAGGACAGCGCTTCGGGGAGCATTGGATTTGTGGCCCAGAGCCACAGCAAGCAATCGGGCGCGGCCAGCACTGACACGGGCAGCGCCTTGATCCAGTCGATCCCCTCGCATCCATAGTGCGCTGTCGCGTTCTTTTCCGCGCCTGCCTCGGACCAGTTGTCGAACCGCCAGGGCGGGTCGGCCATAATTAGATCAAAGCCGCCCGATGGGCGCAGGTCGATGAAGGATTGCAGGACGGTCATGCGGCCACCCCCGAAAAGGCGGGGATAGGCAGCGCCCGCCCTCGCAGTCCAACAGGGAGGTTGGGGGGCACATCACAGGACCAGCCACGCCCCCCTGGTATGGCCCTCAAAAGGCAGGAACCCGACCTCGGTACGATGTTCAAAAAAGCACGTCCAGCGCGCAGCATGGACAGGGGCGCTGGACGTGCAGGTGGCCGCGCGGCAGTGGCAACGCGGCAGGCACAACCGGACGCTGGTCCTCGGGAGGAGGCAGGCTGCGTCAGGTTATTTGTGAACAACAGAGCGACAGCCATCAGCGGCCTCCCTCAATCTTGTTGAAAAATTTTTCCGCCGCACCACGGAATGCAAGGTACTTTTGGAAAGCCCGGTCGCGCCGGACTTCACAAAAACGACCTGCCAGATACCAGTAGACCCGCCTCATGCCGCGAACCTCTTGAGCGCAGCCTCGGCGCCAGCGATCGCCATCACCAACGTGACGTAACGCAGGCTGGCGTCATTCTCGCAGCGCAGCCAGTTGCGCACCTGACGCGGCGACACGTCGAGAACGCGCGCCGCCTTATGTGCCAGGTCGTGCTCAGACGCGGCGGGGAACGCGAGCCAAAGCAGGTTGGAAAACCAGCGCCTACTGGCGCGGGCGTGGTCATCTAGATTTCCGGCAAGATTTTTCATCGAAGATGCTCCATGTTTGCTGTGTGACGAGCAAGCAGGAAATGAAGCATCTGATGGAAGGCGAAGGGACGCGGTCATGCCGCGTCCTCTTTTGTTTTTGGCCCAGCAAAGATGGGTGGGAAGAAGTGCTCAGGAGTCAAAGGAAGGCCACGCCTACGCGCCTCTTCCATCAGCACTTGCTGACATTCGGATGGTATCAATCCGCCCGAACCACCCTTTTCCTTAGAATAAGTCCATCGGCGAACACGCGTTTCATCGCGCCCTGTGATTTCGGCAACGGCCCGAAAGCCACCGCATACCTCAATGATTGTGCTTGCTGGTTCCATGTGAACTATATTGCGATATTCGCAAATAAGGTCAAGTATAAGTGTTGCGATTTTCGCGGGTTTCGTATCATTGCGATTTCCGCAAGATGCTACTTATGGATGTGATTGACGGAAAATGGATCGCTCAGCGCCTTACCGGCCGGCGCGGTGAGAAGGCAGAGCTTGCACGGCACCTCGGTGTCGGGCCTGATGTTATAACAAAAATACTTTCAGGTGACCGAAAGGTTCAGCCAGAAGAAGCGCCCAGAGCCGTTTCTTTTTTTGATGGCATCAACGGGACTATGGTCGACCGCAAAAAAACTGTCGAGTCTGCACTGGTCGCTGTTTACGACATTCAAGCTAGCGCAGGTGACGGCGCTTACCCTGTTGATGAATATCGCGTAGGAAGTCTCGCTTTTCCAAAAAACTACCTGCGCAGCCTGACTCGCGCCAATCCGCATGATCTGGCAATCATCTCGGTAAAGGGCGACAGCATGCTGCCGACGCTGGCCGATGATGACGTCGTGATGCTCGACACCTCAAAGCGCGATCTGTCCTACGACGGGTTATTCGTGATCAGGGACAACGGCGACGCGTTATTGGTAAAACGTATCGGGCGGGCAAGTCAGCCAGGATGTGTGACCATCATCTCCGACAATCGACAGCTATACGCGTCTGTCGAAAAGGCGCTGACCGATATCGACGTTGTTGGCCGCGTTATCTGGACGGGGGGTAAGGTGTGATGTCGGACGGTTCAGAAATTCATCACCTCACAAAGCGCATATTTAATCTTGAAAAAGAAATGCTTTCTCAAAGGGCTAAGTCCTTTCAGATCATTCAAGCACTATACGCATCAAACCTAGCGATGATGTCTCTGGCGAAATTTGCTACCGCACACAGCAATCAAGCTAAAGAAGATGCGTTTGCAGAGTTCATGTCCCGACTGGACGTTGTTGATGATCGCCTGGCTGATAGAAAAGACGGTGAAGATGGCTGATATCCACGATATTTCTGGTCGCGTTCTAACGCCTGAAGACCTTCAAAGAGAAAAGGCCGTCTTGAATTCGGGCGGCGGCGGTGGCACATTCGATGGTATGGAGCAACGTGTAGACAGACTTGAAGCCAAGATGGACTTGATTGACGGTCGCCTGCGCGGCGTCGAGATAAATCTAGCCACGCTGAGTGAGCGGGTCGCGCACCTGCCATCCAAGGGGTTTATCGTTACTGCGGTGGTGAGCGTCGGCGCGGTCCTTGGTTCCCTTACCCTGTTCGCTGATCGCATAGGGGCGATGCTCGGCGGTTAACGCGGGCACCATTGACACACAAAAGACAGGCAACCAAGCCGCCTCCGGGCGGTTTTTTCATGCGCGCCGCACCCTGACGCTGGTGCAGTGATTCTGGCATATGTAAAGACAAATCGCAATATTTGGTGCGATATTCGCAATTACTTAGTTGACTATTATTGCGATTATCGCAATGTATTCCCATCACCCACCTGATGGAGCGTCACATGTCGAACATCTGCCCCTTCCCCCAGCACGCCGGCCATATGGCGGCCGCGATCGCGGTCACCCTCGCGCCGAACACATCGACCCCGCAGCAGCGGATGATGGCCTGGGCTGCGCTCAAGACCGCCCGCGGCGAAACCATGCATCAGTCCCGCCTCGCCCGGATGCGCGTTCAACCGCACGACGTTGACGCAATACATCACCCTGCCCTGATCGGCGGTGCAGCATGATTGGCGCGATCGATGTCGTCGTGCTGGTCGCCTTGGCAATCGTTGTCTTGAACGGACAACGCGGAGGTGCCGCATGAAATTCCGCTTGGATACGGTAGATCGGGCCAAATACCCCGACCTTTATCGCAACATGGAACGCCGCAACCGTTCGGCGGCTTTCTGGGACAAGCTTTGGCTGGCCGTGCTGGTGATCAGCGCCGCCGTGGTCGGCTGGTTGACGATGCAGATCGGCGACTTGGCTGTGATCGTCGCCGAGATTGGCGGTGCTGCATGAGCGCGGCCTTCGAGTCGACACGGCAAGAGAAATCTGTCGAACGGCGCATTTTAGAGCTTCTTGGCGACAGCACGAGCGAGAGTGATTTGACTTCGCATCGCTGGCTTTCGTGGATGACAAGTGTCCATCACGAAACGATCCAAAGAGAGCTAGACCTACTCGTTCAAGAGCGACTTGTTGAGAAGTTTGTCTGCCACGATTTGCTAAATGTGCGCGCATACTATCGGATCACATCTGATGGTGCTGCACAGATCGGCGGTGCCGCATGAACATCGTGCCCACCTCCTCCGACGCCGCGCTGATCGCGCACCTCATGCATCGCCCCGCCATTGCCGCCCGCTTTCGTGGTCAGGTCATGGAGATGCTGCTGGCTGCACAGCCTGATCCGGCTGAGACGATCATCCGAAATGCAGTCGTCGGTTTCGGCGGCACACTGATTGAGCCCGCGCGGCGCGAGGCTGAATGCGGCCGCATCAGCAGTTGGGGACCGTTCGATTATCAGCTCGACATGCTGCAGTGCTCTGCCACCGGCGCAACCTTTGCCGAGCTGGCCGCGGACTGGGCCAAAGCCGCATGGCGTATGACCCCTGCCGATCAGGTAGCTGCAGAATGACCAAGGCTCCAATCCTTGACCGCGAAAAGCGCCTTGCGTGGGCGCTCGGCATTCTCTCTGACCGCGACGGGCACTCCGTGGCTCGCCTTCGCCGCGCCTGCAAGTCCGTGCTGAACCATGCACCATCCAGCGATTTGGCAAATCGCACCAAGGCCAGCCTGTTGCTCAAGGACCTCCAACCTACGACGCCAGACACAAAGGAAGAATGAGATGATCAGTACAGAGTGTGATGCCCCACCGGTCGCCTATTCCAACGAAGAATTCAGCAAGGCGGTCCAGATCGTTACGCAAAACCAGAAATGCAGCACAAGCTACATCCAGCGTCAGATGGGCATCGGCTACAACCGAGCGGCACGGATCGTCGAGCAGCTGCAGGCTGACGGATATGTCAGTGCAGCGGACCATGTGGGCAGGCGGGAAATTCTTACCACCTCAGGGCCGACGTCTAACGCACCAGACACAAGCTCGGAATCCACACAAATGACAATTCAGGACTGGCTGGAGTCGGGCGACACAGGTGCCAGCGTAAGGGCCATCGTTGCGCATCTGACCGGTATCGGTGAATCGACAGGCATCTACCCGAGCGATGCGGCCGACTTTGGTCGCTGTGAACGCATGCTTGCAACCGTGCCTGGTCTGCGACCCGAACTGCACCGCATGACCGAGATCAACGACTATTGGGCGGCGCTGGTGCCGCAATGGGACGCGATCCGAGGCAGCAGCGATCAGACAGCGATGATCAAAACCATTGTCCAGCCGATCGAGGAGAGAGACCCCGGTCACATCCCCCTCGGCGAAGATGCGCATATGCGGACCGGCAGCAAGATCACGTTCAAGGCGTCAGGGGTCAAAGCAAAACGGAATCATATGAAGCCTGACCCCGAATTCGACGCGGCCCGCGACAAAGTCAATTCCGTGGCTGCCGAAGAGCTACGTCAATTCATCGAGCGCTTCGAGCGCCTCGAGGCTGAAAAGAAGGACATTACCGACGGACAAAAAGAGGTCATGGCCGAAGCGAAAGGTCGTGGCTACGACACCAAGGTCCTGCGCAAGATCATGCCGATCCGCAAGCGTGACGCGAACGACCTCGCTGAGGAACAGGCCGTGATGGACCTCTACATGTCCGCCCTAGGGATGGTGTGATGCAGCAACCCAAACGCATCCAGCTGCGCCGCACCGCCGGTTGGCGCAAGCCTGAGGGCGCTGTCGTCGTCACGCGCGGATCCGCGGCAGCCGGCCGTTTGCCAACCCCTACCAAGGCGACGGCGCCAACCCAGACCACGCCTATCTGGTGCAGCTCTACCGCGCATATCTTGCACGGCCCGAGCAGGCTGAACTGGTGAAGCGGATCAAGCGCGAGCTGCGCGGCAAGGATCTGTGCTGCTGGTGCGCCCTCGACCAACCATGCCACGCCGATGTGCTGCTGGAGATCGCCAACGAGCTAGACGCTCACCGCCAGCGCGGCGGATTTACGGGAGGCATGTGATATGACCTATTTCCTGATGACGATCTACCTCGCCGGATATCCCATCGCAGTGATCCCGTTCCACGACGAAGGCACCTGCGGCGATGCCCTGCCCGCCGTCCACGCTGCCCTTGCGCTGTCACACGATGATATCGCGTTGACCTGCCATGACAGCGGTATCCCACGCCTGCGCCCCGTGGCGCGGCCTGAGCGGGGGCAGCCGGCATGACCCATCAATCGTTTGCACGCCATTGCTTGAAATGGGTAGACCCCAGCGCAATCAACCTCGGCATTTGGTGTGAGTGGAATGCGTCAGGAGCGCTGGAGCCTGTGATATCGGTACAGCGCACTTTTGGCGCTTTTGCGAAAAAATTGTCTTGTTTTCTCAAAACAGACCCGCCGATCGGAGCAGAGACATGACCCAGCAACGACCTTACACAGCCGAAATGCTCGCCAAACGCTGGGAGTGCTCAGCGGAAACGGTGAGGCAGATGATCAGAGACGGAAGGTTGCCAGCCTTCCGGGTCGGGCGCATGATGCGCGTAACACAGCAAGTTGTGGAGCAATACGAATGCGGGACTATCGGATCGGGAGGCTTAAGGGCCGCTTCGTCGTCATGTGGAACGAACCAGACGGCGCGCGGCGACGTTATCGCCTTGCGGCTGACACAGCAAAGGAAGCGGAGCGAGAAGCGCGCGACCTGATCCTGCAAACAACTGCTCCGACCTCCGGCCTGACGGTTGCCCAAATATGGGAAGCGTACCGCGTCGAGATGGGCGAACGGAGACAAGCTGCAAAGTTGGCTCAGACCGGTCGTAATGTGCTACCCGAACTCGGACACATGACCGCAGAGCATATCAGCTCCGACGACTGTCGTGCCTACATAGCGAAGCGGCGCGCGGCTGGACGGATGGATGGGACCATTAGGACCGAGCTTGGCTGCTTGAGGTCCGCCTTGATCTGGGCGCAGCGCCAGCAGTTGATCAACCGCGGGCCGCGAATAGAAATGCCTCAGACGCCACCGCCGCGGGAACGGTACCTGTCGCGGCGGGAGGTTTCCGCGCTGATCGAAGCTGCGATCGAACCACATATCCGTTTGGCGATCTTGTTGATGCTGACGACAGCAGGCAGATCGGGTGCGCTGTTCGAGCTGACCTGGAATCGCGTCGATCTCGAACGCCGGGTGATCAAACTATCGAGCAGCGATATCGGGCCGCGGAAGGGCAGGGCAACGGTGCCGATCAATGACACGCTTGTCGCCGCGCTGCAGACCGCGCGCCAAGCGGCACTGTCAGACTATGTGATCGAATGGGGCGGGCGTCGGGTACGGTCAATCAAGACAGGCTTCAACGCGGCTGTGTTGCGGGCAGGGATTGCGCATTGCACGCCGCATGATCTGCGCCGCACGGCCGGCAGGTTCATGGCAGAGGCTGGCGTGCCAATTGAGGAAATCGCGCAGTATCTTGGTCACACCAATCCGAACGTCACGCGGTCGACCTATAGCAAGTTCAGTCCGGAGTATCTCAGAAAAGCGGCGAGTGCGCTCGAGTTTTGAACGTGGCGTCTTTAGGTTAACTTTAGCAGGCTCACGGAACAAACAAGTCATAGTGCACTTTTTTTAACCAACGCACGAGACTGTTATAGCTTTCGGTTAGCCAATCGGACATCAATGCGCTGAAAGACATCCTTTCAAGCAAATTGCGATTTGAAAGAGCCTCTGCGTTTGCGCAAATAACTAAAAGTTCAGTCACCCTTTGTGCGTCAATCTTATGAGTAGACTCATCTAGCTCTCCATCGACATAAAGCGCAACATGAGAAATATCTCCGAATAGATCGCTCATTTCGTCTTTAGATTTCTCCGGAACATTAGTGCTATCATATGCGTAGGGAAATAGATGCTGGAAGTAAGTAACCGAACCCTGAAGCTGAACCATTCGATCGACTGAGTATTCGCTAGCCCAATACGAAACTCCCTTTTCGGAAATATCTTTGATCGCCTTTGATATAATTTCCCGTACGTGCTTTATGTGATCTCTTCTATGATTTACGGAGGTTATTATGAGGGTAAAAATAGCGCCAAGCACAAATGGTAAAAGAAGTCTGAGAATTAACCCTACTTCTATAACGCTTGCCGAAGCCGCTTCAGGAGACATTAATTTGCCTTAGAGGCGTCAGATTTACTTGCGGCCGCTTCATTTACATACCGCATAATCATTTCAACGTATGGCTTGTTTGCCATGTTGTACTTAAAGACAAACTTACGCTTGAAGTCGCTCGCGCTGATCACACCCAGCTTAATGAGACCGGCAAAAGCCTCATCAAGAAAAGACGGCTGAAAGGTAAAAATATCGGTGAGGTCGACCTCAAGCTGATCAGCACCACCACCCAAAGCCGGGCGTAGTACCGAATCGCGAAACTCCTCACCACTGTGGGTGCCGAAGCGCTTGAAGCGCCCGCCAGGAAATCTGGAAAAATCTCTTACGCGAATCGTTTGCATGACCCTATCCATATAGCTGCATACGCCAAACAATCAAGGTGCCGGGCATCTCTTCAGGCAAGAGACTGCACCGACCAACGTCTCCCTTTTTAACATAGAAATGAGCGCGGCGGGTAAAAATCTCTACAGTGCCATCTTGGCAATCGTCGATTGTCGTGGCGATGTGAGCAAGCCCCTTGCCCCCGCCCGCAACGCCCGATGTCGTGGCAAGATACTTTAAAGCGACCTGCAGCCGTTTGTGATCTAGCTCATGGCCAACTTCTTCGGTAACGCTCCTGCGAAGATATCGTCGGAAAACACCCTGCACATAGGTTCTCACCCCGCGCTGATCATCCAAAACGCTTCCGGCAATAGACCCTGGAATTGACACACCGCAATCATAGCAAGCCACCATCACCTCACCTGACTTAGGATTACTAACGCCCCCTACCCACCAACGCCGCCTTACGTCTTTTGGTATACCGTCATGGTACGCATGTCTTACAGAGTTTTCTACAGCCTCCAAAATAGCGCTTGCAACCCGACTGGAAGTTTCTTCATCAATAATAGTTTTCGATGCGCGTTCTCTAATATTATTGAATGCTTCAATTAGGTCCTGTAGATAAGTAACTGGCTTTGCGGGGATATGTAAAACCTCACTTTCAAACGCTCGAATTGGCAATTCTCCCACCACATTACCGGCCGATGGTAGCCCCTTGAAGTCAAGCCATTTAAAAAACCCAATCTGAGCAAAAGTTTCCTTTACCCCTGCGTCCCATTCATCGTAGTCAAAAACTCGAAAATCTCCACCGCGCCTTTGATATACGTCATAAACGGCACAAAGTATTAAGGCCGTCGCCGGGCATATCTCTTTCAGATTGGTAAAGTCAAAATACTCCGAAGGCGCACCCGTGCCTTTTCGACGCCTTTTTCTGTTTTTCTTATTTTGGAGAGAAACAAAAGACAGAAATTTCAGGGTTTCTTCACGATTTTTTTCAAGAGAAAGAATCTCTGGAATTTGCACCTTCTTAATATCAGGCATATTACCCTTGTGGATCTTTGGGCGCGGCACTAACTTCCCGCGCCTCTTGCGCTGAAGATACGCCTTCCGCCGATACCTACCGTAAGCCGATCGATTTCGCCTTAAGCGGTCTTGCAAAATTCTGTTCCGGTAAAATTTCTTCAAAATCAATAAACCCGATCCGCAATCTGCCGAGCTACTAAAGCTTTCATCTGCGCCTGGCTAGACTTGTTGCGCGAAACTTCGGCGCGGTGGAGGTTTCCGTCGTACAACGTCAAATGTACCTTGAACGGCTCAGTAAACCAAAGAGCAACCCTTTTTATGGCTTCCTTTTCATATAGAAAGTATAAAATACAAAGTTTTGAATGGTGACCCCGGCAGGATTCGAACCTGCAACCTGCCCCTTAGGAGGGGGCTGCTCTATCCTGTTGAGCCACGGGGCCGCCGGTTTGTTCAATGCCTGCGTTTGCTTGTCTGGTCAACGTCTCTCGGGGCGGCTAACCTTGGTCAAACGACAAGACAGGACCATGCCTTTGACCAGCGATCCCAAACGCCCCCTGACCCTGCGCGATGTCTCCGAAGCATCGGGCGTCAGTGAAATGACCGTCAGCCGCGTCTTGCGCAACAAGGGCGATGTCAGCGCGGCAACCCGCCAAAAGGTGCAGGATGCCGCCAAACGGCTGGGCTATGTGCCCAACAAGATCGCGGGTGCGCTGGCCTCGTCGCGGGTGAACCTTGTGGCGGTGATCATCCCGTCGCTGGGCAATATGGTCTTCCCCGAGGTGCTGGCCGGTATATCAGAAGTGTTGGAAGACACTGACCTGCAACCGGTTGTGGGCGTCACCGATTACCTGCCCGAGAAAGAAGAAAAGGTCTTGTTCGAGATGCTGTCATGGCGGCCATCCGGCGTCATCATCGCAGGGCTGGAACATTCCGAGGCCTCGCGTGCCATGCTGCGGCAGGCGGGCATCCCGGTGGTCGAGATCATGGATACCGATGGCGAGCCGATTGACACTTGCGTGGGCATTTCGCATCGCCGCGCAGGGCGCAAGATGGCCGAGGAAATCATCGCCGCTGGCTATCAAAAGATCGGGTTCATGGGCACGAAAATGCCGCTGGATCACCGCGCGCGCAAACGCTTTGAAGGGTTCACCCGCACGCTGGCCAAGGCCGGGATCGAGATTGCGGATCAGGAATTCTATTCCGGCGGATCCGCATTGGCCAAGGGCCGCGAGATGACGGCCAAGATGATCTCGCGCAGTCCAGATCTGGATTTTCTTTATTATTCCAATGACATGATCGGCGCGGGCGGCTTGCTGTATCTGCTGGAACAGGGCGTTGCAATCCCCGACCAGATCGGGATTGCCGCGTTCAATGGTGTGGAATTGCTGGACGGTCTGCCGCGTCAATTGGCGACGATGGATGCCTGCCGCCGTGAAATCGGGGTCAAGGCCGCGCAGATCATCGTGGCGCGCAATCTGGGGCTGGCAAGCGAGGATGCAACGACCGTCACGCTCAGCCCGAAACTGTCACCGGGCGAGACCTTGCGGCGCGGCTAAACCATCTTGATGACATTCTTGTCGATGGCCAGCATATAGCCTTTGCGCGCGATATTCTTGACCAGAAGTTCGCTGACCAGCTGATTGCCCAAAGTATCGCGCAGCCGCTTGATGCGGGTCGCGCCCGCCGCCTCGTCGCAATCAGACGGGTCGCGGCCGGAAATCACGCCTTCGATCTCGGCGCCTGACAGCACCTCGTCATCCATGCGCGCCTCGGCCAGAACGGACAGGGTTTCAAGCGCGGCATCGGTCAGTTTGAATTCGAAATCATTCAGATAGACCGATTTCTGGTCGCGGCTGATCAGCAGGGAATTCACCTCTATCCCCTGCCGTTCGATCCGGCCCATGCGGCGGTTCAGCGCGATCAGCATCACCAGAAAGGCCACGGCGGCGACCAGCAGTGCGGTGGCAAAGATCAGCAGCACGAAGATCACGAAACGGTAAGACGCCAGCGTATCCGAAAATGCGGTGCCCGATTGCGCAAGGATTTCCAGCAGCTTGATTTCGGCATTGCCGGTCAGCGTGTCATTCTCGACGAACAGCCGCTCGACGCGCATGTTGAACGCATTGGCATCGGGCAGGTTGATGAACAGCAAGACCGCCGTGATGCCCAGAATGACGACAATGGCGGCAATGCCGGCCACCACGATCCTGTTGCCGATTTCGCGCGATTCAGTAGCGGAGGTAGAACTCACCGGCGCTGTCCCTTCGTTCTTCCAGCCCGGAATCGTCAAAGACTCCGAGCACATTCAACAATTGCCACCCGTCACGGGCCAGACCGTCGCGCAATTGTGCTGCGGCTGATCCGACGCTGCATTCGCCACGGACTTTGGTCACGCCATAATGCAGCCGCAGGGGGTCGTCCTGCTTGGCCTTGTAATCGGCATAACACGCCGCCTGCGCGAAAGTTGCGGACAGACAAAAGATCATGAAAGAGAGAGAAAGGATTTTCATATTGCGATCTGATCCGGTGGCATGTCGTTATGCAATAGCATCAATCCTTGGCCTGTGCACAGATGCAGCGCGACGTGCTGGCTGTTTTGTCTTGCGCCGGGGGCGGTCCTGGGGTCACTGGGCATATGACATTGCCTGATTTCTCTTTCGAGGTTGCGGCCCAGCGACGTGGCCATGCGCGCATCGCAGGCGTGGACGAGGTCGGGCGCGGCCCGCTGGCGGGGCCGGTTGTGGCGGCGGCGGTCGTGCTGGACCCTGCGCATCTGCCTGCGGGGTTGAACGACAGCAAGAAACTGACCCTTGCAAGGCGCGAGGCGCTGTTCGCGCAGATCATGGATTGCGCCGAGGTCAGCATCGCACAGGCGAGCGTGGCGGAAATCGACACCCATAATATCCTGCGCGCCTCGCATATGGCGATGGTGCGCGCCATTGCGGGGTTGGCCCGCCCGCCCGACCACGCCTTGATCGACGGCAATATGGTACCACGCGACCTGACCCTGTCGGCCGAGCCCATCGTGAAAGGTGACGCGCGGTCGCTGTCGATTGCGGCCGCCTCGATCATCGCCAAAGTGTGGCGCGACCGTCACATGGTGGATTTAGCGCAACAGTTTCCCGGTTACGGCTGGGATCGCAACGCCGGATACCCGACAGCGGCGCATCAATCGGCGCTGGTCACGCTTGGTGTCACCCCACACCATAGGCGTTCGTTCAAACCGGTCCACAATATCTTGTATCAAGATCAAATCGTAAGTGGTTGATTCAATAAAGGTTTTGACAGCGAATCATCTCTGACTCAGATTAGGCCCAACCAAAGAGCGGGCAATCCGCCGGGGCAATGAGGCGAACATGACGGTCAAAACAAAGGTAAAGGTGGCGCAAACGCTGCCTCTGAACACGATTATCGATGGCGATTGCATCGCGGTGATGAACAGCCTGCCGGCGGGGTCGGTGGATCTGATCTTTGCCGATCCGCCCTATAATTTGCAGCTGAAAGGCGATCTGCACCGCCCTGACAATTCGCGTGTCGATGCGGTCGATGATGCCTGGGACCAGTTCGACAGTTTCGCCGCCTATGACCGGTTTACCAAGGCCTGGCTGGCTGCCGCCCGCCGCCTGCTGAAACCCAATGGCGCGATCTGGGTGATCGGCAGCTATCACAACGTCTTTCGCATGGGGGCTGAATTGCAGAATCAGGGGTTCTGGATTCTGAATGATGTGGTCTGGCGCAAAGCCAACCCGATGCCCAATTTCCGTGGCAAACGCCTGACCAATGCGCATGAAACGCTGATCTGGGCGTCCAAGGAAGAGGCCAGCAAATATACCTTTAACTACGAGGCGCTGAAGGCCTTGAACGAAGGTGTGCAGATGCGGTCCGATTGGGTGCTGCCGATCTGCACCGGGCACGAGCGGCTCAAGGATGATCAGGGCGACAAGGCGCATCCGACGCAGAAACCGCAATCCTTGCTGCACCGCGTGATCGTGGGCACGACCAATCCGGGCGATGTGATCCTTGATCCGTTCTTTGGCACCGGCACCACCGGCGCGGTGGCCAAGATGCTGGGCCGCGATTTCATCGGGATCGAACGCGAAGCCGCCTATCGCAAGGTCGCGGAAAAGCGCATCGCCAATACCCGCAAATTCGACAGCGAAGCGCTGGAAGTCTCGGCATCCAAACGCGCCGAACCGCGCGTCGCCTTTGGTGTGCTGGTGGAACGCGGCATGCTGCGTCCGGGCGAAGAGCTTTGGTCCATGAATGGCCGCCACAAGGCCAAGGTCCGCGCCGATGGCACGCTGATCGGGGATGACATCAAAGGATCGATCCATCAGGTCGGCGCCTATCTGGAAGGCGCGCCCAGCTGCAATGGCTGGACCTATTGGCAATTCAAGCGCGACGGGCAAAAGGTGCCTATCGATCTGCTGCGCCAGCAGATCCGCTCTGAGATGGAAAAGCACTAAGTTTCACCAAGGTTGAACCGCCGGTGCCGGCGGCGAACCCTGTCATTTTGGCAGGGGCCGCTGGCGCTAACTTTGCCCCGTCATCGCAAGATGGCGGGGATTTTTTTGGATTACTCGATCACCGTGCCGGTCGCACCGCCGACCAGCGCCCCTGCCGGTCCGGCGACCAAGGCCCCGCCCAGCGCGCCTGTCGCCGCGCGTTCGGTGGTGTTATCGCCACAAGCGGCCAGCGTAAGGCCCGCGATAAAGCCCATCATAATGGGCAAAGACATGTTGATCCGCATCTGTGACGCTCCTGCTTTGGGGACATTGATATGTTTGGCCAACAGCGGCGCGGCGTCTTTGTTCCCGGGCAAGCCCTAGCGCGGCATCGGATTGCCTGCGTCTTTATAGGGGCGCCAATTCCGGATCTCGGGATAGAAGGCGGCGCGCCATTGCCTGACCCGCGGATGCATGGTCTTGCGCCACAGCGGCGGCACCAGCGCCATGATCGTCATCACCGGATAGCCATGGGGCAGTTGCGGGGCCTCATCCTCGGCA
Source organism: Yoonia vestfoldensis (assembly GCF_002158905.1). Lineage (NCBI taxonomy): Bacteria > Pseudomonadati > Pseudomonadota > Alphaproteobacteria > Rhodobacterales > Paracoccaceae > Yoonia > Yoonia vestfoldensis. The sequence goes on from NZ_CP021431.1 coordinate 3,707,736, forward strand.
TAGGTTTGCAGCAGGGGGAACCGCCGGTCGGGTTTGTAATGATGGTCGGAATGGCGTTGCAGGTTGATCAGCAGCCAGTTCGACGCGCGCTGCGAGGCGTTCCACGAATGGCGCGGTTTGACATGTTCGTATTTGCCATCGCCCAGATGTTTGCGCGTCAGTCCGTAATGTTCGACGTAATTCACCAGCTCCAGCTGGAACACCGCCCAGAACGCCTGTGTCATGAACAAGAAGATACCCCAAAGCCCGCCGATCATGGCGGCAAGCCCCAGAAACAGAGCCTGCAACGCCAGATACCGCCAGAACGGGTTTGACCTATGCGTCGCGCCCAAGCCCTTGCGCGCCAGCATCGCCTTTTCCGCCCGCAGCGCCGAGACAAAGCATTGCCACAGCACGCGTGGAAAGAAGCGGTAGAAACTTTCGCCATAGCGCGCGGTGACCGGATCGCGCGGCGTGGCCACATAGCGGTGATGCACCAGCAGATGTTCGGACCGGAAATGCGAATAAAACACCGAAGCCAGCAGGATATCCGCCAGCCAGCGTTCCGCTTTCGGTTTTTGATGCATCAATTCATGCGCATAGGTGATCCCGATAGTCCCCGACAGGATACCCAGCCCCGCGAATAGCGCCCATTGCTCGACCCGCGTCAGATGGTCTGTTGTCACGACGTAATGCAGCACGCCCAAGATCGTGATCAATTGCAGCGGCGTCCATAAAAGCGTGATCAGCCTGTGCCAGAACAGCGCCTTTTCGGGTGTGGCGGGATCGGGGTTCGCCTTGTCCAGCCCCACAACGTAATCAAGCCCGGAAAACAGCCACCATGTTGTCAGCGGCAACAGCAGCAGCGTCCAGCCACCCTGCGTGGCCACAAAGAAGGCAAGCGGGATCAGCACCAGCGACAACCAAAAGGGCAAAGCCGAAGGGATTGGCCCCGTATCAGGCGCAGCGCCGGGCGTCATTGGCAGATGATCCTTTCGTGGTCCGGTTGTGTGATATTAGCGGCAAAGCTGCCCGCTCTCAATCATTCTGCACCAGATCGGCAACCAAATCGTAAACTTTGCGCATCGCCGTGGGCAGCGCTGCGGGGCTGAAATCCGGCCTTGCGATGAAATGCCCACGCTCGGGCTGCGCGTCCAGCGGGACATGGGCCAGCATGATCCGCAGATGCAGGTGGAAATGGGTGAATGTGTGGCGCGCTTGGGCGTCCAGCGCCGTCCAATCGGCAGCAAGGGGCGGCGCAGGCGCGGGATCATCCGCCCAATCGCTGCAAGGCCAACCCAGCATCCCGCCCAAAAGCCCGCTTTCGGGCCGCGTTTCCAGCAGCATCGCGCCATCAGCGCGCCGCGCGACATAGGCGATCCCATGCCGCGTGGGGGTCTTTTTCTTGGGCGTCTTGCGCGGCAGATCGGCGGCACTGCCTGCGATCCGTGCGGCACAGCCGGCGCGCCACGGGCATATGCCGCAGGCCGGGTTGCGCGGCGTGCAGATCGTGGCGCCAAGATCCATCACTCCCTGCGCGTAATCGCCCGGACGCTGCTGGGGTGTCAGCGCGCGGGCGCGGGCGGTCAGGTCCGGTTTCGCGGCAGGCAAGGGCGTGTGGATGTCGAACATCCGCGCCATGACCCGTTCCACATTGCCATCAACCACGGTTTCGGGCGCGTCAAAGGCGATGGCCGCAATCGCCGCTGCGGTATAGGGGCCGATGCCGGGCAGGGTCAGCAAGGTTGCATGATCGCGCGGAAAGGCGCCGCCATGATCCGCCACCACGACCCGCGCGCATTTCAGCAGGTTGCGCGCGCGCGCATAATAGCCAAGCCCGGCCCAAGCGGCCATGACAGCGGCATCATCGGCCGCTGCCAGATCGCGCACATTGGGCCAAAGCGTGGTGAATTTGCGATGATAATCGCGCACGGCGGCGACGGTGGTTTGTTGCAGCATCACCTCGGACAGCCAGATGGCATAGGGGTCGGGGGCCACGCCTGCCTTGCGGTCGGCAGGCGGCACACGCCATGGCATGACGCGGGCATGGCTGTCGTACCAGTCCAGCAAGGCAGAGCTGAGATCGTCCAAGGCGGTTTCCCCCATATGCGGCAGCGCAGGCTTGGCGCAGGTGCAGACATAAGGTAATGCAAAGCCATGAAACAGCCACGCCCCAATGGCACGACCTATGGTTTTTCGCGCGCGGCCGCGCTGATGCAGACCCGCATCCGCAGCGCCAGCGAAAAGCGCGGTTTTGCCGTGACCCGCCTTTTGACCCATTGGGCCGAGGTTGTGGGCGAGAGCACCGCCCAGATCGCGACACCCGTCAATATCAGCTATGGGCGCGGCGGGATGGGGGCGACTCTGACCTTGCTGACCACGGGCGCGCAGGCCCCGATGCTGGAGATGCAAAAGGACCAGATCCGCGACAAGGTGAACGCCTGTTATGGCTACCGCGCCATCGCGCGGGTGCGGATCACGCAGACAGCGCCCACTGGCTTTGCCGAAGGGCGCGTCGCTTTTACGCCCGCGCCCAAACGTGTAACGCAACCCAGCGCAGACGTGATTTGCAAAGCCACCGCCCTATCTGAGAAAATAGACAGCGATGATTTACGGGCCGCCTTGGCCAGATTGGGCGGCCATGTCCTTGCGAAACAGAAGAACTGAACAGAGGTAGATATGAAACGCAGAACGCTTTTGGCCGCCGGTGGAGGTGCCGCATTGATCGCCGGTGCCGGCTGGTTCGTTGGCCGTCCCGATCCGGTCACCGGCCTGTTGCCCGGTGCCGCCAATGCGCAAGCCGCTGATGGGGCCTTGCCCGAGGTCATGGAAATGGTGCTGGGCAATCCCGATGCCGCGGTCGAGGTGATCGAATATGCCTCTTATACCTGCCCGCATTGCGCGACCTTCCATGCCGACCAGTTCCAGCAGATCAAGGCCAATTACATCGACACGGACAAGATCCGCTTTGTCTATCGCGAGGTTTATTTCGACCGCCCCGGCCTTTGGGCATCGATGATCGCGCGCAGCCAGAACAATGCTGATTTCTTCTTTTCCTTTACCGGGATGCTTTACGAACAACAGCGCGCATGGCTGGCGGGCGGCGATCCTGTCGTGATCGTCGATCAGCTGCGCCGTCTGGCCAAGGTGGCGGGTCTGGATGATGCGGCGCTTGACGCTGCGCTGTCGGATGGTCCCAAGGCCGAGGCGCTTTATACCTGGTTCCAGGAAAATGCCGCAGCGGATGGGATCAATTCAACCCCGAGCTTTGTGATCGACGGGCGGCTTTACAGCAATATGGCCTATCCGGAATTCGCAGAAATCCTGGACGCGCGGATCGGCTAAAGCCCCAGCCGGTCAAAGGCGGCATCCAGCGCGGTCCAATCCGTCAGATGCAGCCGGACCGGCAGGGTCAGCACCTGCATCCGAAAGGCGTCGGGCAAGCGCACGGCGTCTTTTTCCGTTGTGACCAGCTGCGCGCGCTGGGCCTGCGCCTCGATCTGCAAACGCTTGATCAGCGCGGGCGTCAGCGGCTGGTGATCGGCCAGCGCTTCGGCGCGGACGACATCGGCGCCCATGTCGCGCAGGGTGCGGAAAAACTTTTCCGGATGCCCGATCCCTGCAAAGGCCAGCAAGCGCAGGTCGCGCCATGGCATGCCCGTGGGCAGCGGGGCCAGATGGCCCACCAGATGCGGCAGCGCCAGGGGCCAGTCAGCGGCAAAGCTGTCCTGCGCCTCGGGCGGGCCGATGGATAACAGAAGATCCGCCCGCGCCAGCCCGCGCGCGACGGTTTCGCGCAAAGGGCCAGCGGGGATCGCGCGGCCATTGCCGAAACCGCGCAGGGCATCGACAACGATGATGGACAGATCCTTGGCCACATCGGGGTTCTGGAACCCGTCATCCAGCAGGATCACATCCGCCCCCGCCGCCTGTGCCGCCGCAACACCAGCCGCACGGTCGCGCGCGACCCAGGTCGGCGCGAAAGCTGCCAGCAACAAAGGTTCATCGCCGGTCTGATCCGCCTTGTGCTGGCGTTCATGCACCTGCACCGGCCCTGTCAGCGTCCCGCCATAGCCGCGCGACACCACATGCGGATTGTGCCCCCGCGCGCGCAGCCGGTCGATCAGCGCGATGGTCGTGGGCGTCTTGCCGGTGCCGCCGGCGTTCAGATTGCCGATGCAGATGACCGGCACAGCCGCGCGCAGTCGCGCAGGCCGGCGCAGACGCCGGGCCGTTGCCGCCGCATAAAGCCAACCCAGCGGCGCCAGCAGCCGCGCGGCCAAAGCGGGGTGTTGCGGCGCGGTGAACCAGAAATGGGGCGCGCGCATCAGGCCACCCTGTCTTCGAGCCGTTGACGGATCAGCGCCACGATCTGGTTGGTCACATCCGCCCCGCGCGAGGTGACATCCCATGCTGCATGGGCCATCCGCGCGGCCTTGTCGGGGGCCAGCAATGTCTCGACCGTGGGGCCAAGCGCATCGGCAGAGGCGATCAGCTTTGCGGCGGCAGCGGCGTTCAGCCGCGCGGCATGGTGCTGATAGGGGGCGACATGCGGCCCGCAAAGCACCGCAGACCCAAGTGCGGCAGGTTCAAACGGATCACGGCAGCCGCCACCATAAAGCGTGCCACCAAGATAGGTGACCGGCGCGATCCTGTACCACAGCCCCAGATCGGGGTCCGTATCGACGATAAAGACCTGCGTCGGTTCGGATGGGGCGGGACTTTCCGACTGCAGCGTGACGTGAAAGCCGAACTGGCGCATCTCTTTGGCCAGATTCGATCCGCAATCGGGCGTATCGGGGGTGATGATCAGCAGCAGGCGATGCGCGCGGCGTCCGGCCTCTAGATGGGCGCGGCGCAGTGCTGTGCAATCATTCGCGCGCGCCGCCGCCGCCAGCCAGACGGGCCGCGTCCCGATGGCGGCGGACAGGTCGCGGCGCTCGGTCTCGTTGCAGGGCAGCACGGGGCTGCAATCCTCCATCAGCCCGGTGACGACGATGCGCGCCTGCGGGGTGCCCGCGCCGATCAGCTTTTCGGCAGAGCCGGAATCGACCGCCAGCACCGTGTCAAAGCCAGATAGCAAGGACCGGATCGCGCCCGGCACCCAGCCACCCGCGATATGGTCGATCCCGTCACCCGAAGCATCAACAAGGATGCTGGGCACGCGGGCAGAGCGGATCGCGTCCAGCAAGACCAGATCCAGATCGCCGCGCACCCAGATCACCAGCATCGGACGCCAATGCGCCAGAAAGGCGCGGATCATCTCTTTGCCCTTGGGTTCCGGCAGGGCGCGTTCGGCCAATGCGGGGTCCCAGTCGGAAACGGTGGCGATGATCTGGACCGCATCGGCATCATCTGCCAGCTTGCGTTGCAGCGTTTCAATCGCGGTCAGCTGTTCGGGCCGGCTGCACCGCGCCCAGATGATCGCGCCATCCGGCCGGTCGGGATAGAATGTCGGTGACGCGGCGGGGGTGCTGCGCCCAAGCCCCGCCATATAGGCCGCGATTTTCAGGGATCGCGCCATGATCCTGCCCCTTGCCCCGATATCAGTCGCCCAGTTCCTCTGTCGCAGAGGCGGGGGTTTCCTCGTCCCGCAGGCGGTGGATATGGGCGATGAAATAGCGCATATGCGCATTGTCCACGGTGCGCTGTGCCGCCGCTTTCCACGCATTATAGGCGGTTTGGTAATTCGGGAACATCCCCACGATATCAATCGCTGCGACGTCCTTGAACGCATTCTTGGTCGGATCGACCAGTTCACCACCAAAAACAAGGTGCAGGCGCTGTGTCATCGGGAAATCCTCGGGTTGCTTGGTCTGTGCCGACCCTAATGGGTCGGGGCCGCAGGCTCAAGCCGCGCTGCGATATCGGCGTGCAAATCATCCCCGGCCGCGATGACACCGGGCACCTGCGGATGCGCATTGTTGAACACCAGCGGCATTCCCTGCGGGTCGGTCACGATGCCGCGCGCCTCGGCCACGATCAGCGCACCGGCGGCGATGTCCCATTCCCAGCTGGGGCGCAGGGTCAGCATCGCGTCGAACCGGCCCTGCGCCACAAGACACAGCCGATAGGCCAGCGACGACCGGAACGCCTGTTTGAACGGTGGCAGCGTCGCGCCTTTCCACAAGGCAGGCAGGAAATTCGGCTTTGATGCCAAGACCGTGGCCGCATCCAGCGCCGCGCGGCTGACGGTGATCGGCGCTTCGTTCAGGCGCGCGCCCGCGCCCCGCGTGGCGGTGAACATAAGGTCATGCAGCGGCAGATAGACGGCCGCGGCGACAACGGCACCGTTTTCCACGATGGCAAGCGAATGGGACCAATCCTTGGCCCCCGCGATAAAGGCCCGCGTGCCGTCGATCGGGTCGATCACGAATTGGCGTGTCGTGGACAGGCGCGCGGGGCCGTCCTGCGATTCCTCGGACAGCCAGCCATAATCGGGGCGCTTGTCGCGCAGGAAATCCGCCAGCATCAGGTCAACGGCCAGATCGGCCTCTGTCACCGGGCCGGCACCACCCGGTTTATCGGTCACCTGCGGCGATTGGCCGAAATATCCTGTCGCGATGGCCCCCGCCTTGCGCGCGGCGGCAACCAGAAGGGCGAGGTCACTCTCCGGCAAGGGTCAGCCCTTCGACCAAAAGCGACGGAACCGCGCGCGACAGATGCAATTGCGCGTCATTGGCGGGGATCAGCGTCAGCAGCATGTCGCGCAGATTGCCCGCGACGGTGCATTCGTTGACCGGATAGGCGATGGCCCCGTTTTCCACCCAGAACCCCGCCGCCCCGCGCGAATAATCGCCCGTATTGGGGTTGATCGTCGATCCGATCATCGACGTGACCAGCAGCCCCGTCCCCATCTGCGCGATCAGGTCATCGCGCGATGCGCTGCCTTGGGTCATGGTGATATTGGTCAGGCTGGGCGAGGGTGGCGCACCGGTGGACCGTGCCGCATTGCCGGTGCTGTCCAGCCCCAGCTTGCGCGCTGTCGCAAGATCCAGCGTCCAGCCCGTCAGCACCCCGTCATCCACGATGGCGCGGCGCGCGGTGGGCAGGCCTTCGGCATCATAAAGCCGCGATCCCGACACCCGCGCGCGGTGCGGGTCTTCGATCACCGACAGCCCCTTGGGCAAGACTTGCGCGCCCAGCGCGTCGCGCAGCCAGCTGGACCCGCGCGCGATGGCGGCCCCGTTGGTGGCCTGCAACAGATGGCCGATCAGTGCGCTGGCGATGCGTTCGTCAAACAGCACCGGATAGGCGCCCGTTTTGGGACGGCGCGCGCCACTGCGTTCCACGGCGCGTTCTGCCGCGCGGGTGCCAATCGCATCGGCATCGCGCAGGTCGGTGCGAAACACGCGGTTGTCATAGTCGTAGTCCCGTTCCATCGCGGTGCCCGTTCCGCTGATCGCCACACAGGAGAGGCCGTTATCGGTGCGGGTATAGCCTGCCGAAAAGCCATTGGTCGCCGCCAGATGCACGCGGCGGCGGGAATATCCCGCAGAGGCCGATTGCACCTGAGAAATACCGGTATTGCGCAGCGCCGCCGCCTCGGCACGGGCGGCTTGGTCCTGCAACATGGCAGGATCGGGTTCCGCGGCGGGGTCATGCATATCCAGTGCTTTATTGTCCGTTTCGCGGGCCAATTGTGCGGGATCGGCAAGACCGGCATGCGGGTCTTCGGGGGCTTCCATCGCCATGGCCACGGCGCGTTCGGCCATCTGGCGCAAGGTGTCGGGCTTGGTGTCGGATGATGACACGCAGGCCTGCCGCTTGCCGATCAGCACCCGCAGGCCGATGTCGATCCCTTCGGACCGTTCGGCGTGTTCCAACACGCCGCCCCGCACATCAATCGACAAAGATGTGCCATCTACCGCGATGGTATCGGCGGCATCGGCCCCGGCCTTGCGGGCGATCTCGATCAATTGGTGGGTCAGGTCGGACAGGGATTGTGTCATGGCGCTTCCTTTGCTTGACCGAGACCTAGTGCGCGGGCAGCGATGCTGCAAGGCCGCGCCATGACATGCCAAGGGCGCGCCGACAAAGCGACGCGCCCTTGGCTTGGCTTGGATTGAACCGGATCAGCGGATGCGCTGCCCATTGGCCAGCACCTGACCATCGCCGGTGACTTGCAGGCGGGTTTCCAATTGGTCATTGCCGGTGGACCGCGCGAACATGCCCATCATCATGCGCGGTGCCATCATTTCTTCGGCCGACATCAGGCCCATCGCCACCAGTTTGTCCAGCAAGCCGTTCAGCCCGCTGATCTGGATGCTGACCTCGCCTTCGGGGCGGGGCAGCGGCGCAAAGCTGACCATATCGCTGTTGTCGAAGGTAAAGGCACCCTCGCCGGTGACGCTGGCACCTGCGGCCGAGATATCAAGATCGGTCAGCGTGACCTCGGACAATTCGAACGGCATGTCGCTGTTCATCATCGCCTGTTCCTGCGCGGGGTCCATCATGTCAAAGAGCGGCCGGGCCAGACCGGCAAGGCCGATCTTGATCGTCGCCGGATCGCGCGGCAGCACGTTGGAGGGATCGAATAATGACCAGATCATGTCGCTGACGGTCAGATCCGCCAGTTCGATGCCAAAGGCAAAGGGCTGTGCGGTTTTCGTGGCCGCGACGGGCATCTCGAGGGTGAACCCATAGGCAGAGAGGCCGATCTCGATCGGGAAGGGTGCTGCGGCCGATACGATCCTGGCCATGATATCGGTCGTGCGACCCGCATAGGCAAGGCTATCTGCACTGATCTGCGTGGCCAGCATGCCCGCACCGGCGCTGATCGACCCGGCCATCTGATCGCCCTCTGCATTGATGTCGAACACATATTCGCCGCCATCCACAGTATAGCCGGCAGAAATAGAGCTGCCCTCCGCGATCTGGTTATTGTCATCAAACATGACGCCATCCAGCGGCATCGCCAATGCGGCCTGCATGGTCAGACCGTTGATCTTGCCGCCCATGGTGATGTATTCGCCCGCCGCATCGGGGATTTGCACATCCACCAGCAGATCGACCGATTCGAAGGCCCCTGCATAGGTCAGGTCGCGCATCGCGCCCAGACGGGTGGTATAGCTGCCTGTCAGGTTGTTGCCGGTCATGCTCAGATCGCCGGTAAAGGTGAAATCACCATCGACGACCCGGTCCAGCGCCACCTTGTAGCGATCCGCGCTGACGGCATAATTCATCGCATCCCTTGTGCCGCTGACGGTCATTTCCAGACCCGACTGGGTCACCAGAACGGTGGCCGCCATGCCTTGGCGATTTGTCAGCACGATGGGAAAGCTGTCTTGCATCGTCACGCTGACACTGCCGTCATCCTGTTCGACAAAGGTGACATCGCCCAGCGTGGCAAGGATTGTCAGCTCGTCCTCGATCATGGTCAGCGCGATGTCACGCACCATAAGCCGGTCGCCCAGCATATCCTCTGACCCGACAGACAGGCTATTGGGGCCGTAGATGGACAGCTGCGTCTTCCAATCGTCCCAGACTTGCTGGGCGGTCACTTCGGCAAAAGCGGCGTTTCCGGTCAAGACTGCCGCCAGACAGACAGCACCACGCAAAGTCGTTCTATAGGTCATCTGGTTCCCTTCTGTTCTGGTCAGTTCTGGGTCTGCCTTTCGGGTCCACGTCTTCCAACAGGGGCCAAGGCAGGATAGCATCTGTCAAACAGTTACCCATCCGCAGGCCAGACCGAAAGAGATTGATGTGAAAAAGTTCGATATGATGGGAAAAACCGTGCTGATCACGGGGGCCAGCCGGGGTATTGGCGCGGCGGCTGCGCGGGAATTTGCCGAATGTGGCGCAAATGTCTCTCTGATTGCGCGCAGCATGGATGATATCGCCCAGATTGCGGGCGAGATCGGTGAAAAGGCGCTGGCCATCCCTTGCGACGTGTCGCGCTATGGCGAGGTCGAGCAAGCCGTTGCCGCCACGGCCCATGCATTCGGCGGGCTGGATGTGTTGATCAATAATGCCGGGGTCGTCGATCCGATGGGCTCTTTCGCGGATATTGATCCCGATGCATGGGCGCGCGCGGTGGATATCAACCTCAAGGGCGTCATGTATGGGATGCGCGCGGTTGTGCCGGGCATGATCGCGCAGGGGCATGGCACGATCCTGAATATCTCGTCCGGGGCGGCGCATAATCCGGTGCATGGCTGGACCGCTTATTGTGCCTCCAAGGCCGGTGCCTACATGCTGACCCGCACCGCCGATCTGGAATGCCGGGCCAAAGGGTTGCGGATCATGGGTCTGTCGCCCGGCACCGTTGCGACGCAAATGCAGCGCGACATCAAGGAATCCGGCATCAGCCCGGTCAGCCAGCTGGATTGGTCGGTGCATATCCCGCCCGAATGGCCCGCAAAGGCGCTGGTCTGGATGTGTCTGCCCGAGGCCGACCCCTATCTGGGCCAGGATATCAGCCTGCGCGAGCCTGAAATCCGCAAGATGGTTGGTCTGACATGATCCGTCTGGACCGGGACGGCGACAGCCTTGTCGTCACCATCGACCGGCCCGACAAGGCAGGTGCGCTGACCGCCGCGATGCTGGGCGAGCTGGCCGATATTGCCGAGGACGCGCGCGATGCAAAACTGCTGATCCTGACCGGCACGGGCCGCGTGTTCAGCGCCGGGGCCGATCTGGACGCTGCCCGCGCGGGGCTTGCCACCGATCCGGTCTGGGAACGTCTGTCAGGGGCCATTGCCGCCTGCCAAGGCCTGACCATCGCCGCGCTGAACGGCACGGCGGCGGGCGGTGCGCTGGGCATGGTGCTGGCCTGCGATCTGCGGATCGCCGTGGCGCAGACCCGGTTTTTCTATCCTGTCATGAAACTGGGCTTCCTGCCGCAGCCATCCGATCCCGCGCGGATGGCGCGGCTGATCGGGCCTGCGCGCGCCAAGATGATCCTGATGGCCGGGCAAAAGATCGCGGCGCAGACGGCGCTTGACTGGGGCCTGATCGACCTGATTGTGCCGGATGAGGCGCTGTTGCAGACCGCCCGCGATCTGGGGGTGGATGTCTGTGCCGCAGCCCCCGCCCATGTCGCCGCGATCAAGCGGATGATCGCCCCCGCATGACCCAGCTGATCGTGATCGGCGCAGGCCCTGCCGGTCTGATGGCCGCAGAAATGGCCGCGGCACAAGGCCAGCGGGTGACACTTATCGACGCGATGCCCTCTGTCGGGCGCAAGTTTCTGATGGCGGGCAAATCCGGGCTGAACCTGACCAAGAACGAGGATATGGCCCGCTATCTGGCCGCTTTCGGCCCTTTGCCCGCCAATCTGCGCGCCATTCTGGCCGATTTTGGCCCGCAGGATGTGATGCGCTGGGCCGAAGAACTGGACCAGCCTTTGTTCACCGGATCAACGGGGCGGGTCTTTCCCGTGGCGATGAAAGCCTCGCCCTTGTTGCGCGCATGGCTGGCACGGCTGGGGGCGGCGGGTGTGACAGTGCAGACCCGCTGGCGCTGGAATGGCTGGCGGGGCGATGCTCTGCTGTTCGACACGCCCCAAGGCGCGCAGGTGATCGGGGCCAAGGCGGTGGTGCTGGCACTGGGCGGCGGCAGCTGGGCGCGGCTGGGGTCGGATGGCGCTTGGCAGCAGTATCTGCCCGATATCACCGCGCCCTTTGCGCCTGCGAATATGGGGTTCGTCGTGGATTGGTCGGCGCATATGACGCGCCACCTTGGCGCGCCGGTCAAGGCGGTGGCGATGTCGGCAGGGGCGGCCACGACGCGGGGCGAATGCATCATTTCAGCGCGCGGGATCGAAGGCGGTGGCATCTATGCGCTATCGCGCGCGATCCGCGATGGCGCGCCGCTGGTCATGGACCTGTTGCCCGACTGGACCTTGGCGCAGTTGCGCAGCGCATTGGCGAAACCGCGCGGCAAGGCCAGCATGACCAACCACCTGCGCAAAGTGCTGCGGCTGGACCCCGTCCGCCTTGCGCTGCTGGCGGAATTCGGCTTGCCCTATCCCGATGATCTGGCCCCGCTGATCAAGGCGCTGCCCATCCGGCACGCAGGCCCGCGCCCGCTGGACGAGGCGATTTCCACGGCGGGCGGTGTCCGGCTGGATGCGCTGAGCGATGATTTGATGCTGCAACAGCGCCCCGGCGTCTTTTGCGCCGGTGAGATGCTGGATTGGGAGGCCCCGACCGGTGGCTACCTGATCAGCGCCTGCATGGCGACCGGGCGCCGGGCGGGATTGGCCGCTGCGGATTACGCCAAAAGCCGCTGAAACGCGGGGCGGTCGCGCATGCGCTGCTGATAGGCCTGCACCGGCGCGGGGCTGATGTCGAATTTGATCCCCGCACCCCAATTCAGGCAATGCGCGCACAGGATATCCGCAATCGTGAAATCATCCCCCATCAGGCAATCGCCCGCGATACGCGGGGCCAGACGGTCAAGACTGCGCGCCCATTCCCAGCGCAAACTGTCCTTGATCGCGGGCAGGCGCTGGGTTTCTGGCAGGATGAAACTATGCTTTGCCGCCATCCACAGGATCGCGTCCATTTCATCCAGCACCATATGCATCAGCGCGTCATGATGCGCGCGGGCAATCGTGCCGGGGGCGGGGATCAGCGCCCCGTGCCGGTCGGCCAGATAGGTCATGATCGCGGTGGAATCCGTCAGGGCCTCATCCTCGGTGACCAGAACCGGCACCTTGCCAGAGGGATTCAGCGCCCTGACCGCATCCGACCCCGGCATGTCGGGCAGATGGGTATAAGGCGCGCCCAATTCTTCGAGCGCCCAAAGTACCCGCAAGGCGCGCGATTTTTTCGGACCGATGATCTGATACATGCTGGCTCCCCCTCTTTGACGGCATAAGGCGGCGTTCTGCTGTGCTTTGCAAGGCCATTTGCCAATGCGACGGGATCTATGCGCGCCGCCTGCGCCGCTGGCGTTTGAGGTCAACTGTTGCAATTGGGCATCTGTTTGGCCCGGGCAAATCCGACAAATCGGCGCGATCAGACCGATCAACTGGCCCCAAACGCGGCAAAGCCGGCCAATCAAGGGCGGGAATGACCAATGTTTATTGGCGTGCTGCCAGCGGGCGGATCATCCCCTGCGTGCGCGCGGCTTTCCCCGATCCGGTCCCTGCGCAATCCGGCCATTCGTGCCAGCGGGACAGAGACTTGGTTTTTTGAGAACAGCCTGATTTAATACAGATATGTGGATCGTCACGCCGTGGCATACCACGCTTGCATTAATGGGAGTACCGATATGCGCCTTACAACTACACTTGCTGCATCCGCAGTCATCGCCGTTTCCGCCGTTGCTGCCAATGCAGGCAGCCTTGCCCCAGCCACGATGGAAGCCCCCGTTGTCGTGATGACAGAGCCAGCACCTGCCGGTTCGTCCGTCAACCCTGCTTTCGTCGTTGTCGGCGTTCTGGCTGCTTTGCTGATCGCAGCGGCGTCTGATTGATCTTTGCGCGCGACCATAGGGTCGGGTCAGGAAAGGCAGACCTTCGGGTCTGCCTTTTGCGTTAGCGCCGGGCCATCATCGCAAGGCGGATCAGCGTGCGTTCCATTAGCGCCGCCTGCGGCGCGGTGCTGGCGGATCGCAGTTGCAAATCGGTATCGGTCAGCGCGGTCAGCGCCTTTTCCAGACGGTCGCGGCCCCAATGGGTGACCTGGCGCGCGATCTTGTCGCGGCGCGGGCCAAAGACGGGCGGGCGCAACCGCGCGACCCCGGAACTGGCACCGCCCGGATCAGAGGCCACGACATGCAGCCGCCGGAAATGCCGCATCGCCCCGATGCACAGCGTCACGGGCGTGACCCCTTGCGCATATAACCCGCGCAGCACCGGTCCCAGCTGATCGACCTGCCCGGCGGTGACCACATCCAGCACATCATCGACATCAACCTCGGCCGATTGCGGCGCATTGGCCATGATATCAGCGATGGTCAGCGGCGTGGCATCGCCCTGTTTATAAAGGCCGACCTTATCCACCGTCTGCCGGAAATCGCCCGGTTCCAGCGTATTGGCCAGCGCGAAGAGCGCATCCATCACGTCGCGCCCCGGCTGGTCCAGCCCGGCATCCGACAAGGCGCGCGCGATATCGGACATGCTGGGCGGGTCATCATAGATGCCGATGGCCATGGCGTTGCGGTGGGTCTCGAAGGCTTTGCGCAGGGTGGATTTGGCGGTCAGCTGGCCTGCGGTCACCACCAGCTGCGCATCACCCTGCCGCCAATCGGCCAGTGCGGCCTCGATCAGTTTGGACAGGGTGTCGGTCGCATCCTCGACAAAGGCGACGCGGTGACCGGGGAAAAACCCCTGCGCCTTGATCGCATCATCCAGCAGGGCCGCATCCTTGCGCAGATCGGCGGCATTGATGCGGGTCAGGCGCATTTCCTCTTCGCCCTGCGGGCCGATCAGGGCGGCGATCGCCTGTTGGCGCTTGGCCGCCACGCGCATCGGATCGGCGCCAAAGATCAGCAGGCCCGCATGGGCCGGATCGGGTTTGCGCAGATATCCTGCGGCAGCATCGCCTGCCAGTTTCATCGCGGCAGGCCCGGCGCCAGCAGCAACAGGCGGCTGACGATCATATCGGCCAAGGCCACGGATAGCCGCGCGGTCGCGTCCGTTTCGGCGGCTTGGGTCGCTGTCGTCGATCCGGTGGCGGCATAGCTGGTAAAGGTCTCGTGGCGGCCACTGGCCAGTGTTTCGCCCGTCGTGGCATGGGTCAAGACCCATGTGACGGTGCCGAGCACGTTGAAACGCTGGTTATCCCCCGATGTCGTGATCGCAAGACTGCGCCGCCGGTCGGTGATCTGGGCGCGCAGCACATAGGCCGGCACTTCCGTCACCCCCAGCCGCTGTTCCAGCCTTTCACGCAGCCGGAACCCCGGCACGGTGTCGCGTGTCTCAAAGGTGATCTGGCCGCGCAGGACATTATCCTCGCCATAGACCGGCGCGAACCCACACCCGCCGAGCGCCAAGAGCCCCAGCAGATATAGGCGGCGAGAGAGGGTCCTAGATGACAATGTTCACAATCCGTCCGGGCACCACGATCAGTTTCTTGACATTAGCGCCATCCAGCGCCTTTTGCACCACATCCAGCGCCAGCACGGCGGTTTCCACCGCTTGCTTGCTGGCATCGGCGGGGACGACAATCTCTGTCCGGCGCTTGCCGTTGATCTGCACCGGCAGGGTGACGGTATCGGATACCAGCATCGCGGGATCGGCCACAGGCCAGGGGGCCGTGGTGATCAGGCATGCACCGCCAAGGCTGACCCAGATTTCCTCGGCCAGATGTGGGGTCATCGGCGACATCAGCTGCGCCAGCACCAGCGCCGCCTGCCGCTTGGTGGCGGCAGAGGCATTGGATTTGCCCAAGACATTGGTAAAGGCATAAAGTTTCGCAATCGCCGCGTTAAAGCCGAAGGTTTCCAGCCCCATCGTCACATCATGGATGCAGCGATGCATCGCGCGCAGCAGATCATCATCGCCGGTGCCGGTTGCATCGGGGGCCGCCGCGATTTCAGAGGCGATCCGGTAAACGCGGGCAAGGTGTTTATAGGTCGCATCCGCGCCCGATGCTGTCCATTCCACGTCGCGTTCGGGCGGGCTGTCGGACAGCACGAACCAGCGCGCGGTATCGGCACCATATTGCGCAAGGATATCATCGGGATCGACGACGTTTTTCTTGGATTTCGACATCTTGGCCGAGGGGATCACCTCGACCGGGGTGCCATCGGCCAATTGGCCGTTCTTCACATCTTGGGGGAAATGGTAAACGGGGCGGCCCGCATCATCGCGGGTCATATAGATTTCATGCGTCACCATGCCTTGGGTGAATAGCGCGTTGAAGGGTTCAATCGCGGTCTCGGGCAGATGGCCGGTGATCTGCATCGCGCGGGCAAAGAAGCGGCTGTAGAGCAGATGCAGGATCGCATGTTCAATGCCGCCGATATATTGATCGACGTTCATCCAATAGGCCGCATCGTCCAGATCGGTCGGCGTCGGCGCATCGGGGGCGGTGAAACGGGCGAAATACCACGAGGAATCGACGAAAGTATCCATCGTATCGGTTTCGCGCAGCGCAGGCTTGCCGCAGGCGGGGCAGGCACAATTGCGCCATGTCGGATGGCGGTCCAAAGGATTGCCGGGCACGTCAAAGGTGACGTCATAGGGCAGCTCGATGGGCAGGTTTTCTTTCTTTTCGGGCACGGCACCGCAGTCGTCGCAATGCACGATGGGGATGGGACAGCCCCAATAGCGCTGGCGCGACAGGCCCCAGTCGCGCAGGCGGAACTTGGTGACACCTTGGCCGATGCCAT
The DNA here is from genome assembly GCF_002158905.1 of Yoonia vestfoldensis. NCBI lineage: Bacteria > Pseudomonadati > Pseudomonadota > Alphaproteobacteria > Rhodobacterales > Paracoccaceae > Yoonia > Yoonia vestfoldensis. The sequence continues at coordinate 3,724,002 of NZ_CP021431.1, forward strand.
TGGCCTCGCAATAGGCGATGGCGGCATCGACGGCCTGTTCGCCGGTCTGCCATGTATCACCCGCGAAACCCTTGGTATAGAACACCTTTTCGGTCTTGGGCGGCACATAGGCGGTGGCCAGATCATGCGGCGCATCGGCACCGGGCAAAAAGGTCGCGATGATCGGCAAACCGTATTTCGTGGCGAAATCGAAATCGCGCTGGTCATGGGCGGGGCAACCAAAGATCGCGCCGGTGCCGTAATCCATCAAGATGAAATTCGCGATATAGACCGGCAGTTCGGGCTGGCCCGCCATCGGGTGTTTCACGGTCAGGCCGGTGTCATAGCCCAGCTTTTCGGCCTTTTCGATAGCCTCGGCCGTGGTGCCACCCTTGCGGCATTCGGCGCAGAAGGCGGCGAGCTTTGCATCCTTGGCTTCCAATTCCTTGGCCAGCGGGTGGTCGGGCGAGATGCCGACAAAGGACGCGCCCAGCAAAGTGTCGGGGCGGGTGGTATAGACCTCGATCTGGCCGCCGTCGGTGCGGGTAAAGCTGAATTGCAAGCCGCGCGATTTGCCGATCCAATTGGCCTGCATCAGCTTGACCTTGGCGGGCCAATTGTCCAGCCCGTCGATGGCTGACAGCAATTCCTCGGAATAATCGGAAATCTTGAAGAACCATTGCACCAACTCGCGGCGTTCAACATCGGCACCGGACCGCCAGCCCTTGCCGTCGATCACCTGTTCATTGGCCAGCACGGTCATATCGACCGGGTCCCAGTTCACCACGGCCTTTTTGCGATAGATCAGGCCCTTGGACAGAAAGTCGATGAACAGGGCCTGCTGCTGGCCGTAATATTCGGGATCGCAGGTGGCGAATTCGCGGGTCCAGTCGATGGACAGGCCCAAGGGTTTCATCTGCGCGCGCATGTCGGCGATGTTCTGATAGGTCCAGTCCTTGGGGTGCCCGCCCGAGGCCATCGCCGCGTTTTCGGCGGGCATCCCGAACGCATCCCAGCCCATCGGATGCAGCACGTTATGGCCCGTCGCCAGCTTATAGCGCGCGATCACATCGCCCATCGTGTAATTGCGCACATGGCCGATATGGATACGCCCCGACGGATAGGGGAACATTTCCAGCACATAATATTTGGGTTTGTCCGCGCTGCGATGGGCGGCAAAGATCTGGCCCTCGGCCCAGATGTCTTGCCATTTCGGTTCGATTGCAGCGGGAGAGTAAGAAGTCATTTCAAGGTCTTTCACACGGGCACGGGCGTTGCGACCGTCATAATCCGGCACGGCGGCGATGGCTATACCCGCAAACGCAAAGAGCGGCCCCGAAAGGCCGCTCTCGCTTAGGAATGTCGAGGGTTCTGATTAGAACGAGAACGACAGTTCAACAGTTGTGCCGACCTGGTAGTCAGGACCACCAACTTCGTCGTCGTCGATTGCGCCACCGGTCTCTGCGTCAGCATAGGAGATCAGCAGTTCTGCGCCACCGCCCAGATCATATACGCCTGCGACGTAGAAGTCTGTGCCAGAGTTCGACACACCAGCAGTCGTACCGGTGTCATCAGACTGGTCGTACATACCGGCCAGCAGTGTCAGGCCGTTGCCCAGGTCGTATGCGCCGTCGAGACCGACTTTGTTCACGCCTTGGTCATAATCGTAGTCCAGAGCAACAGAGAGTGGGCCGTCTGCATAAGCAACGGTTGCACCGTAGTTGTCTTCGCTACCGCCGTCATCTTCGGACACATAGTAGACTGTGGCAGTCACTGGGCCGAATGGGTAGGAAACCTGGATACCGGTCGAGTTTTCGTCAGCTGTTTCGTTCGACGCATAGGCCAGACGGACAGTTGCACCGGCTACAGTTGTGCCAACCGACAGACCGTAGATTTCGCTGTTGCTGAAATCACCGTTTTCGGTCGCAGCGTCGTAAGCACCAGTCGTGCCAATGGCTTCTTCCTGGTATGCAACAGCGAAGCTGAACGCACCCAGATCGCCGGAAGCACCGAACGACACTTGGTCATATTCTTCGGTTGTTGCGACGGAAACACGATCGCCACCAGCATCGCTCAGCGTAACCGACAAGGACATGTCGATGCCGCCATAGGTCAGGTCGCCGCGCAGAACGTTTTCGCCGTCAGCTTCGGAGAAGCCGTCAGCTTCCATGTCGCCAGCAGCCGACCACTGTGTTTCAGCAGCAAAGGATGTGTCACCCAGGTACAGGCCAGCATTTTCGGTTGTCAGCGACAGCACAACGACGTCGGAAGAAACGGACTGACCGTTGGTTTCGTCAACGATGTCGAACTCGAACGACGCACCAGCGGTCACGCCATTGTCCAGCGCCATGGTGCCGGCAACGTTCAGGTCGCCTTCCCAGTAGAAGCCGTCGTTGTCGCCGATCGATGTGCCGGTGAAACCGGTGGCCAGATCGCCGTCATCGTTGAAGCCCAGTGTGAAGTCGCCGGAGAAGCTTACGCCGGTGTGTCCATCAGCAGCTGCAGCGCCAGCAAAGGCGACCAGTGCAGTTGTTGTAAGAAGGATGCTTTTCATTGGATAATTCCCTCGTGTTTTGCATTCCCAAGAATGCCAGATATTCCAGCATTGCCGACTAATTGCGCCCAACGCCCCTGACACTCAAGTTAAAGTGGCTGGTTTCAGGAGTCTTGCTGACAAATGATGCATCAAGGCCACACAATCTTTTGCACCCATGACAGCCGTGCCAAAGGGCGCTATCTGGGCCAGAACACCCTTGTGCCCCATGTTTGAAGGACGTTCCATGCCCTTGGCAGATATTCAGGACCGTATCGCCGCCGCCTGCGCCCGCGCGGGTCGCGCCGTGCAAGATGTCACGCTGATCGCCGTGTCCAAGGTCCAGCCGGATGCCCGTGTCGCCGCCGTGCTGGACCAGGGTCACCGAGTCTTTGGCGAAAACAAGGTGCAGGAAGCGGCGGGCAAATGGCCCCGGTTCCGCGAAACCTATGACGGGATCGCGCTGCATCTGATCGGCCCGTTGCAGACCAACAAGGCGCGTCAGGCGGTAGAACTGGCGCAGGCGATCCACACGCTCGACCGGCCCAAGCTGGCGCAGGTGCTGGCGCGGCTGGCGCAGGAACGCGGCGCATGCCCGGATCTGTTCGTGCAGGTCAACACCGGCGAGGAACCGCAAAAGGCGGGTGTGCTGCCCGCCGATGTCGATGCTTTCCTGGCCGAGGCGCGGGGGCTGGACCTGCCGGTGGTCGGGCTGATGTGTATCCCGCCTGTTGATGAAGAACCGTCGCTGCATTTCGCCTTGCTGGCCAAAATGGCCGCGCGCAGCGGCTTGTCCGGCCTGTCCATGGGCATGAGCGGCGATTTCGAAAGCGCCATCGCGCTGGGTGCGACCCATGTGCGCATCGGGGCTGCGATCTTTGGGGAACGGACAGCGGGGTGAGCGATTACACCCCGCCCCAAGACGCTCTGGTCGTTCTGCACCATGATCATCAGGTGCTGCTGGTCGATAAACCCAGCGGCCTGTTGTCGGTGCCGGGCAAGGGGCCGGATCTGGCCGATTGCCTGATCACGCGGGTCCAGCGGGTGTTTCCCGATGCTTTGCTGGTGCATCGTTTGGATCGCGACACATCCGGCGTGATGATCTTTGCGCTGACCCCCCATGCGCAGCGCCATCTGGGCCTGCAATTCGAGAATCGCCAGACCAAGAAAACCTATGTCGCCCGGGTCTGGGGTGAAATCGCCGACAAGACCGGCACCGTCGATCTGCCGCTGATCGTGGATTGGCCGAACCGCCCCTTGCAGATGGTGGATCATGAAAACGGCCGCGCCGCCGTAACCGATTGGCGCGTGGTGCGGGTCGGTGACGGTGAAACCCGCCTGCGGCTGATGCCGAAAACCGGCCGGTCGCACCAGCTGCGGGTGCATATGCTGGCGCTGGGCCATCCGATCTTGGGCGATCCGTTCTATGCGACGGGGCCTGCGCGCGATTATCCGCGCCTGATGCTGCATTCCGAAACGCTGCAATTCCGCCATCCTGATGGCGGGCAGGGGATGCGGATCACCGCCCCCTGTCCGTTCTAGGCGGTCAGGAAATTCTGCACGGCCGTCACCTCGCTTTGCGCGATGCCATGGCCGCCTGGATGCCAATGCAGCTGCACATCGGCCCCCTGTGCCGTCAGATAAGACGCCAGCGCTTGGGTCAGATCAGAGGGGCAGATCGGGTCATTCTCGCCCGCGGTGATCAGCACGCGCCGCCCGCGCAGCCGCGGTTGCGGGGCCGGGGTGAAGGGGATCAGCGGATGCATCAGGATCAGGTCATCCACCAGCACCGCGTCCCGCATCGCCACGGCGGCAAGGATATTGGCCCCGTTCGAATAGCCCAGCCCGATGGTGCGCGGTGGTTTGACCGCCTGCTGTTCGGCTGTGATGAAATCCGCCATGGCGCGGCTGCGCAAAGCCAGATCATCCATGTCATAGACGCCTTCGGCGGTGCGCCGGAAATACCGCGCGGCCCCATGTTCGGACACATCCCCGCGCGGCGAGGTGACATGCGCACCCGGGATCAGCTGTTCGGCAAATCCGTGGAACTGGTCTTCGGTTCCGCCGGTGCCGTGAAAGGTCAGGAACAGCTTTGCGCCCGCTGCCCCCTTGGTGCGTTTTGCGTGATAGGTCATGTCAGCCTTCCAGCGGTTCCAGCAGGTTTTCCAATTGCATGCGCAGATGTTCATGCTGGCTGGGCAGTTTCAGCGCCTGACCCAGATGGGCGGTATCCTCGTCACGGGCAAAGCCGGGTTCATTGGTCGCCACCTCGAACAGCACCCCGCCGGGCGTGCGGAAATAGATCGCGTAGAAATAATCGCGGTCGATGACCGGCGTGACCTGATAGCCGGTGTCAAGCAGCGCCTCACGCACCTCGAGCTGGCGCGCGCGGTTATCCACGGCAAAGGCGATGTGATGGACCGATCCGGCCCCTGCCGCCGCGCGCGGCGCAGAGGGCGTCACCTCGATGTCGATGGCATTGGCGTCATTGCCGCCGGGCACGATAAAGCGGGTGACGTTGTTTTCGCTGTCCAGCTTTTCATAGCCCATGAAGCGCAGCAATTCCGCGCTGGCATCGCCGTCGCGCAGGCGCATGTCGGTGGAATGAAACCCGCGGATCGCGATATCCTCGGCCACGCCATTGCCGGTCCAGGGGGTGCGGGTGTCATCACGTTCCACCAGCGCGAATTGGTCGCCATCGGGGCCGTTGAACAACACGCGCTTTTCGCCAAAGCGGCTGTCCTGCGCCAGACCGTCGGTGTCAAACGTGGCCAGCCGGTCCAGCCAGGCCTGCGATGTGCCGGGCGGGATGGCAAAGGATGTGCGCCCGACTTCACCCGCGCCCGCGCGTCCGCGCCCGGCATTGGGAAAGGGGAAATAGGTCATGACGGTGCCCGCGCTGCCGGTCTCGTCGCCGTAATAGAGGTGATAGACATCGGGCGCGTCGAAATTGACCGTCTGCTTGACGCGGCGCAGGCCCAGCACATTGGTAAAGAATGCATTGTTTTCGCGCGCGCCACTGGCCAGCGACGTGACGTGGTGCAGCCCTTTGATTTGCTTGATCATGGTTCGTCTCCTTATCCGTTGGCGGATAAATAGACCAAAGCGCCACGCACTAAATAGCTGCGGGCGCACCGGATTGGTGCGCCCATGCACATGGCTTATTCTGCGGCCCAGCCCGAGATCGCCTTGACCTCGAGAAATTCCTCAATGCCCCAGACGCCGCCTTCGCGGGCGCGGCCGGACATCTTCATCCCGCCAAAGGGCGCGCCGGCCCCGCGTGACTTGCCGTTCATCTCGATCATGCCGGCCTTGAGCGCGCGGGCCATCCGGTTGCGGCGCGCGCCATCCTGCGACTGGACATAATTGGTCAGGCCGTAGGGGGTGTCATTGGCAATCTGAATCGCCTCTTGCTCGGTATCAAAGGGGATGATCGACAGGACCGGGCCAAAGATTTCCTCGCGCGCGATGCGCATCTGGTTGGTCACATCGGCAAAGACGGTGGGGCGGACGTAATAGCCACGGTTCATGCCTTCGGGCAGGCCGGGGCCGCCCGCGACCAGCCGCGCACCTTCGTCGATGCCGACCTGAATCATCGTCTGGATCTGGTCCCATTGACGGCGGTTGACGACGGGGCCGATATGGCGGCCGGGTTCAGACGCAGGGCCGACGCTGATGCTCTTGGCGATTTCGGCGGCGGCTTCGACGGTCTGGTCATAGATCGACCGTTCCACCAGCATCCGCGTTGGCGCGTTGCAGGATTGGCCCGAATTGTTCATGCAATGCAACACGCCGCGTTTGACGGCCTTTTCATCGGCATCGGCAAAGATCACATTGGCGCCCTTGCCGCCCAGTTCCAGCGTCACCCGCTTGAGCGTTTCCGCCGCAGCAAGCGAGATCGCCTTGCCCGCGCGGGTCGATCCGGTGAAGCTGATCATCGCCACATCCTCATGCCGGGACAATTGGCTGCCCACACCCATGCCGTCGCCGTTCACAAGGTTGAACACACCCGCAGGCACGCCCGCATCATGCACGAATTCCGCGAACAACAGCGACGACAGCGGCGATTCCTCGGAGGGTTTCAGCACGATGGTGCAGCCAGCCAGCAGCGCCGGGATCACCTTGAGCGTGACCTGGTTCATCGGCCAGTTCCACGGGGTGATCAGCCCGACAACGCCGATAGGTTCCAGCGCGATCCGGTCATTGGGCGCATGCGGACCCAGCGGTTTGATCCATTCGATCTGGTCAAACGCGGTCAGGAAATTTTCCAGATGCCACGGCAGGCAGGGGGCCTGATCGGCGCGGGACATGTCGATGGGCGCGCCCATTTCAAGGCTGATCGCCTGGGCCATTTCCTCGGCGCGGGCCTCATATTGGGCCAGAATGCCCCGGACGTAATCCGCGCGTTTGGCGGGGTCGGTTGCGGACCATGCGGGCAATGCGGCGCTGGCGGCGGCGACGGCGGCATTGGTATCGGCATGATCGCCCAGCGAAATCACAGCGCAGACATCTTCGGTCGAGGGGTCGATGACATCATGGTCATGCGGCTTGGCCGGGGCGACCCATGCGCCATTGATATAGAAATTGCGTTTCTCGATCATGGTTTCTCTCCTGCACTTTGGCAAAGGTGTGGCATCTGGCCCGTTCCGGCGCAAGCGGCTGTGGCACAAGCGCCTGTCCGTCCCTATGTAGGGATGGTAAATATGAAATGAAGGAGCATCCCAATGGGCCTGCGCATCAACGACACCATCCCCGACCTGACAGTGGACACCGATCAGGGCCAGATCACGCTGCATGATTGGATCGGCGACAGCTGGGCGATCCTGTTTTCGCATCCCAAGGATTTCACGCCAGTCTGCACGACCGAATTCGGTGCCGTGGCACAGCTGGCCGATGAATGGGCCAAGCGCGGCACCAAGGTCATGGGCATCAGCGTCGATGGCGTCGAGGATCACAAGAAATGGAAGGCCGATATCGAAACCTTTGGTGGTGCCAAGGCCGGTTTTCCGATCATCGCGGATGAGGATCTGGTGGTGGCCAAGGCTTTTGACATGCTGCCCGCCGACGCCTATCTGCCCGAAGGCCGCACGCCCGCCGATAGCGCCACAGTGCGCGCGGTGTTCATCATCGGCCCTGACAAGAAACTGAAATTGTCGATGACCTATCCGATGAATGTCGGGCGCAATTTCGCCGAGGTTTTGCGCGCCCTTGACGGTTTGCAGACCGCCAATGGCCGCGGCGTGGCGACGCCTGCCAATTGGACCGTCGGCGATGATGTGATCATCCCCGCCACCGTCAGCAATGACGATGCAACGGCCAAGTTCGGCGCATTCACCACGATCCTGCCCTATCTGCGCACGACCAAGCTGTAACCGATCCAAGACCCCGGCGCTGTGTCGGGGTCTTGCCCCTGCTTTGCCGGGTTAATGGGTATAGACCACGGCGATGCCCGCAAAGGGAAAGACCGGCACATCCGCCAGATCCACGTTGGTGTCGGACAAGGCGGTCTGCACGGTTGGATCGGTATTGCCCGAGGATGCCTGCAACGACGACACGATCACGCCGATATCGCCCGATAAGGCCCATCCAGACCCAAACCCGGTCCGGAACCCCGTGGTCAATAGGGGCGCGACATCCTTTTCGAAGGCCAGCTTGCCATCATAGGTGACGGCCCCTTGGGTAAAGCTGCCGGTGACATCGGTGTTGGAAAAGAACAGGCCGCCCGACATGCGCCAGCCATTCGCCAGCGGATAATAATCGGCAAGGACAGCGCCGCCCGCCAGATCGGCGGTGCCGGTGACGGCCGTATCCTCATAATCGAATGTATCATCGATGCTGAACCCGCCCATGATCATGCCGCGCAGGCCAAGGGTCGGGCGAAGCTGATAGCCGCCTTCCAGCGAATAGCCGAAACTGGTGACGCCCAGACCCGCCGAAACCGCCCCCCTGTCCTGTGCGGCGGCGGGCATTGCCATGGCGCAAAGAGCCAAGGCGGTCAGGTTGCGAAAGGCCATCGGTGATTCCCCCTGGGTTGTGCGATTTGGCCCCGCCAAGATGGCGGCAAACCCCTAAGGAATCCTTATCAGCAGATGCGCGCCGCGCCGCGCCGCTGCGGTTTGTCCGGCTGGTGCCAAAAAGACAACACCCGACCAATTGGCCGGGTGTTGTGATCGCATCGTCAAAGGAACGTTGACGCGTTATTCTTCGGCGGCTTCTTCTTTGGCCAGTTCCTGACCGGTGGCCTGATCGACCATCTTCATCGCCAGACGGACCTTGCCACGATCATCAAAGCCCAGCAGCTTGACCCAGACTTCCTGACCTTCTTTCAGCACATCCGACGGATGGTTCAAGCGCTTGTTCTCGATCTGGGACACATGGACCAGACCGTCGCGCTTGCCAAAGAAGTTCACGAAAGCGCCGAAATCAACCAGTTTGACCACGGTGCCTTTGTAGACCTTGCCTTCTTCGGGTTCGGCCACGATCGAATAGATCATGTCATGGGCGCGCTTGATCGCCTCGGCATCGTTAGAAGCCAGCTTGATCACGCCGTCATCGTTGATATCGACCTTGGCGCCCGATGTTTCCACGATCTCGCGGATGACCTTGCCGCCGGAGCCGATGACTTCACGGATCTTGTCGACAGGGATCTGCATGGTTTCGATCTTGGGGGCGTGGACGCTGAATTCCTGCGCGCCGGTCAGGGCTTTGCCCATCTCGTTCAGGATATGCAGACGGCCGGCCTTGGCCTGTTCCAGTGCTTTCTTCATGATCTCGGGCGTGATGCCTGCGATCTTGATATCCATCTGGAGCGAGGTGATCCCGCTTTCGGTGCCCGCGACCTTGAAATCCATATCGCCAAGGTGGTCTTCGTCACCCAAGATATCGGACAGCACGGCATAGGATCCGTCATCTTCCATCACCAGACCCATGGCCACACCGGCGACAGGGGCTTTCAGCGGCACGCCAGCATCCATCATGGACAGCGACCCACCGCAGACCGACGCCATCGAGGAAGACCCGTTGGATTCGGTGATCTCGGACACGACGCGGATCGTATAGGGGAAATCCGTTGGCGCAGGCAGAACTGCCTGCAAGGCACGCCATGCCAGCTTACCATGACCGATCTCACGACGACCGGGGCCAGAGACGCGGCCAACCTCGCCCACCGAATAGGGGGGGAAGTTGTAATGCAGCATGAAGTTGGATTTATACATGCCGGTCAGCGCGTCGATCATCTGTTCGTCATCGCCGGTGCCCAGCGTGGTCACGACCAGACCCTGAGTTTCGCCGCGGGTGAACAGGGCCGACCCATGGGTGCGTGGCAGGATGCCGGTTTCCGAGACGATCGGGCGGATCTGGTCCAGCGCGCGGCCATCAATGCGGCGGCTGTTCTTGACCACATCACCGCGCAGCACGGCGGATTCGAGCTTTTTCAGCGCGGGGCCAAGGTTGCTGTCGGCCTGCTGGTCTTCGGTCAGGGCGGCGATGATATCGGCCTTGGCGGCGGATACCGCAGAGGTGCGTTCCTGCTTGTCGGTGATCGCATAGGCGGCGCGCATCTTGTCTTCGCCCGCAGCTTTTACAGCGGCGTAAAGATCCGAGTAATCCTCGGGCTGGAAATCGAAGGGTTCCTTGGCGCAATCTTCGGCCAGATCGATGATCAGGTCGATGACCGGCTGGATCTGCGCATGCGCGAAAGTCACGGCGCCCAGCATTTCCTCTTCGGTCAGCTCATAGGCTTCGGATTCGACCATCATCACGGCGTCTTTGGTGCCGGCGACAACCAGATCAAGCCGCTGTTCGGGCTTCATGCGCAGGTTGTGCATGTCGTCGATTTCGGGGTTCAGAATGTATTCGCCATCCACGAAACCCACGCGGCAGGCAGCGATTGGCCCCATGAAAGGCGCGCCAGAGATCGTCAGCGCAGCCGAGGCCGCGATCATCGCGATCATGTCGGGGTCGTTGACGCCGTCAAAGCTCAGCACGGTACACATCACCAGCACTTCGTTCTTGAAGCCGGGGACGAACAGCGGGCGGATCGGGCGGTCGATCAGGCGGGATGTCAGCGTCTCTTTTTCGGTGGGACGCGCTTCGCGCTTGAAAAAGCCACCGGGCACTTTGCCGGCGGCATAATATTTCTCTTGGTAATGCACGGTCAGCGGAAAGAAGTCCTGCCCGGGCTTTTGTGCCTTTGCAAAGGTCACGTTGGCCATCACGCTGGTTTCGCCCAGCGTCGCAATGACCGAGCCGTCAGCCTGACGGGCAACCTTGCCGGTTTCGAGTGTGAGCGTCTCTTCGCCCCACTGCATCGATTTTTTCACTTCGTTAAACATCATCATGTCCTAGTCGGGCCGCAGCCCATTTTGCGTAGGGGGCGTATTCCCCCTCATCCCTGTATCTTCTTTGTATCGGCGCTGGGATGCGGGCGCCGTGCTTCTCAAAGATAGGGGGGCCTTAGCGGATATTGGCCTGTTTGGAAAGAGGCCCTGGGGTCAGCGGGGGCTGTGGCGCAGCGGGGCGGGTTTCACTTTGCCATGCGCAATAAAAAACGCCCACCGGATGGCGGGCGTTTCTGCGGTCATGGGCGGTGGCGCGGATTACCGGCGCAGGCCCAGACGTTCGATCAGGCTTTTATAGCGGGCTTCGTCCTTGGATTTGGTGTAATCCAGAAGCTTGCGGCGCAAAGCGACCATTTTCAGCAGGCCACGGCGGCCGTGGTTGTCTTTCTTATGGGTCTTGAAATGTTCCGTCAGCGTCGCGATGCGGCTGGACAGGATCGCAACTTGCACTTCGGGCGAACCGGTGTCGCCTTCTTTGGTTGCGAATTCTTTCATGATCCGTGCTTTGTCTTCGGCAGTAATCGACATCGGGGTCTCCTTGTCTAAAGGGTGAATGGCGCAGGCCGGGATGTCGTCCAGCAAGGCCCGTGGAGGCGCCGCCCGGACAGAATCCGCGCGGATGGCTGCGCATAAGGGGATTTGGCGCGAAAGAAAAGGGTTTTATACTTGCAGAAATGTGACCGTCGTCAAATCAGCCGTGGCGAAATTCGTCAATTTGGCAATCACGGCGCCATCGGCCAGCAATAATGTGCCATCCTCGGCCGGTGCGGTGGTCAGCACGGGCGGCGCGCCAGTATGTTCGATCTCGATGATATCTTCGGCCGGGTCATAATCCATCAGCGAGACCTGCATGCCCGGACGCAGGTTGAATATATCGCTGCCGGTTCCGCCGGACAGCACATCACCCGGCCCGCCAGACAGGTAATCATCGCCCGCGCCGCCGTTCAGATAGTCGCGGTCCAGATCATCGCGGTCGATCAGCCGGTCATTGCCTGCGCCCCCGAACAACGTATCGGCCCCCGATCCGCCGACCAGCAGATCATCGCCGCGCCCGCCCATCAACACATCATCGCCCGGCCCGCCATAAAGCTGGTCATCGCCGTCGCCCCCGCTCAGCTGGTCATTGCCTGCGCCGCCATGCAGCAGATCATCACCGATATGGCCATAGATCTCGTCATTCCCGTCGCCGCCATAAAGGATATCATCGCCACGGCCGCCATGCAGCACGTCATCGCCTGCGCCGCCCTGCAGGATGTCGTCGCCGTCACCGCCGTGCAGATAATCATCGGCGGTGCTGCCAAGGATCAGGTCGTCGCCCTCTGCGGCAAAGACCACCACGGCTTCATCGCTGGCCTCCAACATCTCGTCGATCGGAATGACCCGGCTGCCGATGATATCAGGCTGGTCGTCAGAGGCGGGCGTTGGATCGTCCTCGGTGGTATCGTCACCGCCGACCAGCAGCGCCGTCAAGGCGATCCCGATTAATCCCATGATCACAACCATTGATCCACCTGCCATCCACCTGCCATCCGCCGGGTCTGATCCGGCTACCGGGCCTGTCTATCACAAAGTGTTTTGCCTTTGTTCCAGATTTCCAAGCGGTGGTTAATCCGCCCCGAAGAAGGGCAGGAAGCTGTCGATCACGGCTTGCGGGTTTTCCTCCATCGCGAAATGGCCCGATTGGCAGGCGGTATCGGTCATCTGGCCCACCCATGGCCGCCAGAGCGCGGCCGGATCGCCCGTCTGCGCCGGAAACCCGCCCTTGGCCCAAAGAAAATGCAGCGGCGCGGCGATCTTGCGTCCGGCGGCCTTGTCCGCCTCGTCCAATGCGCGGTCAAAGGTGGCGCCCGCGCGGTAATCGGCGCACATCGCATGCAGATGCGCGGGGTCGGCGGCCTGCGCGCGGTAGCTGGCCAGCGCCGCATCGCTGAACACGGCCAGCGATTTGTCCATGGTCCAGCTGGTCAGCGTCCAGTCGATATAGCCTGCCGGATCGGCCCCGATCATCCGTTCGGGCAAGGGGGCAGGCTGCGCCAGATAGGTCCAGTGATAGGCTTTCAGCGCCAGATCGGCAGACCAATTGGCCCAGAAATCGCCCGTCGGCACGATCTCGATGATGCCCAGCCGGATGATCCGGTCGGGATGGTCCAGCGCAAAGCGATAGGCGACCCGCCCGCCGCGGTCATGGCCCAGCAGATGGGCGCGGTCGATCCCTAAAGCATCCATCAAGGCGGCGATGTCAGACGCCATCGTGCGTTTGGCATAGGTGCTGTGGTCCGCATCATCGGCGGGGGCGTCGCTGTCGCCATAGCCGCGCAGGTCGGGGATGATCACGTCGAAATGCTGCGCAAGGGCGGGGGCGACCTTTTCCCAGCAATGGTGGTTCTGCGGATAGCCGTGCAGCAGGATCAGCGGTGTCCCCTGGCCCGCGCGATGCACCGACAGGGTGACAGCGCCGCAGCGGATGAAGGATTGGGTGAAACCTGGGATCATGGGATGCTCCATCGCCTTGGGTGCTGGTCATAGGCCACGTAGAGCGGGTGGCGGGGGTGGCCGTCCTTGGTCAGACCCAGTATATGCAGCGGCTTGGCGGTTTGTCGCAATAATTCCGCCACCTGGCTGCCGCGCCCCAGATGCGCGCCATGCGTGCCCCAGGCGGCGATGATCTGATCCGCCCAATCGGCCGCCGCCAGCAAGCTGGCATCATTGGCGGGGCCAATAGGGTCGGCCGCGCGGCGCAGGGCGCGTGGATCTTTGTCGCGCCAGGCAAAGATATTGGTCACGCGAAACGCCCCGAACCCCAAGGCGCGGGCCCGGCGTTCGCAGCGTTCGACGGTGGGATCGTTGTGCTGTTCCGTCGCCTTGGACGGGTTCAGCATCACAAAGGCAAGCCGCGGGGCATTGTCGTCCCAGATCCGGGTCAATTCATAGCGGTAGCATTCGCAATCCGAGTAGGTCGCTGAGGAGGCGGCATGATCGGTGATATGCTGGTGGTGGATCATGCGGGCGTCAGGTCACATCACCCTATGCCACGAACACGCGCGTCGGGTGCAATTCGCCGCCCCGATAGCTGCCGATGGCGATGGCCTTGCCGTCATGGCTGGCCCAGACTTCCTCGCCATAATCAACTCCGCTGGCGATGACCGGCGCGGGATTGCCGTTGCGCAGCCGTGCGACGCTTTCCGCAGGGCAGCGGACCTGGGGCAGATCGGCCAGCCCGACCTCGGGCGGCAACAGCCGCGCGTCCAGTTCCGGCGTGCGCGCGATGGCATCCAGCTGGTCCAGCGTGATCCCGTCGGTCGCCTGAAACGGCCCCGACCAGATCCGGCGCAAGGACCGCACATGCGCCTTGCAGCCCAGCACTTCACCCAGATCGCGGGCGATGGACCGCACATAGCCACCCTTGCCACAGGTCATTTCCAGCACCGCATGATTGGCATCGGGACGATCGGCCAGCAGCAATTCCTCGACCCATAAGGGGCGCGCCGCCAGTTCCATCGTCTCGCCTTCGCGGGCCTTGGCATAGGCGCGTTCGCCGTCGACCTTGACGGCGGAAAACTGCGGCGGGACTTGCATGATATCGCCGATGAACCCCGCCAGCGCGGCCTTGATCGCGGCGTCATCAGGGCGCAGGTCGCTGGTGGCGATCACCTCGCCCTCGGCATCGTCGGTATTGGTGGCCTGTCCCAGCCGGATCGTGAATTCATAGGCCTTCAGCGCATCGGTGATATAGGGGACGGTCTTTGTCGCCTCGCCCAAGGCCACGGCCAGCACGCCGGTTGCCTCTGGGTCCAGGGTGCCGGCATGGCCTGCCTTGTTGGCATCGAAGGCCCAGCGCACGCGGTTGACCACCGTGGTCGAGGTGATGCCCGCCGGTTTATCCACCACCAGCCAGCCTGAAATATCGCGTCCCTTGCGTCTGCGCGCCATGATCTTGCCCTTTGTCAGATGGCGGCTTGCTATGCGCGCGCACCCCGCTGGTCAAGGCGCGGCGGTTCGCGCTATGTCGGGGCAACGCCACAACCGGACCGCTGCCATGCAACCTGCACCTTCCCCGCATCCTTTGCTGATCATCGGCTGGCAGGAACGGATCAGCCTGCCAGCGCTTGGGCTGTCCGATTTCGCGGTCAAGGTGGATACCGGCGCCAAAACCACCGCGCTGCATGCCGAAGAGATAGAGACCTTTTACAAGCAGGGCGAAAAATGGGTCCGGTTCCGCTGTCCCGACATCCCCGGCAGCTCCGCGCGCATCTGTGAATTTGCTGTCTTCACAAAACGCGATATCACCAATACGAGCGGCCAGCCAGAGACGCGGATCGTCATCCGCACCCCGATGATTCTGGCCGGACGCAAGTGGAAGATCGACATATCCCTGACCGACAGGGGCAGCATGCAATTTCCGCTGATCCTCGGGCGGCGGGCCTTGCGTCATAAAAACATCGCCGTTCACGCCCGACATACCTATCTGGTCAGCCCCCTGCCGCAACCTGAAAGCGCCGCCAAATGAAAATCGCCATGCTCGCCCGCAACGCCGAGCTTTATACCCACCGCCGCCTCAAGGAATCCGCCGAGGCACGGGGGCACCAGCTCGACATCATCAATACATTGCGCTGCTATATGAACATCGCCTCGCGCCGGCCCGAGGTCTATTACAACGGCGAAAAGCTGGTGGGCTATGATGCGGTCATCCCGCGGATTGGGGCATCGGTCACGTTCTACGGCATGGCCGTGCTGCGCCAGTTCGAGATGCAGGGTGTGTTTCCCCTGAACGAAAGCGTGGGCATCGGGCGGTCGCGTGACAAGCTGCGGTCGATGCAGCTGCTGGCGCGCGACGGGATCGGGCTGCCGGTCACGACCTTTGCCCATGATCCGCGCCAGACCGACGAGGTGCTGAAACTCGCCGGTGGCGCGCCCGTGGTGATCAAGCTGCTGGAAGGCACCCAGGGCATCGGCGTCGTGCTGGCCGATACCGACCGATCCGCGAAATCCGTGGTCGAGGCGTTCCGCGGCGCGGGTGTGAACATCCTGTTGCAGGAATTCATCAAGGAAGCGGGCGGCACCGATATCCGCGCCATCGTGGTTGGTGGCAAGGTCGTGGCCGCGATGAAACGCACCGGCGCCGAAGGCGAATTCCGGTCCAACCTGCACCGTGGCGGGTCGGCGCAGGTGATCAAGCTGTCGCCCGAGGAACGGTCAACCGCGATTCGGTCGGCCAAGGCGATGGGGCTGAATGTCTGCGGTGTGGATATGCTGCGGTCAAACCACGGGCCGGTGGTGATGGAGGTGAATTCCTCGCCGGGGCTGGAAGGCGTGGAAAAGGCGACAGGGCTGGATATCGCCACCAAGATCATCGAATATATCGAAAAGAACGCCAAACCCAACGCGACCAAGACCAAAGGCAAGGGATGACCAAACGCGCGGCCTTTCAGATCGCAGGCGACCAGATCGCGGTAGGCACGCGCAAGACGGTCAATATTCCGGTCAGCACCCTGTCGGATTACACGCCGGTGACCCTGTCCGCGCATGTGATCCACGGGCGCAAGGACGGGCCGACCGTCTTTGTCAGCGCGGGCATCCATGGCGACGAGGTGATCGGGGTCGAGATCGTGCGCCGTCTTTTGCGGACTGGCACGCTGAAAAACGTGGCAGGCACGCTGATCGTGGTGCCGATCGTCAACACCTTCGGGTTTCTGAACCATTCGCGTTACCTGCCTGACCGGCGCGACCTGAACCGCTGCTTTCCGGGCTCGCCCCATGGATCACTGGGGTCGCGGCTGGCGCATATCTTCATGACGGAAATCGTGGAGCGCTGCAGCCTTGGCATTGACCTGCATTCCGCCGCGATCCATCGCACGAACCTGCCGCAGGTGCGGGTGTCGGGCAACAATTCTGAAACGCTGCGGCTTGCCCGCGTCTTCGGCGCGCCGGTGATCCTGACCAGCGCTTTGCGCGATGGCAGCCTGCGGCTGGAGGCGAAACGCAAAGGCGTCAATATCCTGCTTTACGAAGCGGGCGAGGGGATGCGCTTTGACGAAATGTCGGTGCGTGCTGGGCTGGCGGGTATCTTGCGGGTGCTCAAGGATGTGGGGGTGCTGCCCAAGGCGGGGATCGCCGCGCCCAAGGCGCAGCCTTTGCTCTGTTCTGACAGCCACTGGGTCCGCGCGCCTGCGGGTGGGCTGTTGCGCATGTTCAATGCCGAAGGCGATGTGGTGGCGGTGGGCGATCTGGTGGCCGCGATTTCCGACCCGTTTGGCGGCGGCGAGGTCGAGCTGCGCACGCCTTATGGCGGTATCATCGTCGGTCGCGCGGTCATGCCCATCGTGCATGAAGGCGACGCGCTGCTGCATATTGCGGCCGTGAAATCCGCCGGTCAGGCCGAGGCCGCGCTGGGTGATCTGACTGCGCAGCTGGAAGACGCGCCGCTGTTCGACGAGGATGAAATCATCTGATCCGCCACCAAGATTTTTCTGCCGAAAAATCTGTCGCGCCCCCACGAAATTCCTTCCGAAATTTCGCGGTCTGCGGTGCTTTGACTTCTTTTTTCCAAAAATACTCCGGGGTGAACCCCGGACCTGTCCGGGGGAGGGGCAGCGCCCCTGGCTAGGGTTCGGTGGTGTGCAGCACGTCCAGAAAGGCATCGCCGAACCTTTCGGCGTGGCGGTCGCCGATCAGCCGCGTCAGGCTGTTGATATCGGCACCCCGCAATTGCGCGACCTTTGCCAGCATGGATGCCGAACAGGTCATCGGCTTGTCGGCACCATGCGGGCCACGGATCAGCGCGCTTTGCGCGGCCAGCAGGCGGTCATAGATCCGGCCTTCGTCACGGCCGGCCAGTTTGCGGCGGCTGGGGTGCAGGTTTTCCGCCTCGCCCGCGATCACCTCGAGGAAGGCGCGCCCGTAGCTTTCCAGCTTTTTCGCGCCGACCCCGCCGATCTGGGCCATATCGTCCAGCGTTGCGGGGCGTTTCTCGGCCATCTCGATCAGGGTCTTGTCGTTAAAGATGATATAGGCTGGCACGCCCGCCTGTTCGGCCAGAAACCGGCGTTTGGCCTTCAGCGCGGATAAAAGCGGCGCATCGTCTTCATTGACCAGGGTATGCACTTTCGGCCCGGCACCTTTGGCGGCAGTGATCGTGTCGCGGCGCAGCATGATCTGCGCCTCGCCGCGCAGGATCGGGCGGGCATGGTCGGTCATGCGCAAGGCCCCATGCCGGTCGCGGTCGGGGCGCAGCAGGTCGTGGCCCATCATCTGCCGGAAAATCGCCTGCCACTGGCGGCGGTCGTAATCGCGCCCCACGCCATAGGTGGGCAGGCTGTCATGGCCGCGCGCCTTGATCTTGTCGGTGGGCTGGCCCAGCAGGATGTCGATCAGATGGCCTGCGCCGAAATATTCCTCGGTCCGCAGCGCCGCTGACAGGGCCATGCGCACGGGGGTCGTGGCGTCGAACACCTCGGCGGGTTTGTCGCAAAGATCACAATGGCCGCAGGGATCGCTCGTTTCCCCGAAATAGGACAGAAGCGTCTGGCGGCGGCAATGCAGCGCCTCGGCCAGACCCAGCAGCGCGTTCAGGCGGCCATGATCGGCGGTGCGCCTGTCGGCGGGGGCCAGCCCTTCGTCGATCTGCTGGCGGCGATAGCGGATGTCGTCGGGACCAAAGAGCGTCAGCGTTTCCGCGGGCGCGCCGTCACGGCCCGCGCGGCCGATTTCCTGATAATAGGCCTCGATCGATTTGGGCAGATCGGCATGGGCGACCCAGCGGATATCGGGTTTGTCGATGCCCATGCCAAAGGCGACGGTGGCACAGACGATCAAGCCGTCTTCCTGCTGGAACCGGCGTTCGACGATGCGGCGGTCCTCGGCCTCCATCCCGCCGTGGTAATGACAGGCCAGATGCCCGGCCTCGCGCAAAGCCTGGGCCAAGGTTTCGGTCTTGGCGCGGGTGCCTGTATAGACGATGCCCGACTGACCCTTGCGCGCGGCGGCAAAGGTCAGGATCTGCGCGCGCGGGCTGTCTTTGGCGGCAAAGGCAAGGTGGATATTGGGCCGGTCGAACCCGTGCAGGAATGTCGCAGGCTGCTGGCCTGCAAACAATTTCTGGACAATCTCGGCCTGTGTTTCGGCATCCGCCGTGGCGGTAAAGGCCGCCAGCGGCACATCCAGTGCTTCGCGCAAGTCGCCGATACGCAGGTAATCGGGGCGGAAATCATGGCCCCACTGGCTGACGCAATGCGCCTCGTCCACGGCGATCAGACTGACACCGGCGCGCTGCAGCATCTGCACGGTGCCACCGGCGGACAAACGTTCGGGCGCCATGTACAAAAGTTTCAGCGTGCCGGATTCCAGTGCGGACCACACCGCCTCGGTTTCTTCCTCGGTATTGCCCGATGTCAGCGCACCTGCGACAACGCCCGCCTGCTGCAACCCGCGCACCTGATCACGCATCAGGGCGATCAGCGGGGAAATCACCACTGTCACGCCGGACCGCATCAGCGCGGGCAGCTGGAAGCAGAGCGATTTGCCGCCCCCCGTGGGCATGATCGCCAGCGTATTGCGCCCGGCGGCGACAGCCTCGACGATGTCCTGCTGGCCGGGCCGGAAGGCGTCAAAGCCAAAGACATCGCGCAAAAGCGTGGCAGCGGACATGAAGGGGGACCTGTCTTTGGATTTTCTTGATTGCTGGCGACAATCCCATAACCGGAATCGGTGAACAACCCATAGAGGCCCGAAAATGCAAAAGGCCGCCTCTGCGGACAGAGACGGCCAAGCGCGACAGGGAGATGTCGGGCAGGGGTTTACCGGTCGATCCGGTAGGTTTCGGTTGCGACGACTTCGCCGCCGACCTTCAGCACGGCGATCACATCACGGCGTGCGGGGACACCTGTGTTCACGCGGACATCGGTGTTTGCACCGGCGCGCACGGCCTGGGTTCCCAAAAGCGCACCCTGTTTGCCGGCGGCACGGTCGTAAATCTCGACGATACCGTCAGCTTCGGCGCGCACGATCCCCAGTTCGACAGTGCTGGTGGCGGCTTGTGCGCGGGGCAGTTCGAAGTAGCTGTTTGCCGATGCGACAGATGCTGTTGCTGCAAGTGTGACCGCGGCGATGGCGAATGCTTTGATGGACATGATACTCTTTCCTTTTTCATTTCTCTGGCGGCGGGATGCCGCATCTTGTTGAAACAGTGCATAATCTTGCGCTGCTGTGAAACAGAGATTGGCACGGCCCCGGCCGAGAAAAAGAGGCGGCATGATCACGAAATCGGGGATAAAAGTGATCGGTTTTCGTGCTTGAAAAAACGAAATTGCTTATATTGATGTGTTTATGTGCGATGGCGCACTTAGTTCCCAGCGGCTCTGTGCGTTCCGGCCCAGATCGGGGCGCCGTCGGTCTGGCTGTTGTTCACGCATTTTGTCGGGGTGCAGGATCGTGATCTGCGATTATTTCCGCCCCGTCACGCGGGCGTTACCAAATCCACCGATATTGCGCGTTTGGTGCCGATGACCGCGTTGTCAACGACGGTCGCACCGCTTACTCCTATGCGGGAAGGAGCATCCAAATGGGCGAAATCATCCTGGTCCGGCATGGGCAGGCCAATTCCAGCGCGCGTGACGAAGATGGCTATGACCGCCTGTCTGATCTGGGCCATCAGCAGGCCGCCTGGCTGGGCGATTACATGCGCGACCGCGAAGGTGCTTTTGACAAGGTGATCAGCGGCAGCCTGCGCCGGCATCGCGAAACGGCGGCGGGGCTGGGATATCGCGATGCGATCATCGACCCGCGGCTGAACGAGATGGATTACTTTAACCTTGGCCGCGCCTTGCAGGATGTGCATGGCGTGCCGTTTCCCGGCCCTGACGACTTTGCCGCCCATGTGCCGCAGGTCATGCAGGCCTGGTACCGGGCCGAGATCATGGGCGTCGAAACCTTCGCGTCCTTCGAATCCCGCGTCACCGGCGTGTTGCAAGAGGCCGCACAACCCGGTGTGCGCGTGCTATGCGTGACATCGGGCGGGGTGATCGGGATGATCATTCGCCATTTGCTGGACCTTGATCCAACGCGGATGGCGCATATCCTGCTGCCGATCCTGAATTCCTCGGTCCATCGGATCCATGTTATCCCGCAGGGGCCGATCCTGGCCAGTTTCAACGCCGTGCCGCATCTGGATACGGCGGACCGCATGCATGCGCTGACCCATTTCTGAAAGGCTGCCTAGATGTCCATTCACCTATGGCTGCGCGCCGAAAGCCGCCCGCATGAAGAACGCAGCGGCCTGACCCCGCCAGGGGCCGCGCAGCTGATCGCCGCCGGTTTTCGCGTCACGGTCGAGGACAGCCGCCAGCGGATTATCCCCATCGCCGATTATGCCGCCGCAGGCTGTGATATCGCGCCCGAATTCAGCTGGCCGGATGCGCCTGCCGATGCGGTGATCTTTGGGCTCAAGGAATTGCCCGATGACGGCACGCCGCTGCGGCATCGTCACATCATGTTTGGCCATGCCTATAAAGGGCAACCGGCGGGACAGGTCCTGCTGGACAGGTTCCGCGCGGGCGGGGGCAGGCTGCTTGATCTGGAATATCTGGTGGATGATCACGGGCGGCGAGTTGCGGCCTTTGGCTATTGGGCGGGCTATGCGGGGGCGGCGGTGGCGCTGCTGTGCTGGATGGCGCAGCAAGGCGGGCAGGTGGCAGGACCGGTGCGCGCCTATCCGTCGGCGGGGCATCTGCTGGGCGATTTGCAGGCAGGTCTGGTGGCGCTTGGCACCGCGCGGCCCAATGCGCTGATCATCGGGGCGCTGGGGCGTGTGGGCGCGGGGGCGGCTGATCTTTGCGGCGCGATGGGCGTGCCGGTCACAAAATGGGACATGGCCGAAACCGCGCATGGCGGCCCCTTTCCCGAAGTGCTGGCGCATGACATCTTTCTGAATTGCATCCTTGCGCGCCCCGGCACGCCGGTCTTTGTGCCCGCCAGCGCCAAGCTTGCCACGCGCCGCCTGTCGGTGATCGGCGATATCGCCTGCGATCCCGATAGCGATTTTTCCCCGATCAAGGTCTATGACCGCACGACGACTTGGGATGCGCCTGCCCTGCGCGTGCATGACGCGCCCGTGCTGGACGTGACCGCCATCGACAACCTGCCCAGCATGCTGCCGACCGAAAGCAGCGAAGATTTCGCCGCCCAATTGCTGCCGCAGCTGATGACGCTGGACCGGATGGACACAGGCGTTTGGGCAGGCGCGCAGGGATGGTTTGACCGCGCGATGGATCAGCCGGGGCGGTAAAGGTCGTCCTCGACCGCGCTGCTGTCGATGCCCAAAGCCTCTAGCCCGCTTTCCAGATGGTCCGCCAGATGCGGCGATCCTTTCAGGTAACGCGCGGTCGGTGTCGTGGCCTCGGCCATGGCGGTGCGCAGGGCTTCTGCCAGATCCTCAGGCTCGAATGTGCCGCGCCCGATCCAGAACAGGGCGACAAGGCCGGCCTGCTCATCCTCGTTCAGACGGTCAACGAAACCGTCGAATTCATTTTCCGCGCGGTCAAGTTCACGCGCAAGGATGATGACCTCGGCCACCTTATCTGCTGAAATGGGTAACATCTGGCACCCTCCGTTGATCGCAGCATGCGCGATCATAGCACGCGGCACCTTGATCTGGCGCAACAGAATCACGGGCTATTTCGCGCCGAACAGCCGGTAGTAAAGCCAATCTGGCAGGAACTGTGATCCGCGAAACACCCAGGAAAACAGTAAGGGAAAGCTTTTCTTGAATGTATCGGTGTTCATATGTTCGAACACCTCTTTCGCGGCATCCTGCGGCGACATAATGAACGGCATGTGGAAATCGTTCTTTTCGGTCAGCCGCGTCTTGATGAAACCGGGGTTGATCAGCTGCACATGCACGCCGGTGTTGCGCAGATCGGCCTGCATCGATTCCGCCAGCGCCATCATGCCTGCCTTGGACGAACAATAGCCGATGGCACCGGGCAGGCCGCGAAACCCCGACAGCGAGCCGACCAGCACGATATGGCCCGCATCGCGCGCGACCATATCCTTGATCACCGATCCAACAACGCGCGAGGCGCCAAGGAAATTGACCTCGCCCATCATATCGGCTTTTTCATTGTCCCAGTCTTGCGCTTTCATCGGCCAATAGACACCGGCCAGATACACGACCCCGTCGATCTGCCCGACCTCGGCGGCGGCACCTTCGACAGAGGCGCGGTCCGTGACATCGACAGTCACATAAGATGCCTTGCCCGGCAAATCCTCGACCAGATCTTTCAGGCGATCCTCGGTCCGGGCAGAGACGACCACCTCGGCCCCGGCACGGCTGAGGCTAAAGGCGACCTCGCGCCCCAATCCTTCGCTTGCGCCGACAATCCAATAGCGTTTTGCTTGCCATTCGGTCACGTCATTCCCCCGCATAGGCCTGATCGCGTGGTCGCATCGTGGCGACAAGCTCGGCAACCTTGATCCCGAATTTACGGAATTGGCTGCGATTCATGATCGACCCGTTTGATGTCAGATACATCCAGTCTGTAACATCAAGCGCGTGACCGCCAGCCTCCTCGGCCAATTTTATGCGGTAGTTCAGCACAACGGCAGAACCTTGCTGCTTTCCGCTGCCCGCGCCGATGACATCGGGGGCCTCGGCCTTGATCGTGCCGTCATTCGACAGGGTCAGGGTCCAGCAGCGATCCTGCATCAACCCGCTGTCATAGCGGAATTTTTCGACCATCGTGCCGACATTGCCGTTCCAGCTTGCGTGGAAATCGGCGACGAACCGGGACGAGACCTTGCCGGTGGGGCCAAAGATGACGCCTTCACAGACGATGGGGCCATTGAACCTTTCGCGGATGTCGAACATCGGGCCATCGGGGTAATCCGCCGGTTTCTGCGCCAGAAACGATGCAAAGCGGGTCTTGGCATAAACCGCCCCCGCCATCAGGGCCGCGCCCAAAACGCTGTAAATCACAAACGACATCGTTCATTCCTCAAGCTGCGTGGCGACCAGCAAGCCGATGGCCAACAATTTCAATAGCGACGGCACTGCGGCATAAAGCACCGTCAGCGTCGTCAAGGCCGTGTCCGGCAAATCGGTTGCACCGGCGGTGAAACCGGATCTTTCCAGCACCGGCAGCAAGATGACTGCCGCAAAGGCCAGCGTGAACTTGTTCACCAGCGACCAAAGGCCAAACCCCTGCCCACCGGTCGGCGATATGACCGACATGCGTTTGGCGAACATTGCGGGCATCAAGGTCAGGTCTGCCCCGATCGTTGCTCCACTTAATACGCAGATGATCGCGAACGGGATCACATCGCCGGTGGATAAAGTCAGCGTATAGCCGAATGACGCGATGGCGAGCGTCATCGCCGCCAGCAGCACCCGCTTTTCCCCGAACCTGCGGGCAAGTGCCGACCAGAGCGGCGAGGACAGCGCCGCTGCCAGAAAGAACAGCACCAAAAGCGCGCCTTCCCAGCCCGGCGCGCCCAGCCTGCTTTCGACGTAGAACAGGAACAGCGTGGATGACACCGCCAGCGGCGTGGCATTGACCAGCGCAAGCACCAGCAGCCGCCGCGCCACGGGATCGGCCAGGATGTCGCGGATCTGGGACGGTTCCTGTGCGGCGCGGCCTTTCCATTCGGGCCACATGAAATAGGCCGCAATCAGCGTGACAACGGCAAAGCCAAAGGCGAACACGGCAAAGGGGTCGGCCACCACACCGGTCAGCAATGTGGGGATCATGGCGGCAATGCAGACCCCCAGCAAGGCCCCGCTTTCGCGCCAGGCGGCCAGCCGGACATGGCCGCCCTCGGCCGTGCCTGCCTTGCTGATCCCTTGGGCGTAGAAATTGATGGTCAGGAAACTGAAGGCGGTAAACAGCCCCGTGATCGTCAGGCCGAACCACCAGATCGGCGCAATTGGCGGGGCCAGCGCGAACAGCCCGATCATCGACAGCGCCAGCACAAGGGCCGTCAGCGTGATCGCCAGTTTCTTGACCCGCCTCAGCCGTTCGCTGATCCAGCCCAATACCGGGTCTTGCACCACGTCGAACAGGCGCAGGCCGAACAAGACGGCCCCCAATGCTGTCAGGCTGACGCCATAGGTATCGGCATAATATTTGGGCGCGTAGATATAGATCGGCAATCCGGCACCCGACAGCACAGCGGCATACAGGCTATAGGCCGGCAGCCGTTGGGTCAGGGCTTTCACCGGCTGACCTCGTCGCGCGGTGGGGCGGGTTGCGACCGGAATGTGGCGCCCTTCCACCAGAGCTTGACCGCTTGCCAATGGATCAGCGCCAGCACACGGCGCGATCCAAAGGGGCGGCGCAGCGCCGCGCGGATGATGCTGCCATTGCTGATCGGGCGGCGCGCGCCCGTCAGCGTGGCGATCAAGCCACCATTGCCGCGGCTATAGTCGATCCAGATACCGACGCTGTCCGGTTGGATGTCAAAGCGGAACACATAGCCGCCCTCGACCGGCTGAAACGGCGAGACATGCATCACCTTTTGCGCGGCCAATGTGTCCGCCTTGGTGATCGCGCGCCCGTCCTCGTGGCGGCACAGATAGGAATGACGGTCGCCAAAGGTATTGCTGACCTCTGCAATGATCGTGGTCAGGGCGTCACCTTGATAGCACAGCCAGAACGACACCGGATTGAACACATGGCCCAGCATGCGCGGTTGCGCCAGCAACATGATCCGGTCGGGTTGCGCAATGGCATGGGCAGTCAGCACATCGCGCACCCATGCCGCGCCGCGCCCCTGTTTGGGTGGCCCGCCATGGTCGGCATCCTGCAGCGACATCAGATTGCCGCCGTTGCGCGTGAATAGCGCCGGTGCGTCGGGCGCGGTTTCCGCATCCAGCAGCACATAATCGATGGAATAGCGGAACGCGTTCTTGGTGGCCCCGCGCCGCCCGTGATAGGTTTCCCCCGCGATATGATCGATGCGCGCGGTCACTCTGCCGCCATCGCCATGCGGTCGGGCGCGGTCAGCCTGCCGACCACGTCCAGCGCGCTGGACAACCCGTCCTCGTGAAAGCCGTTTTTCATCCATGCGCCGCAGAACCATGTGCGATTGGTGCCATTCATCGCGGCGGCGGTTTTCTGGGCGGCCAAGGCGGCCAGATCATAGACCGGATGATGCAAAGTCACCTCGTCCCAGATCAGATCCTCGCGGATCGGGCGGCGGCTGTTCAGCGTGACCATCAGCGTATCGGCCTGCAACCAAGGCTGCAGCGAATTCATCCAATAGGTCAGGTCGATTTCGCCGCCCTGCTGATAATTGGCCTCTGTGTAGATCCATGACGACCAGACCTGTTTGCGCTTGGGCATGATGGATATGTCCGAATGCAGCACGATCTTGTTGGGCTGATAGCGCACCGCGCCCAAAGTGTCGCGCTCGACGGGCGAGGCATCCGACAGCATGGCAAGGCTCTGGTCGGAATGGCTGGCGAAAACGACCTCGTCAAAGCGTTCCCAATCGCCGCCCTTGGCCTTGACCTCGACCCCCATCGGGTTGCGGCGGACCGCCTCGACCGGCGCGCCCAGCCGCAGATCGACATCGCGCCGCGCCATATCGGCGGCCAGACGGCTGACATAGGCCTGCGAGCCACCGTCAACCGTGTACCATTGATGCTGCCCCGTCGCGCCCAGCAGCGCGTGATTGTCGAAAAAGGTCATCATCGCATGGGCGGGGAAATCGAGGATCTTTTCCTTGGGTGTGGACCAGATCGCGCCGGAAAACGGCAACAGGTAATGGTCGCGAAAGTAATCCGACAGGCGCAGCTTTTGCAGCAACCCGCCGATGGTCAGCGCCGGGTCCTGACTGGCGGCCAGCCCGTGTTTGTTGAAATGCAGGATGTCACGGACCATGCGCAGGAACCGCGGGTTGGCGGCATTCTTGCGCTGGGCGAAAAGCGCATCCAGACTGGCCAGCCCATATTCCAACCGGCCGCCGCCGAAAGACGCACCAAAGCTCATTTTGCTTTTGACGACCGGCACGGCGAGTTCATCGAACAGTGCCGTCAGATGCGGATAATTGGCATAGTTGAACACGATGAAACCGGTATCGACCTGCTGGTCGCCGTGCTGGCCTGCCATCCGGGTGCGGGCATGGCCGCCCAGCCGGTTTTCAGCCTCGAACAGCACCACCCGGTGATCCTTGGCCAAAGCATGCGCCGCACCCATCCCCGAAATGCCTGCACCGATCACCGCAATCTTCAAGGGCGCGGCTGTCCCCGTTTCTACCAACATAATCTCTCCGTCGCCCCGGTCGTTTCTTGTCTGGTTGCTACGTAGCGCGGTTTGGGACGGATCACGCAAAATACTTTGTCATCCGCTGATCCAAGCGCCGGATCGCGGCGTAATAAACACATGTTGAACGAGATGCATGCCCCTGCGAAAGCTGATGCAGTCACCGTGATGCCCGTCTATAAACGGACAGGCAAGACGGGCATTCGCACCACGGGGGCAAAACGGGTGATGGCAGAGGCAACGACCAAACGCATGGCATGGGTGACACAGGTCGCCGCCGTGCGCGACGCCAAGGACAAGGCGGCTTTTGCCGAATTGTTCGCCTATTTCGCCCCCCGCGTGAAATCGTTCCTGATGAAATCGGGGGCCAGCCCGGATCTGGCCGAAGAATGCGCGCAAGAGGTGATGGTCACCCTGTGGAACAAGGCCCATCTGTTCGACCCCGCCAAGGCGAGCGTGTCGACATGGATCTTCACCATCGCCCGGAACCGGCGGATCGACCTGTTGCGCAAACAAAAACGGCCCGAGCCCGAGGATTTGCCCTGGGGACCAGAGGCAGAACCCGAACAGGCCGAGGCCATGGGTCTGCAACAGGAAACGGAACAATTGGGTCAGGCGCTCGCCGCCTTGCCTGCGGAACAAAGAAAGCTGATCGAACGCGCCTATTTCGGCGAGTTGAGCCATAGCGAGATTGCCGCCGAAACCGGCCTTCCGCTCGGGACGATCAAATCAAGGATACGGCTGGCGCTGGAACGCCTGCGCCACACAATGAAGTGACATGTAGATGACAAAGATCAAACACCACCTGACCGATGCCCTGTTGATGGGCTACGCCGCCGGCAGCTTGCCAGAGGCGTTCAATCTGGTGGTCGCCACCCATATTTCGATGTGCGACACCTGCCGCGCAGCCCTTGCCGAATTCGAGGCCGTGGGCGGCGAGGTGATGCTCGACGCTGATCCTGTCGATATGGCCGAGGATGCCCTGACCGCCGCGATGGCGCGGATCATGGCTGCGCCGCGCCGCGAACAGCCCAAGGCCGCGCCTGTGCGCGGCGTGTTTCCTGCCCCTTTGCGCGATTACGTCAGCGGCGATCTGGACCGCGTGAAATGGCGCAAGATCGGCGGCGGCGTCAGCCAGATGGTGCTGAAAACAGATGGCGGCGCCAGCGTGCGCCTGCTGCGTATCCCTGCCGGGACGGCCGTGCCGGATCACGGGCACCGTGGGACGGAATTGACGCTGGTGCTGCAGGGCGCTTTTGTCGATGAAACCGACCGTTTCGGCGCGGGCGATATCGAGGTCGCCAACGAGGATCTGAACCACACGCCGGTGGCAGAACAGGGCGTGGATTGCATCTGTCTGGCGGCGACGGATGCGCCTTTGCGGTTCAAGGGCTTGCTGCCGCGCATTGCACAGCGGTTCATCGGGATTTGACGAGGTGGCGGGGTTTACCCCGCCTCATCCTGACCGATCGGCAATGGTGCCTCATCCGGCGCAATCTCTGCAAAGTCGAAGTTATCGAGCCGGTTCGCCCGCTTGCCCGCCTTTTCAGCAGATATCTTGATATCTTCCAGATCCTTGGCCGCCTGCCCGAAATGCCGGTCAAGATTGCCGACCCGCGTGACCAGCCTTTCCACATCCGCGCCCAGCAGCGATAATTCCTTGCGGATCGCCCCCGCCTGTTCGCGCATCCGCGCATCCTTCAAAATCGCGCGCATCGTGTTCAGCGTGGCCATGCAGGTCGTGGGCGACACGATCCAGACACGGGCATCGAAACCGGCGCGCACCACCTCTGGCAGGCGGGCGTGCAGTTCGGCATAGACCGCCTCGGACGGCAGGAACATGATCGCGCCATCGGCGGTTTCGCCATCGATGATATAACGCTCTGATATGTCCTTGATATGTTTGCGCACCGCATTGCCCAGATCGCGCAGGGCGATTTTCTGCAGCTCCTGCGTGTCAGCCCGTGCCAATGCCTCGTAGGATTCAAACGGGAATTTGGCGTCGATCACGATTGGGCCGGGCGGATTGGGCAGATGCACCAGACAATCGGCACGCTTGCCGTTGGACAGCGTCGCCTGCAGCGTGAAACTGTCGCTGGGCAGCGCCTTGGACACGATATCGGTCAGCTGGATTTCCCCGAATAGCCCGCGCCGTTGCTTGTTCGACAAGATATCCTGCAAGGACAAAACATCGCCCGACAGCTTTTCGATATTGGTCTGCGCACGGTCGATGGTGGCCAGCCGTTCTTGCAATTCGGTCAGGCTTTTGGTGGTTTTCTCGGAACTGCCGGTCAGCGTTTCTTTCAGCCGTTCATTCATTTCCGCCAGCGAATGCGCCGATTTCAGCGCATTGTCGGCCAGCCGTTCGGCGACCTGCGCCTGCACCTCGGCCAGTCGCGCCTCCATCGTCTGGATCACGCGCACCTGCGCATTGGCCTGCGCGTCGCTGACGGTCTGGATATTGCCGGCCAATTGGTTCTGCCCTTGGGCCAGCCCCATCACATCCTGTGACATGCGGCCCATCTGATGGGCGACGTAATTGACCGCCTCGGCGGATTGGCCTGCCCGCCGCAGGGCCGTGATCAGCAGAACCACGATCAGCACCAAGGCCGCCAATGCCCCGATCACGGCCAGCAGGGCAGGATCGCTGAACGCATAGCTATTTTCACCGATCTGGATCATGTGCGGCCAAATAATCTTTCGATGTCAGAGAGTTTCAGTTCCACATAGGTGGGCCGTCCGTGGTTGCATTGGCCGGAATGCGGTGTTGCTTCCATTTCGCGCAGCAGCGCGTTCATTTCCGCCGCCTGCATCCGCCGCCCCGTGCGGATCGACCCGTGACAGGCGACACGGCTCAGGATCGCCTCGATCCGCGCCTGAACGCTGGCGCTGTCGCCTTGGTCGGCCAATTCGTCCGATATATCGCGCAGCATGGCGGCGGCGTTGATTTCGCCCAGAATAGCAGGCGTTTCGCGCACGGCGATGGCATTGCCGCCGAAAGGTTCGATGGTCAGGCCAAGGCGCGCCAGATCATCCGCGATATCCAGCAGGGCAGCGGTTTCATGGTCGGACAGTTCGACGATTTCGGGGATCAGAAGCGCCTGTGCCGCGACGCCATTGGCGGCCATCTGGCTTTTCAGTTTTTCATAGACCAGCCGTTCATGCGCGGCATGGCCATCGACGATCACGATGCCCGTGGCGGTCTGGGCGATGATATAGTTTTCATGCACCTGTGCGCGCGCCGCGCCCAAAGGCAGATCGGCGCTGCTGTCATCGGCGGGCGGTTCGACACGGGCGGATGGCATTTCCGCAAAGCCGGGGGCCTGCGCCTGAAAAGTCAGCGAGCGCGCGCTGAAACTGGGGCGGTCCATCTGATAGACGCGGGGGGTGGCGTGTTGCGGTTGCATCGCGCCAAGGGTTGCATCGGCCACGGTGCTGGACGCGCGGTGGCCTGCCCCTGCCAATGCGTGCCGCAGGCCCGATACGATCAGCCCGCGCACCAGACCGGGATCACGGAAGCGGACCTCTGATTTCGCGGGATGCACGTTCACATCGACCAGCGTGGGGTCGCAATCGACAAACAGCGCCGCCACCGGATGCCGGTCGCGCGACAGCACATCCATATAGGCCGCGCGCAGGGCCCCCAGCAGCATCTTGTCGCGCACCGGGCGGCCATTAACGAACAGGAATTGCGCCACCGCAGCGCCGCGCGAATAGGTCGGCAAGGCGGCATAGCCGGTCAGGTGAAACCCGTCGCGTTCGGCGTCGATCCGCAAGGCGTTATCGGCAAAATCGCGGCCCAGCACGCTGTGCAGCCGCCCGTGCAATGCGTCAAACAGATCGCCCGTCTGCGCATCGGCGCGAAACACCACCCGGCTGTCGCCATCTGATCCATCGCGCAGGATGAAGGTCACGAAAGGTTCCGCCATCGCCAGCCGCTTGACGACATCGGTAACGGCCTGCGCCTCTGCCCGGTCGGTGCGCAGGAATTTCAGCCGCGCAGGGGTGGCATAGAACATATCGCGCAATTCAACGACCGTGCCAGCGCTCAGCGCGGCGGGGCGCACATCGCTGATCCGCCCGCCCGAGACGGCGATACTATGCGCGCCATCACCCGCCGTGCGGCTGGTGATCAGCAGACGTCCGACAGCGCCAAGCGAGGCCAGCGCCTCGCCCCGAAAACCGAAAGACGTGATATTCAGCAGGTCCGATCCGTCGATCTTGGATGTCGCATGCCGCGACAGCGCCATGGGCAGGTCATCCGCCGTCATGCCGCAGCCATCATCGCTGACGCGGATCAGGGTCTTGCCGCCATCCGCGATCACCACCTCGATCCGGGTTGCACCGGCGTCGATACTGTTTTCCACCAATTCCTTGACCGCAGAGGCGGGGCGTTCCAACACCTCGCCCGCCGCGATCCGGTTGATGGCGGCGTCGTCCAGCTGCCGGATCACCGGGCGGGGCTGTATCTGGGGGGCAGATGCGATCATGCCACAATCCTTAGCATGATCACGCGATTCTGACAGCGTCGTTTCGCGTCAATCTGCGCTTTCCAGCCCTTCGGGCTGACCGACCACCACGAAATGCAGCTCATCGGCGCGTAACAGCTCTGCCGCGACGCGATTGGCGTCTTGTAATGTGACGGCCTCGATATAGGCGTTGCGGTTAACGACGTAATCGGGCGGCAGGTCGATCATCTGCATCCCCACCATGATCGCGGCAATCGCGGCATTGCCATCAAAGCGCAGCGGATATTCGCCTGTCAGATAGGTCTTGGCGGCGGCGAGTTCTTCTTGGGTCAGGCCTTCGCTGGCCATGCGGTCCCATTCGGCGCGGATGATCGTGATCGCCTCGGCGATGGTCTCGTTGGCGGATGCAAGGCTGCCGATCACCATTTCCGCATGGAACATCGGCGCAAGACTGCTGCCGATGCCATAGGTCAGGCCGCGCTTTTCGCGGACCTCGGTCATCAGGCGGGATTCGAAACCGCCCGCGCCAAGGACATGGTTCACGATGAAGGCGGCAAAGAAATCGGGGTCATCGCGTTTCATGCCGGCATGGCCGAACAGGGCAAAGGATTGCGGATTGGCAAAATCGATCACCGTGATGCCGCCATCCAGACCAAAGGCCACATCCGCAGGCGGTGGCGGCCCTTGGGCGGGCAGATCACCTAGCAGCGCATCCAGCATCGGACCGACCTGGTCCACCGTCACATCCCCCACGACAGAGACATAGAGCCGGTCGCGGGTCAGCGCATTCGCATGGGCGGTGATGATATCGTCGCGGGTCAGCGCGGTGACACTGTCCAGCGTGCCATCCAGCGGCGTGCCATAGGGATGATCGCCAAAAGCCGCGGCATCAAAGGCCGCATCGGCAATGCTGCGCGGATTGACCGCATCGCTGGCGATCCCGGCCAGCACCTGCGCGCGCACGCGGTCGATGGCGGATTGGTCAAAGCGTGGCGCGATCAGCGCCTGTTCCAGCAGGGCCAGCGCCTCGGTCTTGTTTTCGGTCAGGAATTGCGCGGAAATGCTGATCGTATCGTCGGTCGCACGAAAGCTGAACCGCGCGGCCAGGCGTTCAAGCTCGGTCTGGAATGCCTGCGCATCCAGATCGCCTGCGCCTTCTTCCAGCAGGGCGGCCATCAGATTGGTCGCGCCACGCTTGCCGGGCAGGTCCAGCGATGCGCCGCCGCGAAACCGGATTTCCAGCGCGACAAAGGGGATGCCGGGTTCTTCGACGACCCAGGCGTTGATCCCGCCATCGGATGTCACCTGGTGGATGGCGATTTCGGCCTGTGCGCTGGCTGCCAGCAAAGCGCACCAAAGGAATGTGACGATCCGCAGCATCAGCGTGCCTCCTCTTGCGCGGCCACGACCCAGCCGGTCACGGCGCTGTTGCGATCAAAGATGCGGGCGGCGACATCCTTGATCTGTGCGGGTGTGACCGCTTGCAGAATGGCGGGCCAATCCTGCACATCCGCCACCGTCAGCCCGGTGGTCAGCGCCATCCCATAGCGCCGCGCAAGCCCCTGTGCATCATCACGCGCATAGATTTCCGAGGCGCGCAGCTGGGTGCGGATTGCCTCCATCCGGGCGGGGTCAATCTCGCTGTCCATGAAGGCTGTGATGACCTCGTCCATCGCGGCTTCGGCAGCGGACAGGGTCACATCCTCGGATGGCAGGACCACGACAGAGAATGTCGTCTGATCCAGCGACATGCCGCTATAGCTTGCGTTGGTGTAAAGCGCGGTCTGCGTGTCGAATTGCAAAGCGCGGCCAAGGTCGGATGTAAAGGGCGACCCGCCCAGCAATTCCGCCAGATAGACAAGGGCGGCTGCATCTTCTTGCGCGCGGCTTTCGCGTTCCGGCGCAAGATAACTGCGCACGATATAAGGCTGGCTGACGCGCGGATCGACATAGGTGATCCGGCGCTCGGCGCGCTGTGGCGGCTCGGTCGGGCGGATGCGTTCGGGCAGATCGGCATTGGCGGGGATCGGGCCGTAATGTTCGCGCGCCAGCGCCAGCACATCCTCGGGGTCGACGTCTCCGGCGACGATCAGCACCGCGTTATTGGGGGCGTAATGGCGTTGATAAAAGGCCGTCAGTTCCGGCATATCCAGCTGCGCGATTTCATGCTGCCAACCGATGATCGGCACGCCGTAACGGTGGTTTTGATATTGCGCGGCCATCATCTGTTCACGCGCCAGCGCACCGGGGTTGCTGTCTGTGACCTGTGCGCGTTCTTCCAACACGACGCGGCGTTCGGTGCTGATATCCTCGGGGGTCAGCGCCAGATTGGTCATCCGGTTTGCTTCCATCTGCATCATCAGGTCCAGACGGTCGGCGGCGACGCGCTGGAAATAGCCGGTGTAATCGAAACTGGTAAAGGCGTTGTCGCTGCCGCCATTGGCCGCGACCACCTGTGAAAATTCACCCGGCGCCAGCATATCGGTGCCTTTGAACATCAGATGTTCCAGAAAATGCGCCACACCGGATTGCCCTTCGGGTTCATCCGCGGACCCGACCTTGTACCAGACCATATGCACGACAACAGGCGCGCGGCGGTCTTCGATCACGACGACATCCATACCGTTGTCGAGCGTGTAGGTCGTGACCTCTTCGGCAGCGGCGGTGAGCGCCAGAAAGATCAGGCTGATTGCGGCGAAAAAGCGTGTCATAGGCCCCCTGCGGTGTCGTTGGTTTCGCTATTAGCTACGCCGCCGGGCGCGATCTTCAAGCGGCCATACGCCGATGTGAAGGCCGGTTTCAGCGTGCGCTGGCCGGGCGCGGGTTCGCGCGGTTCGTCTGTCCGGGTGTCGGCGGCGGCAGATCGAGCGTCGGCGGCATCTGTAGCGGGTCGGCGATGACAAGCGACATTTCGGCGGGGCCAACATTCGTTGTGCCAAAGTCACGCAGTGAACCCTCGTTCCTGCTGCATGCCGCCAGCAACGCAAGGGCAATTCCGGAAAGAGCAAAGGCGCGCATCAGAGGTCCTTTTCGTGGTGTTGCAAATGATTACCGCATGGAACCGCCAAGGTCACGCAGCTTTCTTGCCATCTTCCCCAAGAAAGGCCAGCCCGATGGCACCCGCAAAGATCGCGATATCGGCGACGTTGAATGCATAGGGGTTGTTGAACCCGCAGCAGGACATGTTCAAAAAATCCGCGACAGCCCCATAGATGATCCGGTCGATGACATTGCCCAGCGCCCCGCCGATCAGGAAACCGCCCGCGATATAGGCCCATTTGGTCCCGCCGCTGCGGTTCAGCCACCAGATCACGCCGGCGCTGATCAGCAAGGCCACCGCGATCAAGACCCAGCGCATGTCGTAATCGGCGAACAGGCCGAAATTCACGCCACGGTTCCACGCCATGCGGAATTCGATGAAAGGTGGCCAGACCTCGATGATCCCGTCCTGTTCGTTGATCAGGCCCAGCCAATGCACCACGAAATACTTGCTGATCTGGTCGATCAGAAAGACCCAGAATCCGGTCCAGAACATCAGGCGCATCAATCCCCCCCTAATGCCGGAAATGGCGCATGCCGGTAAAGACCATGGCGATACCGGCGGCATCGGCGGCGGCGATCACCTCGTCATCGCGCATCGACCCGCCGGGCTGGATCACGCAGGTCGCACCGGCGGCGGCGGCTTCCATCAACCCATCTGCAAAGGGAAAGAATGCATCCGACGCGACCGCCGATCCGATGGTCAGCGGCGCGGGCAGGCCCATCGCCTCGGCCATGCGTTCGGCCTTTTTGGCGGCGATCAGCGCGCTATCCAGCCGCGACATCTGGCCCGCCCCCACGCCCACGGTCGCGCCGTTCTTGACATAGACGATGGCATTGGACTTGACGTGTTTGGCGACTTTCCAAGCGAACAACAGATCGATCATCTGGGCCGCGCTGGGCGCGAGCTTGGTCACGACCTTCAGATCATCCATGCCGATATGGCCGGTATCCTTGTCCTGCACCAGCATCCCGCCCGCGACCTGCCGGTAGGTGGTGATCGGGGCGGTCACATCGGGCAGGCCATCAGTGGTCAAAAGGCGCAGGTTCTTCTTGGCCGCGAAAACCGCCTTGGCCGCATCGGACGCGCCGGGGGCGATGACGACTTCGGTGAAAATTTCGACGATGGCCTTGGCGGTGGCTTCGTCCAGCGGCTGGTTCAGCGCGACGATCCCGCCGAAGGCGCTGGTGCGGTCGCAGTCAAAGGCGTTTTGATAGGCCTCCAGCAATGTCGCGCCGCGCGCCACGCCGCAGGGGTTGGCGTGTTTGATGATCGCCACGGCAGGGCCATCCGCAGGGGCGAATTCCGCCACCAATTCAAATGCGGCATCGGTGTCGTTGATGTTGTTATAGGACAATTCCTTGCCCTGATGCTGCACCGCCGTCGCCACACCGGGGCGACCTGTGCCGTCGGTGTAAAAGGCCGCCGCCTGATGGCTGTTTTCGCCATAACGCATGGTTTGCTTATAGGTGCCAGCGAACGACCGGCGGCGCGGTGTCGTGTCACCAATGGCCCCTGCCATCCATGTGCTGACAGCCGTGTCATAGGCGGCGGTGCGCGCATAGGCGGTTTGGGCAAGGCGCTGGCGCAGCGCCAAAGTGGTCTGGCCCGCATTGGCATCCATATCCGCCAGCAGCAGATCATAATCCTGCACATCGGTGACCACCGCGACAAAAGCATGGTTTTTCGCGGCAGAGCGGATCATCGCCGGCCCGCCGATATCGATGTTTTCGATGCAGGTGTCGAAATCGGCGCCTTTGGCGACTGTTTCCTCGAAAGGATAAAGGTTCACGACCAACAGATCTATGGGGCCGATATTATGTTCGACCATCGCGTCACGGTGGCTTTCAAGGTCGCGCCGGGCCAGCAAGCCGCCATGCACCACCGGATGCAGCGTCTTGACCCGCCCATCCATCATTTCGGGAAAACCGGTGAAATCGGACACATCGCGCACCGCAAGCCCGGCATCGCGCAGCGCCTTGGCAGTGCCGCCGGTGGACAAAAGCTCGACACCCCGCGCGGCCAGCGCATGGCCCAGTTCGGTCAGCCCGGTCTTGTCGGAAACGGAAATCAGCGCGCGGCGCAAAGGTGCAAGGTCGGTCATCAGGTCCTCAAGATCATTCAGCGGTGCCAAGCGGGGCTTCAAAGGCCAGATCACGCACCGCAAGCGGGGTATCATCGGCCTTGGCAAGCGACCACCGGACGCGTGTCGCATAGGGCAAAGCGCTGCCGGATAAAACCACCTGTTGCGCGGCACGCGGTTTTAATTGCCCGTTTTCCAGATAAACCGACGGGTTGATTGATAATTGGGCGGCGCTGTCGTGCCTGAAGACCCAAATCTCGCCTGATTTCAGCCCAAGAGACACCATCGACCCGTCGCTATTGGCCGTGCAGGTCACATCAGGATGCAGGTGGAACCGGATCGCAAAGCGGATACCGGCGCGCAGGCTCTGGTCAAAGACGTGGTCAAAGCGGGTTTCATCCTCGGGCGACAGGGTGGTCAGCAGGTCTTCGCCGGTCAGGCTGCGCCCGTCGAGAGAGAGATGCAGCAGGCGGGCATGGGTCAGGCCATGGGTCGGCTGATAGCCGTTATGCGACAGCTCTAGCCTTGCGCCGCTGTCATCGCTGCGGGTCTCGGCGCGCACAAGGCTGGGGACGCCGGTCAGCCAATCGTCGGATGCGTCGCCCAGATCTGACGACGACAGCCCGTCAAGACCCAGCGTCGCATGGCTGGGCGTTGCGCGGCTGGCGCGGCGCCAATCATCGCCGAAGCGCGCGCCCGATCCGCAATTCACGATCAAGGGGCGGCGACCCGAGGTCAGCTCGAACCCCAAGGTGCTGGCATGGGCGTCGCGCGATGCGGCCCCTGTGGGCGGTGCTGCCGCATCAATGATCAGCGTGCTGCGCCCGCCGGTCAGCCGGGCGAATCCCATGGCTGTCTGGCCCGTGGCCGGGGTCTTGACCCCGGACCCCGCCAAGGCCGCGTCAAGCTGGCCTGCCGCGCCACGACCACCGCCATGAAACCGCGCCAGCCCGCCATCGGCATGCCGCAAGCCGCGCAGCACCGGCACGATCCGGGCGATGGCATCCGTGATCTCGGTGGGGACGGACCGGTTGCAGACGCTCAGGATATCCCGGCTATCCACCAGATCCGACAGCACCGCCGCCAGCTGTGCGGGATTGCGCGATGCGATCCCGCCTTGGGCATCGACCTGCGTGCTGCAGGCCGCTGCCAGCGCGCCGGTGATCTGATCCACCGGTCCTGCCATGCCCTTCAGCATCAGCCCCAGATGGATCATGCGCGCCAATATGCCGATGTCATCCCCGGCGCGCTGCCAGCGCCGGGTCAGGAACAGCGCTTGGCGCGCAAGGCTTTGCATGAAAGCGGCTTTTGCGGCCGGGTCTTGTTTGCGCAGCAGAAAATCGCTGTGGCGGGTCCAATGGTCCAAGCGCCGCGCGGTGATCCCCACCTGCCAGCCCGGCCCGTTGCCCGCGCCGAACCGGCTGATCCAGTCCTGCACCCAATCTTGCGCCTTGGCCCGCGCGGGCGCATCGCCGAGCGCGGCCAGATCGGCCAGCCAGTCGCAGCGGTGCACCTCGGCCATGACATCGGCGCGTTGCGGAGCAAGGTCCCAGATCGCAAGCTCTGGCGCGCTGACCCGCACCCCCAGCACCAGAAACTTGCCTGCCACCAGATGCTGGCCGCTGATGGGCGATCCGATCTGGCGCGGTTCGGGGGGCTGCGTGAACTGCGTGGTCACGCTGGCGCGTCCGGCCCGTCTTGCATGGTGCCGGTCACCATATGCCGCGATGCGGCCCCGCCATGTAGGATGCTTTGCCATCAACTGCGGTCCAATGTTGCAGGCTGGTCAGCCCGGGTCATGCGGACCATAGGAAAGGCTGCGGGTCAAGTCACGCGGGCTTTGTCAGCACGGCGATATAGAACCCATCCATGCCGCCCTGATCGGGCCAATAATCCGGACGCAGGCGCAGCCCGGCTTCTTCGGTGATCCAAGCGGGGTCCAGACCGGCCATCGCGGGCGGCAGGACGCGCAGGCCGGGGTGGCGGGCCAGCGCCTCTTCGATCTGCACCTCGCCTTCGTCGGGCAACAGCGAACAGGTGCAATAGACCAGCCGTCCGCCGGGGCGCAGCAAGGTCAATGCATGGTCGATCAGCGCCTCTTGCTGGGCGATCAGCGCGCCGAATTCCGACCCGTCCTTGGCATAGGGCAGATCGGGATGCCGCCGGATCGTGCCGGTCGCCGAACAGGGCGCATCCAGCAGAACGGCGTCATAGCCGCCTGCGGTCACAGCAAAAGCATCGCTGACCAGCGTTTGGGCGGCCAGCCCGGTGCGGGCCAGATTCTCGGTCAGCCGCGTCATCCGCTTTTCCGACAGATCGACAGCGGTGACATCGGCACCACCGGCTGCCAGCTGCAAGGTCTTGCCACCCGGTGCGGCACAAAGATCCAGCACCCGCAGGCCGGTCACATCGCCCAGCAATTTGACGGGTATCGCGGCGGCGGCATCCTGCACCCACCAATCGCCCGCGTCATAGCCGGCAAGGCCGGACACCTGTCCCGCCTGCGCCAGCCGCAATGTGCCATTCGGCAGCACCACGCCGCCCAAAGCGGCGGCCAAGGCTGCGGGATCGCCTTTCGTGGTCAGATCCAGCGGCGCGCCTGCGAAATGCGCGGATTCCATCCCTGCCACGGCATCACGGCCCCAAGCGGCGACCAGCGGTTGACGCAGCCAACCGGGGGTCAGCGGGACGGGGCGTTTGGCCCAAGCCTCTGGCCCCTCATCCGCGATACGGCGCAGGACGGCATTGACCAGCCCTTTCATCGTCTGGCTGCGTTTGTTGCGCGCGACGATTTCGACATAGGCGTTCACCACGCCATATGCGGCCTCGCCCTGCATCAATTCGATCAGCCCCAGCCGCAGCGCGTTCATCACATGATCACCGGGCGGTTTTTTCAGATAGGGTTTCAGCATCCGGTCGGCCCGGTCCAGCCCGCGCAGCGCATCCGTAGCCAGCCGCTGCGCACGCGCGCGGTCGTCAGGCGCCAGCTGCGCCAGCGCACCGCCTGCGATCAATTCGGCCATCAGGCGGCCCTCGGTGGTGATCTGCATCAGCAGGTGATGGGCGCTGCGGCGCGGCAGCAGGCCGGATTGGTCCATGGGTAAACTCTTGAAGCTGGGTGAGGGCGGCGTATATCAAAGCATGACCGCCGACAAGGACAGCGCCATGCCCCAAGACGCCCCCAAAGACCTGCCCCCCGCCGCCCAACGCGCCTTGGCCGAAGCCGCCGAACGCCGCAAGGCTGCGAAACTTGACCTGCCGCCTGAATTGGGCGGGCGCGACGGGCCAGAACCCGTGCGCTATGGCGATTGGGAAAAAAAGGGCATCGCGATCGATTTCTAACTGGTTTCTGATCGTCGTCCCTGTTGCCGCCACACCACCGTTTCTTGGCTTTTATCCAGACGATATTGTCGGTTGGCTGATTTTCTGCATAAATTGCCCAAAAATAATACAAAGGGCAGTGGTTGTGGTTTTTCAGCGTATGGTTGCCGTTTCGGCATGTTTGTTTATTGCGGGCTGTAGCCTGCCCCGCGGAGCGGGGTTCCAGTCCGAGGTTCTGGCCGCCGCCAATGCGAATATCGCGGCGGATGGCGAAACCCCCGCCTATGATTTCACGGTCTACGAGGTCAATAGCGCGCGCCTGCCGATGCTGCTGGCCTGGCCTGACCGCAATCTGTCGCAGCTGCCTTGGTTGCCCGCGTCCCAACAGCCCGCATCCTTGCTGATCGCGCCGGGCGATTCCATCCAATTGACGATCTGGGATGCTGAACAAAACTCGCTTTTGGCGGGGGTAGGCCAGCGCGCGACGCCCTTGCAACAAGCGCAGGTCAGCGCGAGCGGGCGCATTTTCGTGCCATATATCGGCGAATTGACCGTCGCGGGCATGGCCCCCGATACGGCCCGCGCCCGGATCGAGGAAGAATTGGTGCGCACGATCCCGTCGGCGCAGGTGCAGCTGGTCGTCCAGCCGGGGCGTGGAAATTCCGCCAATCTGACCGGCGGTGTCGGCGCGACTGGCATTTACCAGATCCCGGACCGCGATTTCAGACTGCTTGATCTTTTGTCGCTGGCTGGCGGTGCGAACCCGACCTATGTCAATCCGCAGGTCCGGCTGACGCGCGGTGGCATTGTTTACGGCATCCCTCTTGAGCGGCTGCTGGAAGAGCCGGCGCTTGATATCGCGGTGCAGGGCGGCGACCGGGTCCTGATCGTGCCGGATGACCGCAAATTCCTGGCGCTGGGGGCCACGGGTGCGCAGTCGCAATTCGACTTTCCGACCGCAGATCTGTCCGCCTTGCAGGCGCTGGCGCTGATCGGTGGGGTCTCGGCCACCACGGCCAATCCCAAGGGGATCTTGATCCTGCGCGAATATGACCTTGCCGAAGTGCGCGACGGCCTGTCCGGCCCGCCGCAGGAACGGGTCGTGTTCACGATTGATCTGACAACGGCGGATGGCCTGTTTTCGGCGGGCAAGTTCATGGTGCAGGACGGCGATCTGATCTATGGCACTGAAAGCGCGCTGGTCCCGGCATTGACCTTTGTGCGCCTGGCCTCGACCTTTCAGTCGCTGACGAATTAGCGTCAGAACAGCGCGATATCATTGGCGAGGGTGGCGTAATCCGTCACCCCGTCGATCATCAGGATATCATTATTGCCGAAATCAATGGTCACCCGCGCGCCGTCCTGTCGGCCATAGACCAGCAGCAAATCGGCGGCCGAGGTCAGCCCGGTCCAAAGCCGCGCATCCAGGATGATCCGGTCGATGCCCTGTTCGAAATCGGCAATCACGTCTCGGCCGTGGTTGAAGATGAACACATCTGCCCCCGCCCCGCCGATCAGCACATCATTGCCTTGGGTGCCCGTCACGACCTTGTCAGAGCTAGGGGGCGCGGCGGGCTGGTTTTGCAAGGCGCTGCGCAGATCGGTGATCTTGCTATCGACCAAGGCCCGCTTTGCGGCCTGCATCGAAAACGGGTCACCTTGATCAGGCGCAATGTCCGGCGGTGTCGGTGTCAGCGCGGGTGGTGGCGTCTCTGGTCCCGGAAAGCCGGGGCTAAGCGTGCCGGGCAGGCGCATCCCGCCCAGCACATCGGCATTGCTCAACAGCCGGTAATCGATCGGATTGCCATCGGCGCTGTGGATGATCAGATCCTCATCGCCATAGCGGATGATGAACCCGGTGGGGGTGATCGCCATGGTCAGCTGGCTGATGTCGCGCAGCATCGGCCAGAGCGACAGGTCCAGCCGATCCTCGCCCAGGGTGAAATCGGTGATCGTATCGGTTTGCCCGTCGGCCACCAGGATGAACACATCCGCCCCCGGCCCGCCCGTCAAAATATCCTCTCCGGCCCCGTCGCGCAGGATATCATGGCCCGCGCCGCCCAAGATGAGGTCATCACCAGCCCCGCCCAGCAGGATATCATCGCCCCCTGTGCCGCTTAGCAGCCCGCCTGCAAGCGTCGCTGTCGCCGTGATCCCCGCCCCGCCGGTGTCGAGCCGCAATTGCGTGATCCCTGTCTCGCTGCTGCTTGCGACGAAAATATCCAGCCGGTCCTCGGCGCTGCGCGCGGCAATGGCGCTGACATTATCCAGCCCGATCTCTGTGGTATCCGCGATATGGGCCAGCGCCACCAATTGTCCGCCGGGCAACAGCGCAAAGACGGATATGCCGTCATCCGCGCCGCCCGCGATGACATAGCTGCGCCCGCCTTCGGTCACGATATCCAGCGCGGTGGCCCCGCCAAAACGGGTCTGCAACGTGTCCATCACATGGTCGCGGATCGTCAATGCGCCCTGCGCGCCGACCTCGATCACGGTCAGGCTGCTGCTGCCTGCCGCCGCCATCACAAGATAGGTCACCCCGGCGACGACACTTGTTTGCAGCGCGGTGGCATCGGCGATCCACAGCCCGCTTTCCGCCGTCAATGCCGTGATTTCCGACAGGCCGCCGGTGGCATCGACCTGCCAGCCGGTCAGCCGGTTGGTCGCATCCACGCTATAGACAAACCCATCGGCAGAGGTGATCGCATGGACCTTTCCGCCGGTCGTGATGGTCGCCAGCGGGCCGATGAAAGTGCCGCCCGCGTCAAAGTGCCAGCCCGCGATCCCCGCCGCGTCGGCAAGGCCGCCATAGACGAATTGCGCGCCCCCCTGATGCACCACCAGATCGGGGCGGAAACCCGCAAAGATCGGCAGGCTGTCGATCACCTGCCATGCGCCGCCTGTCAGGCTGATTTGCTGAAAAGCACCATCCGCGCCACCGCCGGTCAACAGCACCGGCCCCGCCGCGGTATCAAGCGTCAGCACAGACCCGCCGCCGCCCGCCACATCGCCGCCTTGCAGCCTATGCAAGGCCCCGGTGTCGATGATCGGATCGCTGATGTCCCAGCTTTGCAGCGCCCCGTCGAAACGGGTGATCCCGACAAGATTGTCGGTCCCGTCAAGGCGGATAATGTCCAGATCAATGATCCGCGACCATGTGGATTCGTCAGGCGTGGTCAGATATCTGACCGGCACGATTGTGGACATCTTCAATCCCCCCCAGGACTGGCCTTGTCGATCCATGCAGGCTCGTGGATGTCGCGGTCCGCCACATGGCTGAATTGCGGCAGCACAATGGTTCTTGTCGCGCATTTCGTTCAATTGCCTCTGATCACGCCCCGCGCTAGAACGGCACAACCACAGCAGGAGAGGTCATGCCCCCCCAATTCGGCACCAGCGGGCTGCGCGGCCTTGTCACCGACCTGACACCGGCGCTTGTCAGTGATTATGTGACCGCCTTTGCCGCGAGCTGCCCGATGGGCAATGGCCTGTTTGTGGCGCATGATCTGCGGCAATCCTCGCCCGCTTTGGCAGCGGTGGTGGCGCAGGCCGGTCAGGCGGCAGGGCTTGCCGTCACGCGATGCGGTCCTGTGCCGACGCCTGCGCTGGCGCTGGCCGCGATGCAGGCGGGGGCGGCGGCGGTCATGGTGACGGGCAGCCATATTCCCGCCGATCGCAATGGCTTGAAATTCTACACCCCCGCGGGCGAGATCACCAAGGACCAAGAGGCCGCGATCCTGACAGGCTTGGGGGCTTCCCGCAGGGTTTTGTCAGGGCCACAGCCGCAGTTCATGGACGTCGGGCAGGGCTATTGCGCACGCTATATTGCCGCGTTCGGCACCAGCCTGTCAGGGCTGCGTCTGGGGCTTTATGCCCATAGCGCGGTGGGCCGCGACCTGATGGCAGCGCTTTTGACCGAACTTGGCGCAGAGGTCGTGACCTTGGGGCATTCCGCCGATTTCGTCCCTGTCGATACCGAGGCGGTCGATCCCCAGACCAAGGCCCGCCTTGCCAATTGGGCGCGTGATCACGATCTGGCGGCGATCCTGTCCACCGATGGCGATGGTGACCGCCCGCTGATGGCGGATGAAGCCGGACAGATCATTCCGGGCGATATCATGGGCCAGATCACCGCAGCTTTTCTGGCCGCGCAGCATCTGGTGACGCCGGTCTCGTCCAATAGCGGTGCGGATAGGCTTGGGTTCGCGCGGGTGCTGCGCACGCGGATCGGGTCGCCGCATGTGATTGCGGGGATGCAGGCGCTGGGTGGCGCTGTGGTCGGATACGAGGCCAATGGCGGGTTTCTGCTGGGTTTTGACGCGCAGGGACCAAAGGGTCCGCTGGCCGCCCTGATGACCCGCGACGCGATGCTGCCGATCTTGGCGGTGCTGGCCGCCAGCAAGGGCGCGCCGGTGTCGCAGCTGGTGGCGGCGCAGCCTGCACGGTTTACCGCCGCCGACCGGTTATGCGCGGTTCCGACCGATATCTCGGCCGCTTTGGTCGGCTGGCTGACGCAGGACGCCCCGGCGCGCGCGACCTTTCTGGCCGCCCTTGGCCTGGTCGAAGCTGGCGTCGATCTGACAGATGGGCTGCGGATCGCCTGCGCCGATGGCCGCTGCCTGCATCTGCGCCCGTCCGGCAATGCCCCCGAATTGCGCTGCTATGTCGAGGCTGAAACCCAGCACGCGGCGGCCATGACGTTGCAAGCCGGTCTGGCCTTGCTGCGCCAGCGGATCGACGCGCTGGTCAGGTGACCTTTTCGCCCAGCATATGTTCAACCCAGAGCTTTTGCACCGCGACCATCGTCATC
This sequence comes from Yoonia vestfoldensis, assembly GCF_002158905.1. Taxonomy (NCBI): domain Bacteria; kingdom Pseudomonadati; phylum Pseudomonadota; class Alphaproteobacteria; order Rhodobacterales; family Paracoccaceae; genus Yoonia; species Yoonia vestfoldensis. Next base: position 3,768,829 of record NZ_CP021431.1, read on the forward strand.
ACCGTCAAAGGCGCGGCCAGGATCAGGCCAATCGCGCCGAACACGACGCCCAACAGCACTTGCAGCCCGATCAGCAGCGCTGGTGGCAGGTTTACCGCGCGCTGCTGGATCATCGGTGTGACGACATTGCCCTCGATATTCTCGATGACGATATAGCCCGCCAGCACGATCAACCCGGTTTGGGTGCTTTCGGTAAAGCTGACGGCGACAATCGGCACGGTCGCGATCAGCGGCCCGATAAAGGGCACAAAGGTCACCAGCGCCGTCAGCACCGCCAGCGCGAACCACAGATCGACCCCCAGCAAGAACAGGCCCAGCCCGACGGTCGTGCCCAGAAAGGCCATTGACACAAGCTGCCCCAGAAACCACCAGCGCACCGCATGGCTGATGGCCGCGAATGTGTCGGCGACCGGGTCGCGCCCGCCCGGCGGGATCAGGCGCAGCACGCCCCGGCGATACAGCCCCGGATCGGCCGCCAGAAAGAACGCCAGCACGATCAGGAACAAAAGGCTGCTGATGGCGCCGACGACGGACATGCCCATGGTCATCATCTGGCCCATAAGATTGCCCGCCGCACCGGTCAGACTGTCACCAGAGCCATCGATGTTATCCACAAAATCAAGAATCCCGATGTCTTGCAGCCAGTTCTGCAATCTCTGTGCTGTGGCCACGATGGTTTGCGCCAGTTCTCGGAATTGCTGGGCCAGCCGTGTCGCTGTCAGGCCGATCGCGGCGGCGATGATGCTCAACAGCCCGATGCCCACGGCTGCCAGCGCCCAGCCATGCGCAAGGCCCGATTTGCGCATGATCGCCTTGGTCGCGCCATCAAATCCGATAGCCAGAATGATCGCTGCCAAAACCAGCAACAGCACATTGCCCAACAGATAGACGATCAGCAAAAGCCCCGCTATCAGCAGCAAAATTTCTGTTCTGATCCAGCGCTGCTGTGCCATCTGTCCCGTCCCGGCCTGTTGGTGCAGGCGGATAACGCGACAGGGCCGGTCCCGTTCCGGACGGATGCCGGATTTCGCTATTCGGACAGGATCGCGCGGCTGATGCGCATCATGAAATCATGATCGTCGATATCGGCCCCGACATCCTTGTTCTTCATGTCGATGGACAGGAAGGAATGGCCATGGACGCAGGACCACAGCAGATAGGCGCAGCGCAGCACCTCGGGGTGATCGACGGTCCGGTTCTTGCGGGCGGCGACATGTGTCACCACGACGCCAAAACATTCGGCACCCTTTTGCTGAAGGTCGGGGGCGTTTTCATGGCCCTCTGTCAGGCCAAAGACCAGCCGGAACACCCCCGGTTGCGCCCTTGCGAAATCGACATAGGCCTGCCCGATGGCCGCCACCGCATCCAGCGAGCCTGCGGCATGGGGTGCCGCGGCGCTGGCCATCGCGGCATGCAGCCTGTCCATCGCCTCGCTGGCGACGCCGCGCAGGATTTCGTCGCGATCCTTGAAATGTTTGTAAGGTGCGGCCGAACTGACGCCGGCACGCCGCGCGGCCTCGGCCACGGAAAACCCGTCGGGACCATGCGTTTCGACCAGATCGCGCACGGCGGCGATCAATTGCGCCCGCAGGTCGCCGTGGTGATAGGCGGATCTGGCAGCGCCGGTTGTTTCGGGCCGTCGCCGGTCATCTGACATGATCAGCAGCCTTTCTGTCGTCTGGGGCAAGCAAGGTCTGGGGCAAGCAAAGTTTGGGGCGCGCGAAAAGTTAGCATTACTTACATCCAGAGGCAACAGGCCCTCCGCGCGACCATCCCTGATTTTGGCGCTTTTGAAAACCTCTTGCGAAAGTGAGTGATTCTCACTTATGTAAGCGGTGCTAACTTAAAAGGGCTGGACCATGACGCAATCTGTGACATCGACCCTGCGCCGGGTCATGACGCTGGGTCTGACGCTTGCGGTCTTTGGCGGGGCGGGGGCCACGGTCTATGCCGGTTTCGCGCTGATCGCGGCGCAGGGCGATGCGGGTGCGGTCGCGGTGGCACCTGTATCCACGGTAGAGGTGTTGCAGATCGAGATCGCCGACAGCTATCGCGTCACCCGCCGCTTCACCGGCCAGATCGAGGCCGCCGCCCGGATTGATCTGGGCTTCGAGTTGGGCGGTCGCGTGACCGAGATGCTGGTGGATGAGGGCGATATCGTTGCAAAAGGTGTTCCGCTGGCACGGCTGGACACCAGCGCGCTGGTCCCGCAGCGCGCCGCGCTAGAGGCGGAACTGGCCGCACTTGTCGCCGATGCGGAATTGGCGCAGCTGACCTTGTCGCGCGCCGATGCCTTGCTGGAAAGCGGGTTTCGCTCGGTGGCGGCACAGGATGATGCGCGCCTTGCGCTTGCGCGGGCGCAGGCCGGGATTGCGGCGGCGCATGCGCGGATCGCCGGTGTCGATGTGCAGATCGCCAAATCGGTGCTGACCGCCCCTTTTGCCGCGCGGATCGGCGCGCGCCTTGCCGATCCGGGGCAGACTGTGGCTGCGGGGCAGAACCTGCTGGTGCTGTTTGATGCAGGCCCTGCGCAGGCGCGGGTCGGCTTGCCGCCGGATCTTGCGGCAAGATTGCGGGTTGGCCAAAGCGTCACGCTGGAGATCGGGGGCGCGACCCATCAGGCGCGGATCCGCCAGATCAGGCCCGATCTGGACCCCGGCACCCGCAGCCGGTCTGTGGTTGTGACGCTGCCTGCCGGTCTTGGCCCTGTGCTGGGCGATACCGTGGCGCTGGTGCTGGCGCAGGTCGTGCCGGAACCGGGGTTCTGGGCCCCTTTATCCGCCCTGCGCGAAGGCGCGCGCGGCAGCTGGTCGGTCATGGCGCTGGACCCGGTGCCGGATGGTGCGCGGATCGTCTCTGCCGCGGTCGAGGTGATCCATGCCGATGGCGCGCAGGTCTATCTGCGGGGCCAGTTGCCAGCAGGCGCGCGGATCGTGGCGCAAGCGCCGGATCGTGTCGCCCCCGGCCAGATCGTGCAGCTTGCAGCAGGTCCGCAAGGGTGACCGGCATGGATACGCTGTTCTTTCGCCAGCCCCGTCTTGTGATGTTGGCGCTGTTGGTGATCCTGTCGGCGGGGGCCTCTGCGCTGGTGTCCATCGGGCGGCAGGAAGACCCGACCATCACCAATATCTTTGCCACCGTCACGACCGTTTTCCCCGGCGCCGACCCCGCGCGGGTCGAGGCGCTGGTCACCGCCAAGATCGAAACCGAATTGCGAACCATCCCCGAGATTGCCGAAATCGCCTCGACCTCGGCCACGGGCATATCGGTCATCGCGGTTGAATTGGTGGAAACGATCCCGCCCGCAGCGATCGAACAGATCTGGGCGCAGGTCCGCGATTCCGTCGCCGATGCGCAGCGCGATTTCCCCGCCGGCGTGCGCGAACCGGCTTTCGACAGTGACGGCGCGGGCGGCTATGCTGCGATCTTTGCGCTGACCATGCCGGATGGTTTCAGCCTGACCCGCGCGGCGCGCGAGGCCGAGGCGCTGGCGGATCATCTGCGCCGCATGCCGGGCACCGCCATGGTCGATCTGCATGGCCTGCCCGAAGAAGAAGTGCTGGTCACCCTTGCTCCCGACCGGATCGCCGCGCTGGGCATGACGGCAGATCAGGTCTCTGCCGCCATCCGCGCCGCCGATGCCAAGGTGCAGGCCGGGCGGTTGCGCGGCGATGTCACCGATCTGGTGCTGGGCATCACCGGCGAGATCACCTCGCTGGACCGTCTGCGCGCGGTTGTGCTGCGCGAGGATGCGCAAGGCCGCGTCACCTTGCTGGGCGATGTGGCCGAGATCACCCGCGGCCCGCGCGCGCCGATGGCCGAGGCGGCTTTGTTTCAGGGCCGTCCGGCGATCCTTGTCTCGGCCAAGCTCAGCGAGGGTTTGCAGGTCGACCGCTGGATGGCCGCCATCCGCGCGGCCGTGGCGACACAGGCCGATAATCTGCCTTGGGGGCTGGCCATCGACACTGTCTTTGACCAAAGCCGCTATACATCCGACCGGCTGGCCGAGGTCGGCACGAATATGGCCATCGGCGTGGCTCTTGTGGTTGCGGTGCTGTTCGTCACCTTGGGCGCACGCTCTGCGCTGATCGTGGCGATGGTGCTGCCGGTGGTGACGCTGGCCTCGGTTGCGACGCTGAACGCGCTGGCCGTGCCGATCCATCAGATGAGCGTGACCGGATTGATCGTGGCGCTTGGCCTGCTGGTCGATGCCGCCATCGTCATGACCGACGAGGTCGGCAAACGCCTGCGTGCCGGGCTGTCGCGGCTGGCGGCTGTTGCAGGATCGGTGCGCCGGCTGACGATGCCGCTGGCGGCCTCGACCGTCACGACGATCCTGTCGTTCATGCCGCTGCTCTTGCTGCCGGGGCCTGCGGGGGATTTCATGGGGTCGATTGCGATTGCCGTGATCGTCATGCTGGGCTGGTCCTTTATCGTTGCCATCACGATCACCCCCGCGATTGCCGGGCATTGGCTGGTGGCGCGCGACGGTGTTGCGCCGCGTCCCGGTCTGTTGATGCGCGGCTTTCGCGCGGCGATGGCCCTCTCGCTGGCTAACCCGTGGCGGAGTGTCGCGCTGTCGCTGATCCTGCCGGTGCTGGGGTTTTTATCCCTGCCCGGCCTGACCCCGCAATTCTTTCCCGGTGTGGACCGCGACCAGTTTCATATCGAGCTTGATATGCCCCGTGGCACCGGCATCGGTGAAACGCTGCGGGTGGTGCGCGCCGTTGATGCGGTGCTGGCGGCCGAGGACGACATCCGCGACGTGGCTTGGGTGGTGGGCCGGTCCGCGCCTGCGTTTTATTACAACATGGTCGGGGGCCGCGATCAGGCGCCGGCCTTTGCCGAGGCGCTGATCCGCACCGCATCGCCCGCCGCGACCCAGCGGCTGCTGGAAAGCCTGCAATCCGCGCTGCCGCCGCAATTCCTGCAAGCGCGGTTCGTGATCCGTGGCCTGACCCAAGGGCCGCCGGTCAATGCGCCGCTGGAATTGCGCCTTGTCGGGCAGGAAATCGACGCGCTGCGCCTTGCGGGCGATGATCTGCGCGCGCGGCTGGCTGCGGTATCTTCCGTGGCCGTGGTGCGCACTGGCGTGGCAGGCGGCACCCCCAAGCTGACGCTGAACGTGGATGAGGCGCGCGCCCGTCTGCTGGGGCTCGACCTTGGCCAGATCGCCCGCCAGATGGAGGCCGGGCTGGAAGGCGTCACCGGCGGATCGCTGCTGGAAGGGACCGAGGAATTGCCGGTCCGTGTCCGCCTTGGCGCAGGGCTGCGCGGTGATCCGGTGGCCATCGGCGATATGCCGATCCTGCCACCCGGTGCGGCCCGGATCGCGGCGGCGGGCCAGTTTCCCGCCGTGCCCCTGTCGACGCTGGGCAGCCTGCGGATGGAGCCATCCGAAAGCACGATCACCCGCCGCAATGGCGAGAGGATCAATAATGTGCAGGCCTTTTTGATGCCGGGCGTTTTGCCTGCCGTGGCACTGGCCGAGGCGATGGCGTTGCTTGACGCGGGCGGTTTTACCCTACCGCAGGGGGTCCGGCTGGAAACCGGTGGCGATTCCGATGCGCGCGACAGCACGGTGCAGGCGCTGATCGCCCCTTTGGGGCTGATCATCACCCTGTCGATCGCAGTGGTGGTGGTGACGTTCAATTCCTTCCGCCTGACGCTGATCGCTTTTACAGTGGCCTTTTTGTCGGCGGGGCTGTCGATGCTGGCGCTGGCGGTGTTCAATTATCCGTTCGGGATCACCGCGATCATCGGGGTGATCGGGTCGATCGGCGTATCGATCAATGCCGCGCTGATCGTGCTGTCGGGACTGCAAGAGGATGCGGGCGCACGCGCCGGTGACCGCGCGGCGATGGTCGATGTGGTGGCCGGATCGGCGCGGCATATCACCTCGACCACGATCACGACGTTCGGTGGGTTCCTGCCGTTGATCGTGGCGGGCGGCGGGTTCTGGCCGCCTTTCGCCATGTCGGTCGCTGGTGGCGTCGCCTTGTCGGTGACGCTGGCCTTTGCCTTCACGCCCCAGATGTTCGCCTTGACCCTGTCGCGCGGCACGGGGCCTGTGATCGCCAGAAAGATGCCACAATAAGACAAAGCGCAATTCTGCAAGCCATCGCCTGCCGCGCCTCGCGCAAAGCTGATGATGCGCGTTGTTGTCGGGGCTGAAAATGGCTAGACAATCGATATGCAGCTGTTTCGTAATCTTCTGATCTATAGCCTGATCGCCGTCATCCTGCCCTGGGGTGCCTTGGCGCAAGCGGCCGCGCCGCAGGCCTTGTTCAGCGTGGTTCCTGCCAGCAGTGAAATCACGCAAGCGTCGGATGCGGCCGTGCATGTTACGGCCAAGCAAAAACGCTGCCGTGTGGCGATCCTGACCGGCGCGCCCTGTTTCGCGGCGATCATCGCGCAGGGGCGCGCGGCGATCAGCGGCGATCTGCAAGAACGTGACGCGCTGTTCATGGCTGCGATCACCTTGCCCAAAGGGGTGACGACCGGCGGCTTTCTGGACCCGCCGCGCCAAGGCTGATCTTCGCTGCCGCGCTGCTGCGTGGCGATCCCGAATTTCAGCCACCAAGGACCAGACATATGTTGAAACGACGCAGCTTTCTTGCCGGAGGCGCGGCGCTGGGGCTTTCTGCCTGCGGGTTGCCCGCGCGCGATATGGCCCCGCCGCTATCCCCCCGTATCCCACCGCAAGCGCCGGTGATGCCGCCGCTGCCCGCGCATTACGGCGCGATCACGGATGAACCTTTCCCGATCCCCGCCCTGCCCGAAAATGTCGTGCCGCCGCATCTGTGGCGGCAAGAGGTGGACAATCCCTTTCCACATGACCCGCCCGGCACGATCATCGTCGATCCCGATGCGGGCTTTCTGCATCTGGTGGGCCAGAACGGCCGCGCGATGCGCTATGGGGCTGGCACCGGTGCCGATGCTTTTGCATGGAGCGGCGACGCCCGCCTGCAATTCTGCCGCAGCTGGCCCCGCTGGCGCGCGCCTGACCAGATGATCGCCCGCCAGCCGGAGCTGGCACCCTATTCCGTCGCCAATGGCGGCATGGCGCCGGGGCCGGGCAATCCGCTGGGCGCGCGGGCGCTGTATCTGTTCCAGAATGGCGAGGATACGCTTTACCGGATTCATGGCGCCTGCGAGCCGGAATATCTGGGGCAGGCGGTATCGTCGGGCTGCGTGCGGTTGCTGGATCATGATGTGATCGATCTGCATGAAAGGGTGCAGCATGGCACCACGATCCGGGTGCTGCCATCGCTCGCGCCAGCGCGGTTTGCAGGGCTTTATTAGACCGCCGCTAGACCCCGGCAGCCGGTTCGTCATTGGCGATGTCGAACCTTTCCGCCATGTCTTGCGAGATCACGCCCGAATGCAAGGCCAGCAGGATCAGTTTTTCGTCAAAGGCAGCCTCGCCCGCGATTGCGGCAGTGATGCGCTGATCGGCATGGGCGGCGGCATCGGGGCCGTTGACGGCCACGAATTGCGCCTGTTCCAGCACGCAATAGGCCAACAGCTGTGCGGCATCGGCCATGGTCTTGTCGGTCAGCGCCGCATGTTTGCGGCGCAGTTGCAGGATTGTCAGCTTGACCGGTTCTGGGATCAGCAGCGGATGCAGCCCCGCCGCCCTAAGCGCCGCGTCAAGCGCCGTCAGGTCCGAGGACCGGCCGAACATGTCGAAAAATCGCAGCATGGTTTCCGATAACAGGTTCCGTTGCGGGCTGCACGCAAAGCTTGCGCCCCGCGTCACCTTTCAGCTCATAACCTGCCCGAGGCGATGATCCGTTGCAAAAACGCCTTTGTGCGCGGCTCTTGCGGGGTGCCGAACAGGCGGTCGGGCGTGTCCTGTTCAAGGATCACACCGCCATCCAGAAAGGCCACACGGTCGGCGCAATCGCGCGCGAACCCCATTTCATGCGTGACGATCATCATCGTCATCCCCTCATCTTTCAGGCCCCGGATGATGGCCAGCACCTCGCCCACCAGTTCAGGGTCCAGCGCGGCGGTGATTTCATCCAGCAGCAAAACATCGGGGCGGGTCATCAGGGCGCGCGCGATGGCGATGCGCTGTTGCTGCCCGCCCGACAATTGTTCGGGATAGGATGCGGCAAAGCCTGCCATGCCGAACCGCGCCAGCACCTCGCGCCCGCGGTCCTCGACCTCGGCGCGCGACTGGCCCTGCACGCGGCGCGGGGCCAGCGTGATATTGTCCAGCACATTCATATGCGGAAACAGGTTGTAGGATTGAAACACGATCGCCACGCGTTTTTGCAGCCCGGTCTTGCCGAAGGCCGGATCATCGACCGGCACACCGTCCAGTCGGATCGTGCCGTAATCATGATCCACCAGCCGGTTGACGCAGCGCAGCAGGGTGGATTTGCCCGAGCCTGACGCGCCGATCAGGCAGACAACCTCATGCGGGGCGATGCGCAGGCTGACGCGGTCCAGCACCAGCTTGTCACCGAAATATTTGGTGACGCTGTCGATCTCGATCATGGGGGTGGTCATGCGGTCATCCGGCGATTTGCAGGCGACGTTCGCGGTCGCGCCTTGTCAGGTAATCCGCCAGCCGCGCCATGGGAATGGTCGCCAGCAGAAACAGCCCCGCCGCCACGATCAGCGACGAATAATTGAAGGTCGAAGCCGTGTAGATCTGCGCCTCGCGCACTGCGTCACGCACGCCGATCACCGACAGCAGCGCCACATCCTTTTGCAAGGCCACGACGATATTCATCAGCGCGGGCACCACATTGCGCAAAGCCTGCGGCAGGATCGCATAGCGCAGCGTCTGCCATTCGCTCAGCCCCAGCGATTTGGCGGCGGCGCGCTGACCTTCATGCACGGCGTCGATGCCCGAGCGGTAGATTTCCGCAACATAGGCCGCATAGCTGAGCACCATGGCGACCGCACCCCAGAACAGGCCCGAATTGGGCAGGCCCGGCAGGTTCAGCGCGGGGATGCCAAAGCCGAACAAAAGCACCAGCAGCAGCACCGGCACACCACGGAAAATGTCGATATAGATCACCACCATCAACCGAAACGGCGCGAACCACGGCGCGCGCAGGCTGCGCACGACCGCCAGCACCAAAGCCCAGAGCAGCACACAGGCCAGCACCGTCAGCCAGACCTGCATATTCACCCAGAACCCTTGCAGCACACGCGGAAAGGCCGCGATCATCGCGTCGATGCTGAAAAATTGCAGCTTGATCCGCGCCCATTGTTCGGCCGACGTCACGACCCAGGCGATCAGCCCAAAGACCACCACGACGCTGATCCCGCCGATGGCGGCGGGGATCATCGCTTCTTTCCAGTTGAAACCACGGCGGGGCGGCGGCGGGGGTGGTCCCCGCCGTGCTGGATCATTGGCCGCAGCTTGTGGCGCGGCGACGTTGCTATCCGTCATTCCGCGATGATCGGCAGGTCCGGATCGGCGACCAGATAGGTGGCGACCAGATCATCAACCACGCCGCGCGCGATGATCTCGCTCAGCGCGGCGTCCACCCAAGGCACCAGCGGGCTGCCGAATTCGAACAAAAGCCCATGGCCATTGTCGTTTTCATCGGCAGGGACAAGGGCGACGATGCTGGCATCGGGCACCTGCACGGCGGTCATGAACAAGGCCGTCGGCAAAGCCGCCAGGGTCGCGTCGATCTGGCCGGCTTGGAGCGCCTGGAATACATCGACCTGCTCGTTATAGATCGCGGCATCATCGACGCCGAGGATATTGACCAGATAATCGTTATCCGTCGTCCCGATCACAGCGCCCCAGCGCAGACCGCGCAGATCGGCAAAGCTGGTGGCGGTTTCGGCGGCGGTGCCGGGCAGCGCGATCACCGCCTTGTCAGGCTGGAAATAGACCTGGCTAAAGCTGACGATTTCTTTGCGCGGTTCGGTCACGGAAATCTGCTGGATCGCGAAATCATAGGGTTTTGCCCCCGGCGCGATGGTTTGATCAAAGGTCTGTCCGACCCAGACAACCTGTTCGGGCGCAAAGCCCAGCTCTGCGGCGAGCGCATAGACCAGCCCGTTCTCGAACCCTTCGCCCCCGGCGGGATCGTTGTTCAGCATCCAGGGCGGATAGACCGGATCGCCGGTGCCGACGGTCAGAAACCCCGGCGTCGTCAGGCGCGGGTCCATCGGCGTGTTTTCCTGTGCCTGTGCCATCAGCGGCAATGTGGCGACCAGCGCCCCTGCAAATAACGCCAGCACCCCACGTCGCGCCGCGTCGGTCATGTAATCCGTCATGAATGATCCTTTCATCTGTGCCGACATCCCCGAATGGCGTGCGGTTCCGGCAAATTCGCCTGCTTGCGGGATATGGTCAAGCATGATGCTGCACGGCAAGGCCATTCCCCTGCCGTGCAGCGCCGTTGGATCATCATCTGCCCAAAAGCGGGGCAATCACTGTCAGCCTTGGGCGGGCACCAGGCGCAACAGCGGCGCATCCTCGCCATCGGTCAGCACATAGATATAGCCGTCCTCTGGCCCGACCGCGACATCGCGGATGCGATAGCCCGCGCCGTCCAGCACGCGTTCGGGGTCTGATACCTGCGCGCCATCGACGGGAAAGACGCCAATGTATTGCTGGAACAGATTGCCGACCAGCAGATGCCCTTGCCAGTCGGGAAAGGCGTCACCGTCATAAAAGGTCATCCCCGAAGGCGGGAAATGGTCGTCCCGCCCCGGCCCCCAATGATAGGCTGGCGCCGCGAAACCGTCGGCATCCTGATGCGTGGGCGCGAATTGTTCGCCGGTGCGATAATCGACACCATAAGCCGCCAAGGGCCAACCGAAGTTTTCACCCCGCGCGACGATATTGATCTCGTCACCGCCGGCTTCTCCATGTTCGGCCAGCCAGATCTCGGACGTGTCGGGATGCAGGGTCATCGCCTGGATATTGCGGTGCCCATATGACCAGATCGCGGGGGCCGCACCTTGGGTATCCACGAAAGGGTTGTCATCTGGCACCGTGCCATCCAGCCTCAGGCGGATCACGCTGCCATTCTCGCTGGACAGGTCCTGCGCGATATGGTCGGGGCCGAAATCTTTGAACGCGCGGTCGCCGGTGCCCATATAAATATGGCCGTCATGGATCACGATCCGCGATCCGTAATGCGCGGTGCTGTCGATGCCGGGGCTGACCTGAAACAGGGTTTCGATCTCGGTCACGGTCCCGGCCTCTGTATCCAATGTGCCGCGTCCCAGATGGGTCGTCGTGCCGCCCGTGACGCTGCCCGCCCATGTCATATAGATCACGTTGTTATCCGCGAAATCGGGCGCAAGGGCGACATCAAGCAAACCCCCCTGACCTGCCGTGCTGACATCGGGCGCGCCGTCGAGTGCCGAAACCTCGCCGCTGCCCGCATCATAGAGCAGGAAAGTGCCGCCCTTTGCGGTCATCAGGATATCGCCGCCATCGGGCAGAAAGGTCATCGCCCAAGGCTGGTCCAGCCCCTCGGCCAGGGTTTCGACGTCATAGGATTGCGCAAGGACAGGTGCGCCCGTCATCAGCGCGATGGCGGCGGTCAGCGTTGCTGTCGTTTTCATCATGATACCTTTCGTTTCATTATATTCGGGGCGCCAACGTCGTCTTGCAGGGCGCGTTCCATCACGAAGATGCCAGCGGCGGCGTGATCCTGTGGCCCCTTGGGACTTTACTTGGCGCGGCGGTTGGTCTCAAAAGTGGGGATGAAGGTTCTTTTGGTCGAAGATAACCACGATATCGGCGAGGCCGTCGAGCGGCGTTTGCAGATGGCCGGCCATGTCGTGACATGGAACCGGACCGGTGATGATGTCGTCGCCATGCTGGAACATGACCCTGTCGATGCGGTCATTCTGGACCTGATGCTGCCTGCGGCAGATGGTATCGCGATCCTGCGCCAGATCAGACGCCAGCAGCGTGATCTGCCCGTGCTGGTCATCACCGCAAGGGCGGAAATCGACGACAAGGTCAGCCTGCTGGACCTGGGCGCGGATGATTATCTGGTCAAACCCTTTGACATGCGCGAAATGGAGGCGCGTTTGCGCGCGCTGGTGCGCCGCCCCGCCGGGCAGTTCACCTCGATCCTGCAACTGGGCGATCTGCAGATGGACCCGGTCAATCGGATCGTCACCCAGGCCGGGCAGGTGATCGACCTTGGACGCCGCGAATGCGGCCTGCTCGAGGCGCTGATGACCCAGGCGGGCCGCGCCGTCACCCGCGAAAGGCTGATGTCGCGGCTGTCCCATCTCGAGGATGGCGGATCGGAAAATGCGCTGGAATTGCTGGTCTCGCGTCTGCGCCGCAAGATCGCGGCCAGCAATGTCGAAGTCGTCACCATGCGCGGTGTCGGCTATATGGCGCGGGTGATGCCTGATGCGCAGACCTAGCCCGCCATCGCTGCGCCGCCGCATCCTGATCTTGGCGGCCTCGATGCTGCTGGGGGCGGCTGTGCTGCTGATGACTTTCATTTCGGATTACGCCAATCGCGCCGCCGATCAGGCGCTTGACCGCCTGTTATCTGCCGCCGCCCTGTCGATCGCCGGCGCCGTGCTGGTCGAGGACGGGGCGGTGGTGGTCGAAATGCCCTTTGCCGCCTTCGCGATGGTCTCGGGCGAGGAACGCGTATTCTATACCGTGCTTGGCCCGCAAGGCGAGCATGTGACAGGCTATGCCGATCTTGCGCCCGAGACACCGCTGGCCGCATCGGTCGATCCGGTGTTTTCAGACATCCGCCATAATGACGAAGCGGTGCGCATGGTCCGGCTGGGGCGATTGATTTCGACCGCCGAAGGCACCGGATGGGTCACGATCAGGGTTGCTGAGACCCGTGGCGCGCGCGCCGCCCTGGCGGCTGAAATCGTGGGGGCCGCGCTGGTGCCGGTGGCTGTGCTGACGCTGCTGGCGCTGGCGCTGGTCTGGATCGTGATCGGGCGCGCCTTTGCGCCGCTTGCGGTGATCGACCGGGCCTTGCGGCAGCGGCGGCCTGACGATCTGTCCTCGCTGGACGTGCCGGTGCCGGTCGAGGTGCAGCGCCTTGTCGGTGGGCTGAACAATTTCATGGGCCGGTTGGAACAATCCACCGCCCGGATGGGGGATCTGGTCACCGAGGCCGCGCATCAGGTGCGCAATCCGCTGGCGTCATTGCGGGCGCAATCGGAAATGGCGCTGGATGAACCCGATGCCGCCGAATTGCGCGCGCGCGTCGGGCGTATTCATACCTCGGCGGTCGAGGCAAGCCATCTGGTGACCCAGCTTTTGATGGATGCCACCATTTCCCACCGGATGGAAACCGCAGTGATACGCGCGATCCCCATCGTCGCGCTGGTGGATGAGGTCGTCGGCAGGCTGGACCCTGATCTGCGCCCGCGTGTCACGCCGCAGATCGGGCCGGGCACCGATACGCTGGTGGTCATGGGCGACCGCGTCGGGCTGCGTGAAATGCTGCGCAACCTGATCGACAATGCGCTGGCCTACGCGCCCGGCATGATCGAGGTCGCCATCGCCGCCCAGACCGACGGCACGGTGCGGCTGGCGGTGCTGGACCGGGGGCCGGGCATCAGCGACGCCGACAAGGCGCGTGTGCTGCAACGATTCGTGCGCGGCAGCGGTGCCAGCGGCACGGTCGGATCGGGGCTGGGGCTTGCGATCGCGCAGCGTGTTGTGACCGGCCATGGCGGCAAGCTGACCCTCTGCGACAGGGCGGGCGGCGGTTTGGAAATTGTCGTGGCCTTGCCGGTCGTCGATAAACAACAGCCCGATAAACAACAGCCCGGTGCCCCGCAGCGCAAGCGCGCCCCCGTGGCCGGGGTGCTGTTATGCGCCGCGCTGGTCACGGCGCTGGACGCGACCTCGCCGCTGTCGGCGGAGCCTTTGCTTTTTGCCGCCAATGGCCCCGAGACGCAGCAGCTGGCAATTGCGGGCACCACGGATACGGCGCTGTTTGCGCCTTATATCGCGGCTTTTCAGGCCGGGGCGCCGGGTGTGGCTGTCCGCTATCTCGAAACCGACAGCCTGGCGCTTTACGAAGGCTTTCTGGCCGGAACGCTGGGCTTTGCGCCTGACCTGCTGATTTCCTCGGCCTCTGATCTGCAGATGAAACTGGCCAATGACGGGCATGCGCTGTCCCATCCGTCACCCGGTTTGGCGGCGCTGCCTGCCTGGGCGCAATGGCGCGCCGAGGTGATCGGCTTTACCTATGAACCCGCTGTGATCATCTATAACCCGCGCCTGATGCCGCCCGGCACGCAGCCCCGCAACCATCTGGACCTGGCCGTGCTGCTGGAACAAGAACCTGCCCGTTTTGCCGGGCGTGTCGCCACCTATGATATAGCCCGCAGCGGGCTTGGCTATCTGCTGGCCTCGCAGGATCAGCAGATTTCATCGCAATTCTGGCGGCTGGCGGCGGCCTTTGGGCGGGTCAGCGCGCGGCTAAGCGATTCAAGCCCGGCCATTCTGGACAATGTCGCCAGCGGAGAGTTGATCCTTGGGTATAATGTCCTGGGGTCCTATGCCTTTGCGCGGCAGGCAGCGGGCGCGCCTATCGGGATCATCGTGCCGGATGATTATGTGCTGGTGCTGACGCGCAGCATGGTGATCCCCCGCACAGCCCCGAACCCCGATCTGGCGCGCGCTTTCGTGGATTTCGCATTGTCGCCTGCGGGCCAGCAGGTGGGGGCGGGGCCCTCGGCGCTGGGCGCGATCATGCCGGGCAGCGCAGGCATCTGGACGCCAGAGCGTATTTCGATGCTGGGGACCGGCGTGATCCAGCCCATCGCGCTGGCGCCGGTGCTGCTGGTGGCGCTTGATCCGCAGCGGCGCAGCCGGTTCTTGGCCACGTGGCAGGAAATCGTCGCACCAGGCCGCCCGTGACACCCTGATGACAGGACGGTGACAGGAACCGCTGCTAGGCTTTGCCGCAGTCGGGTATAGGAGGTGCCGGGACTGGGGGGAAACCGCAAGCGCATGGCGATGGGCCATGGTTGCGCGCCTGTTCCAGACAACCTTTTGCTCTGCTCCGCGCTTGCGCGGTCATCTAGATCTTTTGGGAGGAAAACATGAAGAATTTTGGTATCGCGGCCTTTGTGGCGGCGTCGGTCATGGCATCTGCCGCCGTGGCGCAAGTGTCCGAATTGCGGATCATGGCACCGGCAGGCCCGGGTGGCGGCTGGGACCAGACCGCGCGCACGATCCAGTCCACGCTGCAAAGCGAAGGGCTTGTGCCGAATATCCAGGTTGAAAACGTGGCCGGGGCCGGTGGCACCATCGGGTTGCAGCAATTCGTCAACCGCTCGACCGGGGATGCGTCGGCGACGATCGTCGGCGGCTATGTGATGGTCGGTGCGATCATCGCCAACGACAGCGCCGTGACGCTGGGTGACATCACCCCGCTGGCGCGTCTGACGGGTGAATATGTCGTGGTCGTGGCCAGTGCCGACAGCCCGATCAACACGGCCGAAGACCTTGCCAATGCGCTGCGCGCCGATATCGGTGCCGTGACCTGGGCGGGCGGTTCTGCCGGTGGCGTCGATCACATCGCTGCGGGCAAATTCGCGCAGGCCGCCGGTGTCGCCCCCGAGGCGATCAATTACATCCCCTATTCTGGCGGTGGTGAGGCGTTGGCCGCGATCCTGGGTGGTCAGGTCAGCGTCGGCGTGTCGGGGTTCAGCGAGTTTTCCAGCCAGATCGAGGCCGGTGCGCTGAAGGTCATCGGCATCACCGCGCCGGAACGTCAGGCCTATCTGGACGCGCCGACCTTTGTCGAACAGGGCTTTGACGTCGATGTGCAGAACTGGCGCATGATCGCCGCCGCCCCCGGTATCAGCGATGCCGAACGCGCCGCGCTGTTGGATGTGATCGGCACGATGGCGGCCTCTGACACATGGAACGCGGAACTGGAAACCAAGGGCTGGGTGAATACTTTCCTCGCCGGTGACGATTTCGCCGCCTATCTGGACGAACAGATCAGCGCGACGACCGCGATCCTCGCTGATCTGGGTATCACAGAGTAATGTCGGGCGATCCGAAAAACCAAGCAGCCGAAGAGGACCTTCGGCTGCCTTTCGACGACGAGGCCGGGCGCGGCACCGGCAAACGCGATCTGGCGGGGCTGTTGATCGCAGGGGCGCTGTTCGCGCTGGCCATGGTCATCGTCAATGACGCATCCGGCTATCCGATCCGTCGGTCCTATGCCAAGTTCGGCCCAGAGATCGTGCCTTATCTGGTCGCTGCGGGTATTTCGGTCATGGCCGTGATCACCGCGATCATGGCATGGCGCGGCGGTTTCGAGGCACGTGATCCGCTGAATATCGGCGCGTTGTCATGGCTGGTCGGCGGCATCGTGATCGAGATTTTCATGCTTTACGGCGGCACTGGTTTCATTGCGGGCTCTGCCGTCTTGTTTGCTTTTGCGGCGCGGGCCTTCGGGCAGGCGACGCTGCTGTTGAACCTTGCCATCGGGGCCGTGCTGTCGACGCTGCTGTATCTGCTGTTCCGCTACGGGCTGGGGCTGTCGCTGCCAGCCGGTCCGGTCGAGCAGACCATCGATCTTTTGCTGAGGTAAGCGCATGGATACCTTCATTCTGTTGTTCGAGGGTCTGGCGACCGCGACGCAACCCTCAAACCTGATGTTCGCATTGCTGGGCGTGATGCTGGGCACCGCCGTGGGCGTCATGCCGGGCATCGGCCCTGCGCTGACCGTCGCGCTATTGCTGCCGGTCAGCCTGTCCTTTGGCGCGACGGGGTCGATGATCATGTTTGCGGGCATCTATTACGGGGGCATGTATGGGGGCGCGATATCCTCGATCCTGCTGAACACGCCGGGGGAGACCGCGTCAATTATGACCGCGCTCGAAGGCAACCGCATGGCCAAACGTGGCCGGGGCGGCAAGGCCTTGGGTGCGGCGGCCTTCGGGTCGTTCTTTGGCGGGATGTTTGCGACGCTGGGTCTGGCGGTTGTCGCGCCTTTCATGGTGATGGTCGCGCTGTCATTTGGCACGGCGGAATATTTCGCGCTGATGGTTTTGTCCTTCATGACCGTCTCGGCGGCCTTCGGCGGGTCGATGTCGCGCGGGCTGACGGCGTTGTTCATCGGTCTGACCATCGGCATCGTCGGCACGGACAAGCTGACCGGGCAGGTGCGGCTTGCCTTCGGCATCCCCGAGATGAGCGACAATATCTCGATCGCCATCGTGGCTGTCGGTCTTTTTGCCATTGGCGAGACGATGTATCTGGCCTCGCAATCTGTGAACCACAAGACCAAGGCGCAGGCGGTATCGGGGTCTGTCTGGCTGAACTGGGCCGATTTCAAACGCTGCATCCGCCCCTATATCCGTGGCACCGGCCTTGGGTTCCTGTTCGGCCCATTGCCCACGGGCGGGGCGGAAATCCCGACCTTTCTGTCCTATACAACCGAAAAACGTCTGGCGACCGGCGAAGCGCGCCGCGAATTTGACGAAGGTCTGGGCGCCATCGAAGGTGTCGCCGGACCAGAGGCTGCCAATAACGCCTCTGCCGCGGGCACGCTGATCCCGCTTTTGACGCTGGGTCTGCCCACCTCGGCCACGGCGGCGATGATGCTGGCGGGGTTCCAGCAATATGGGCTGCAACCCGGCCCGCTGTTGTTTACCAACAACGCCGAGCTGGTCTGGGGGCTGGTGGCCAGCCTGTTCATCGCCAACCTGATGCTGGTCGTGCTGAACGTGCCGTTCATCGGGATCTGGGTCAAACTGCTGACAATCCCGCGCCCGTGGCTTTACGCGGGTATCCTGTGTTTCGCGACGCTGGGGATCGTCGGTGCGCAAGGCTCGCCTTTCGCGCTGATCCTGTTGCTGGGCTTTGGCTTGATCGGCTTCGTGATGCGCCGGTTCGGTTATCCTTTGGCGCCAGCGCTGGTCGGTGCGATCCTTGGGCCATTGGCCGAGGAACAGCTGCGCCGTGGTCTGATGATCAATCAGGGTGACTGGATGTTCCTGATCGAATCCCGCATCGCGCTGGTGATCTATGCGATCGCCCTGCTGTCGGTCTTTGGTCCGCGTCTTTGGGCGCTGCTGCGCAAGGCCACCGCCAAGACCAGCGCCGCCAGATGAAAAGCGAGGCGCGACGGGGCGGATTGACCGCTTCGTCGCGCCTGCGTTTTTGGGGCGATCCCGACCGGTCAATGCCGCTAGACTGCGCCGGTGTCACAAAGGAATCGCCCCATGACCCGCAGCTATGCTGTCGATATCCTGCGCGGTGCCGCATTGCTGGGCATCGGGATCGTCAACCTGCCGTATCTTGCCCAACCCCTCGCAGCGCAGATGGTCCTGCCCGAGACGATTCTGGACCTTGTCGCCAAAGGCCTTGTCAGCCTGCTGTGCGAGGGCAAGTTCTTTGTGCTGTTTTCATTCCTGTTTGGATGGGGTTTCGGGGTGCAGCTCGCCTCGGCCGCGCGGGCGGGACTGCCTGCGGGGCCAAAATATCGCGCGCGGTTGATCGCGCTGGCCTTGTTCGGCGTGGCGCATGCGCTGTTGGTCTTTCCCGGCGACATCCTGCTGGCCTATGCGATACTGGGTGCCGGGTTATGGTCCCTGCGCGAGGCCAGCCCCCACCGCCTGTGGCGGATTGCGCTATGGATGGTGCCGCTGGCGGCGATGGCTTTTGGCCTGTTGGGGGTCCTCGACGGGCTGTCGAGCGCGATGCCACAAGGCGCTGTCGATCTGGGCGGGAACGGATATCGCGGCAGTTTTGCGGCTGGCGTGGCGCAGCGGCTGTCTGATTGGCCGATCACGCTGCTGGTGGTTGCGCTGTTCAACGGGCCGCTGGCCTTTGGGGCGTTCTGCCTTGGGCTTGCTGCGCAAAAGCTGGGTTTCTTTGACACAGGCAAAAGGATGCAGGCCAAGCTGGCCACGCGTCTGCCGCTTCTTCTGGCCATCGCTCTGCCAGCGAATGGGATCTATGCGGCGGCGATATTGGGGTATCTGCCGGCAGGCTGGCCGACCTATCTGGGATTTGCCGCGCTTGCGCTGGGCGCGCCCGCGCTGGGTGCCGTTTATGTCCTGGCGGTGCTGCGTCTTGCGCCGCATCTTGGGCTGCTGGCGCCGGTGGGATCAATGCCGCTGACCGGCTATATCGGGCAGGGTGTGCTGGCGGGTGCTGTTTTTCATGGCTGGGGGCTTGGCCTGTTCGGCACCCTGGGCAATGCGGCGCTGTTTGGCGTGGCGTGCCTGATCTGGCTGGCGGTGACGGGGGCGGCGATCCTGTGGCAGCGGCGCTGGGCGCGTGGCCCGCTGGATGCGGCCTTGCGCGCGACGGCGGCAGGGCTGGCCCGGTCAACGCGCCGCCATGCTGGCTAGGGCGCGTCATAGCCCTTAGGATTGCTGGATTGCCATGCCCAGGTGCTGGCGGTCATCGCATCCAGATCATGCGTGGCCTGCCAGCCCAGTTCGGCCTGCGCGCGCGCCGGATTGGCCTGCATCGCGGCGATATCGCCTGCGCGGCGGGGGGCTTGGACGGTGGGGATCCTCTGGCCGCAGGCACGCTCGAACGCGCGCAGCATGTCGATCACGCTATAGCTTTGGCCGGTGCCGATGTTGAAAGGCCGCGCGCCGGGGCTGCGGGCCGCGTAATCAAGCGCCGCGACATGCGCGCGGGCCAGATCGACGACATGGATGTAATCGCGCAGGCCGGTGCCGTCCGGCGTGTCGTAATCATCGCCGAAGATCGTCAGCGCCGGACGCAGCCCCACCGCGACCTGCGCGATATAGGGCATCAGGTTATTGGGGATATCCTTGGGGTCTTCGCCGATCCGGGCAGAGCCATGCGCCCCCACGGGGTTGAAATAGCGCAACAGCACGGCGCTGCGGGCCGGATCAGCGGCGGCCCAATCGGTCAGCACCTGTTCGGCCATCAATTTCGTGCGGCCATAGACCGACGTCGGGCGGGTCGGATGCGCCTCGTCATAGGGCAGGTAATCAGGTTCGCCGTAAACCGTGGCCGAGGATGAAAAGATGATCCGGCGGCATCCGGCCCTGTCCATGGCATGCAGCAGCGCCAAGGTGCCGCCAACGTTGACATCATAATAGGCCAGCGGTTTTTGCTGGCTTTCGCCCACCGCTTTCAGCCCTGCGAAATGCACGACAGCCTCGGGCGCGAAATCCTGCATCACGCGGTCCAGCATGGCGGCATCGCGTACATCGCCGCGCAGATCGATCATCGGGCCATTCGACAGGCGGCGCACGCGGGTCAGCACCTCTGGCGTGGCATTGCTGTAATTATCCAGCACGCAGACCTTATGGCCCTGCGCGATCAGTTCGATCAATGTATGGCTGCCGATATATCCGGCGCCGCCGGTGACAAGTACGCGCATCCTTGGTCTTTCGTCAGGCCGCTAGTCGCGGGCATAGATATCTTCATAGCGGATGATATCATCCTCGCCCAGATAGCTGCCGGTTTGCACTTCGATCAGGACCACGGGCAGTTTGCCCGGATTTTCCAACCGGTGGGTTGATCCGAGCGGAATATAGATGGATTCGTTTTCGGTCAGCAGTTTCACCGTTCCGTCACAGGTGACCCGCGCGGTGCCCTGCACGACGATCCAATGTTCGGCGCGGTGGTGATGCGATTGCAGCGACAGCGCGGCACCCGCATCCACGACGATCCGCTTGACCTGAAACCGATCACCCGTGGCAAGGCTTTCGAACCAGCCCCAGGGGCGGTGATCCTTGGGAAAGCTTTCGGCCTGACAGGCACCCCGCGCTTTCAACAGCGCGACGGCCTGTTTGACGTCCTGCGTGCGGCTTTTGTGGCTGATCAGCACGGCATCGGGCATGGCGACGGCGATGATGTCCTGCAAGCCGATGCCGACGATCACCTGTCCGTCATTTTCGGACCGCAGCAGCGTATCGGTGCAATCGATCGCATGGGCCGGACCGGATAGCGCCAGACCGTCGGTTTCGGTTTCGCGCCAGACCGCTGTCCAATCGCCCAGATCAGACCAGCGCCCCGCATATGGGGCCACGCTAAGGTTGTCGGCCTGTTCCATCACCGCGTAATCAATGGAAATCGCGGGCGCGCGGCCCCATGGTTCCGGCGCAAGCCGCAGAAATCCCAGATCATGGCTTGCGTCATCCACGGCTGTCTGCACCGCCTCGACCATATCGGGGGCATAGAGCGCATAGGCGGCCAGGATATCCTTGACGGTGAACAAGAACAGGCCCGCGTTCCATAGATAGCGCCCCTCGGCCAGCATCTTGGCGGCGCGGGCGGCATCGGGCTTTTCGACGAAACTGACCAGCGGTGTGATCTGCGGATCATCCTGGAGCGGGGCTGCGAGCTCAAGATAGCCATAGCCGGTCTCCGCCCGTTCGGGCGTGATGCCAAAAGCGACGATCTGCCCGGCCGCGGCGGCGGGAATGGCCGCGGCAACAATTTGGGCGAACAAGGCCGCATCGGGGATCACATGATCAGAGGGGGCGACCAGCATCAGCGCGTCAGGATCGCTCTGGGCCAGATGCAAGGCGGCGGCCAGAACGGCAGGGCCGGTATCGCGCGGGGCGGGTTCGATCAGCACGGCCTGCGGCGTGATGCCCATGGCTTGCATCTGTTGCACCGCGATGAACCGGAACTGGTCCGCCGTCACGACCAGCGGCGCCGCAAAGACATCGCCGCCCAGCCGGGTCAGGCTGGCTTGGAACAGGCTGCCCGTGCCTGCGAGCGCGGAAAATGGCATTGCCAAGTTGTTTGTGCTGCTCGACTTGGGTAGAGGTGCAGCATGCAAATCCCATCGTCCATGCCGCGCCTGAAGGGCTTTCGTTATCCGCGTGAGGTCGTTGCTTATGCGGTTTGGGCGTACCACCGCTTTGCCCTGAGCACGGCGGATGTGGAAGACCTGTTGGCGGAGCGCGGCGTGATTGTCAGCCGCGAAGCTATCCGCCTTTGGGTCAACCGGTTTGGCACGCATTTTGCGGGCTGTATCCGTCGGGATCGATTACGTCCGAACGACAAATGGCACATGGACGAGGTTGTGATCACGATCAATGGCGTGAAGCACTGGCTGTGGCGTGCGGTGGATGCCAACGGCGACACACTTGATATTCTTATGCAAACACGGCGCAATGCCAAAGCCGCAAAGCGCTTTCTGGCAAAGCTGATTGCTCAATTTGGCCAACCGAGGGTGATCATCACCGACAAACTGCGTAGCTACATCAAACCAATCGCACGCCAGGCACCGGGAGCCGATCACCGTGCCCACAAGGGGCTTAACAATCGAATAGAAGGCAGCCACAGGCCGACGCGGCGACGAGAGAAAATCATGGGCCGATTTAAATCGCCAAGACAAGCGCAACGTTTCCTTGCAGCCCATGACCAGATCAACACGATCTTCAAACCTCGCCGCTATCGCCTCACCGCTAACTCCTATCGTCATGCAAGGGCAGATGCGTTCAACCTCTGGGCCGACTATGCCCGCGAGATGACCGCCTGACGGGCTTGGCTCAGGTTGCATTCGGTTCGGTAAAAATAACTTGGCAACGCCTCTTTGTGGGTTTGGAACGTATCTCAGTTTGTTGCGTCAGGTTGGCCAGTAATGCTCTGCACACTGTGAGGCGGGCGGCGCGCTGTCCGTTGGCAAGGAAGCCGTAATGACGGATGCGATGAAAGCTATCGGGCACTGTATGAAGAAGAAAGCGGCGGATGAACTCTGCGGCATCAAGGGTCATCGTTCTGGGCCGGCGACCATGGCGATAGTCACGCCAGCGGAACGTCACCTTGCCATCTGCCATGCTGACCAGGCGTGAGTTGGCAATGGCGACACGGTGGGTATACCGGCTCAGATACGCCAGCACTTGTACTGGCCCTCCGAAGGGTGGTTTGGCATAGACAACCCATTCTTGACGAGTGGCTTCTGTCAGAAGTTGGGTGAATGCCTGTGGGTCGGCGCGTTCAGCGATGTCACCGAAGAACTTTAGCTGCTCAGCCTCAAAAGCTGCGTGAAGCTCTTGAAGAAAAAGCCGGCGAAACACGCGTGACAGCACCCGGACCGGCAAAAAGAAGTTGGGGCGGCACGCGATCCAGCGCGTGCCATCAGGTGACTGGCCACCCCCCGGAACAATACAATGGAGGTGAGGATGATAACTCATGGTCTGACCCCAGCTATGCAGCACGGCAGTGAGACCGATCCTGGCTCCGAGATGTTTGGGATCGGCGGCTATGATGCGCAGCGTCTCGGCGGCTGTCCTGAACAGAATAGTGTAGACAACCTCTTTGTTCTGGAAGGCTATGGATGCAATCTCGGTGGGCAGTGTGAAGACTACGTGGAAATAAGGCACCGGCAGAAGGTCACCGGCCCGGGCCTCCAGCCAGTCGCGTGCGACCGCGCCCTGACACTTGGGGCAATGCCGGTTGCGGCAGGAATTATAGGCGACACGCACAACGCCGCAGGTCCGGCAGCCCTCGACATGGCCACCGAGCGCAGCCGTGCGGCACAGTTCGATCGCGGACATAACGCGGCGCTCTACGCGCCCAAGGTGGCCGTCGTGAGCATGGATATAGGCAGGACCGTAGCGGCCGAAGACGTCCGCTATCTCCAAGGAGGGAGGCATAGCTCATCCTTAGCCGGGTGGCACTACCTCAAGGCTCAGCCGATCAAACGGGCTCTGCGTCTTCGCTATCGTTGTCGTGGCAACTTGCGTGTAGCGCGCAGTCGTCGATAGGTTGCTGTGTCCGAGCAGAACCTGAATGATGCGGATATCGACGCCGCTTTCAAGAAGATGGGTGGCGAAACTATGCCGCAAAGTGTGGACGCTCACCTTTTTGGTCAATCCCGCCGCCTTGGTTGCCGATCTACAGGCCGAGTGCAGCACCTGCACATCGATGGGCTTGTCGCCACGCCCAGGAAATAGCCAGTTCCGCGGTCGAGCCAGGCGCCAGTAGGTTCGCAAGATGCCGAGAAGCTGTGGCGAAAGCATGACCGTGCGGTCTTTGGCGCCTTTGCCATGACGGACCTGCAGCACCATACGATCACTGTCGATATCTGTGACCTTCAGACTGACCGCTTCCGAGGCGCGCAGCCCTGCGGCGTAGGCTGTCGTCAGTGCCGCACGCGCCTTCAGAGACGGCACCGCCTCGAGGAACCGCACAACTTCATCGGCGCTCAGGATCGTCGGCAACGTGCGCGGGGTTCGCGCGTAGGCGATCCGCTCGGGGATCTCTGCCCGGTTCAACGTGACACCATAGAAAAAGCGCAACGCACAAACTGTCTGATTAAGCGCCGGCCACGAAATATCCTGCGCTACCAGATAGACCTGAAAGGCCCGAACATCTTCTAAACCGAGTTGATCTGGTGACCTATCAAAATACCGGCTGAATTTGGCAACAGCATGCAGATAGGATCGTTGTGTGGCCGGCGACAGGTTGCGAAGCGTCATGTCGTCGATCATACGGCGGCGCAGCGGGCTTACCGCTGATGTGGCATTTGCCATGGTTTGGTCTCCTGTTCAAAGGGTGGTCTCAGCAACCAAACCTATGCATCAGGAGGCCATTCCCGCCAATAGCAACGCCCATCCCGCGTCAGCGGGTTCGTTCAATCCCCGCGATTCAGGTTTTGGGCGTGACGCTTTAAGAAGGGGGTCCCCGATGGAAAGCACCGCTTACGCCCTGCCCGCGACGCCCAAGCAGATCGCCTATGCGCGCGCGCTGGCCTTGCGCAACCAGACGCTTTTGCCGTGGGAGGTTCAGCAAGATCGGCGGTCCCTGAGCGCCTGGATCGACGCACAAGCCAAGTTGAACCCGGGCGCGCAGGACAGCCGCCCGACATCAAAGCAGGTCGCCTTCGCCGAGCGTCTCGCCCGGATCAAACGCCGCGCCGTCCCGGATGAGTGTTTCCGCGACAAGGGGCTGATGTCAAAATGGATCGATGGGAACAAATGAAGCTGGGTAGCCCCTGCGGTGATTGAGACTACTTCAGCCGATCAACAATCGATGCCCCGCCCGACCTGGCAAGCGCGATCAGGCTGGACTGGATTTTGGATGTGAAGACGGAACTGAACGTGCCGATGGGCGTGCGGTCCTCCCAGACATAGGACCGCTCCAGAATATCGGTGTTGATCTCGTCCAGCATGACCCATTTGCGGACATGGGTCTCCAACCCCACACGCTGCGACTCGATCTGTGGCACCTCAATGCACTTGCGCGAGGGCAAAGGCGGTCGCGTCGTGATCGGCAGGATGAACACCACGGTCTCTGTATCGGACTTGGCGACAGTGACGGCGATGCAGACAGGCCGTGTCTTGCGGCCCTCTGTCTCGCCCGCCATCTGTTCGCGTTTCCATAGGAACGGGTAGCGGAAAACCTCTCCCGCGCTCGGCTTAGTCATCAGCCTGCGTCAAGTCCCGCTCGAGCCCCTCTATCATCAGCGCCTTGAGATCCTCGGGCATCTCGTCAACCATATGAGCCTGTTGCGTGGCCCCCCGCGCGAGCTGCTGGTACTGGTCCATGCTCATCAGCACGAATTTCGGCTTACGATGTTTGGTGATCGCAATCGGCGACCGAATAGCCGCGTCAAACAGGTCACTTGTGTGCCGCGTCAGGTCGGCCGCCTTGAACTCGGGAAGCTCATGCATGATCTGGGTCTCCATTTGTGCAGAATATACATACATTCTGGATATTCTGCAAGAGATGGGTTGAGCACTCCCATGTGTCATCCGTACCACCGCACGGTCTCAGTGTAGGTGTACTCATAGGCGGTGTTGCCGTTCTCGAAGGACTCGTCCGAAGTCAGGTGGTCGTAGCCGCGATAGGCTACCAGCGCGCCGTAGCGGTCGAACGTGACGAACGCCCCTGCCCGTCCGATGTCTGTCGGATTGAAGGCTATCGGCCGGATCTCGATCTTTTGGACCTCTGCTTCCAACACGCCAAGCTGCGTATCGATCTCGGGGGGGTCATGTTGTCTAGCGTACTCTTTTTCCAAGGCCTGATACTCGGAGAGTAGTTTGGTATAGGTCGCTTCTTCATCCGTCACCAGCCAATCGAGCAGCATTGTGCCACCCTCAGCGTTATAAGCATTAACACAGACAAAGACGGCGGTAAGGTTGGCCACCTGGGCCGAGGCGTCTGTGAACATCTAGCAAACCTAAATTGCCTTCTTGTTCCATGATAAGTTGATCACATCCCAGACCTGCACCTGACGCGGGTGATCTGGGTCACCTTCAAACCAACATTCTTCTTCTTGATGATCGTATGGTTTGAAGTATGCCGCAATTGTCTCTTGATCTTCGATGGCTATGCAGACTCACCAGCCGGTCGAGTTTATGTGGCGAGAGCATCAGTTTTCTTGCCTCATCATAGCATCGAGGTAGGCGTTGTTGTTTTTCACGTGTCCTGTGCTGGCTCTCAAAATTAATTCGTCGAGTGCAATAAGGAGCTGCCCTGGACCTCATTCTTTAAATGACAAGCGCAATATCCGACACATCCGGATCTACCGCTTGGCATGCTGCCAAAACATGTTTTGCGAGATGCGTCTGAACATAATTGCAATGAAACCGGCTTGGCGCCTTTAGCGTAAGCCGCCCCCCTGCCCTATCGACACGTGCAAGACTGCGTAACCAGCTGGCATATTTATCCGGCATTTCGGTATAAAGAATAGCCTGCGCTAGCGCCCATTCGGTCCCCGAACTGGTATCGGGTGGCGGCAATGTGCCCTTGATCGGCAATGGCACCACTTCTGGTGTTTCCGGCTGGCCGGTCATCCGCAGGTCAAAGTCAGGTCCGACGTTGCACCAATTCTCTTGCGTCATTTCCAGAATGCGGTCGATGTTCAGGCCATATTCCGTGACCCGCCCGCGTGCGCCCTGCCGTTTTACGACGAGCCACCCCAGCCCACGCAGCTTTGCCATTTCACGTTTCACAGTACGTTCGTCGACAGTCCAAAGCCTGGCAATTTCGCGCTGACCGACAGCCAGATCGTCGCGGGCCCAGTTGTAACGTGCAGTGACTAAGGTAATCAGCCGTAGCACCAAACGTTGGTCATGTTTATTACGGGCCAAAGCGTAAGCGCCCAAGGCCGTGATGATATCATATTTTTGCGCTGCATCGCGTTGGCGCGCAGGTTTGACAATGTGCATGACTGCCCTCTACTGCGCAGATCGCGCAGCTTTACTATACCTCTTGGTCAGATCTCTTGATGGATCATAAGGAGCGGTGAAAAACGAAAACGCCTTTCCGTCCTGTTCCCTAATTTGCGTCCAACAATGCGATTCTGTCAAGGGCCTGTTTCGAGGGTGTCATCCAAACGCCTTCATTTAAAATAGATTTTCCGGTATATAGGTATAAGGGGGCAGCTTGTACGTCCCCTATATGACAGTTTTTGTCCCCCAATACTTAGCGATTGTTGATATGGTGTCCCGCTATATCGTGGATCATGGCGTATGCATTGATCGCCTTATTGCGCGGGAAAAGCGCCAGGGCCCGCGATTCGAAGGGCCAACATGTCAGAGCTCTCCAAGATGGAAAAATTCACTTTCTTTCTCGTGTAGTTTCGGCGTAAATCAGGAAAGAAGAATAATTAACGTTTGATTTGTCCTCTGGCATTGGTTCCCCGCGGGGAACCATCGCAAGGCAACAAGCATCAATGACCGGAGTCCGTTTATGTATACACACGAAGATCTGGCAAAGCTGCAGGCGCAGTCGCTTAAGATGCAGGGGTTTATCCGGCAACAAACCTATTCCCCCGAGATGGAGAAAACCTTGCGTCGGTTTTCAAGCTGGGAAGTGGCAGAGCTGATCCTCAAGATCAATCCGTCCACGTTCCGCGGGCGGCTGGCCGCAGACCCTTCCCTTCCCGAAGGTCTGGTCGAAGAAGACGGCCGTCAGCGCTGGTATACATTGGAAGAGATCAATGAACTCCGCCGTAAGGTAAAGATCAAGGGCATGTCCTTGATGCCGCCCCGTCAAGCAGGCAAACGAGCGATTCGCGCGGCGATTGCGAATTTTAAAGGCGGTGCCGGTAAATCTACCGTCGCGCTGCATTTCGCCCATGCCGCTGCGCTGAACGGCTATCGCGTGCTGGCCGTCGATTTTGATCCGCAAGCCACGTTAAGTCATTCCATGGGTTTGTCCGATGTATCCGAAGAGGTGACGGTTTGGGGCATCATGGCCCGCGACCTTATCCGTGAAACCGAACGGATGAATGCCGCCGCTGCCGGTGCCGAAAGCGGGACCGCCCTGCCCCAGCGCAAATTGCCCGCCGCCGTTACCGGCATGGGCCTGAACGAATTGCGCGTCACGGATTTCATTAAATCCACCAGCTGGCCGACTATCGACATTATCCCAAGCTGCGCCAACGCCGCCTTTGTCGAATTTGCCAGCGCCCAGTACCGGCACCTGAACCCCGAATGGTCGTTCTTTGCGGCGGTGTCGCGATACCTCGACCAGATCCCGCCGGATGCTTATGACCTGATCATTTTCGATTGCCCGCCTGCGATCGGCTATCAGTCGATGAATGCGGTTTTTGCGGCCGATGTGCTGTATGTGCCATCTGGTCCTGGCTATTGGGAATATGACAGCACCACCAGTTTCATCGGCCAGCTGTCCGAAGCGCTAGAGGATCTTGGCCGTTTTCGTGGGCGCCTGCCGTCGGGCACTAACCCTGAAAAGGTATTTGCAGCTATTCGTTTCCTACTGACGCGTTTTGAACCGAACAATGACCTACACCGCGCGATGCAAAAAGCATTTGAGCAGGTGTTCAAGTCACATGTCACCGCAAACCCGATTGAAATGACCCGCGCGGTAGAACAATCAGGCCGGTTCCTGTCGTCGATCTATGAAATGGATTACCGGCAGATGACTCGCGAAACATGGCGTCGTGCGCGGATGTCATTTGATCGTGCCTATGACGAATTTCAGGCCACATTGGTCGACGCATGGGACAAGCTGGAGGACTGATGAATGGTTAAGAAGCGCTCCGTCTTCGATATCAATTTTGAACCCGAAGACAATGAAGAGTTCCCCGCGGGGAACCCGTCACCGATGGAAACAAAATCTTCCAACGTGCAAGGCCATCCGTTTCAAAACCGCGAAGCCGTTCCTGCGCGACGTGGGCCGATGGCCAGTGCGATTGCAGAGACCGCCGATGCAACGGCTGAGCGTGCTTCGGCAGAGGCAGCGATCCGCGCGGAAAACGATGCTTTGGCGCATGAACATGTGCGTCTGAAAAAGCTGGGGTTGATTACCGATCTGATCAAAACCTCTGATGTGCTGATGACAAAGCTGACGCGCGACAGGTCCGCCAATGCTGATCCTGATCTGGCAGAACTGAAGGAATCGATCAAATCGGTCGGCCTGTCGAACCCGATCCGTGTTGAACAGACCGCCGATGGTTTCGAGCTTATTCAGGGGTATAGACGCCTGACGGCTTTTATCCAATTGGCAGAGGAAACCGGCGATCCACGGTATACGCGGATCCCGGCAGCGATGGTTCCCCGCGGGGAACCGCTGGTCACATTGTATCGCAAGATGGTCGACGAAAACCTGATCCGCAAAGATCTGTCATTTGGTGAAATGGCCCAGCTCGCGCTGTCCTATGCGCGGGATGAGGGCGTGTCATCGGGTGATGCTGTATCAACGCTTTATGCCTCTGCGCTCAAGCAGAAGCGCACCTACATCCGGCAATTCGCCCGCGTTCTTGAAGCGTTGGATGGTGCGGTGCGTCACCCCGAAGCGATACCGCGCGCCTTGGGTCTGGACCTTTACAAGATGATCGAGGTAGAGCCGGACCGCAGGACAAGCATCATCGCGGCGTTGCGTGAACTGCCTGATCGGGATGCGGATAAAGAAGTGCAAATGTTGCGCGACAGCTTTGCTGCCCTCAAAAAGCCAAGACGACAGATGCCCCCTAAAACGGTCTCCAAGACCTCGCTCCGGCTGGGTCGCCCCGAAGGCGAGGTACGTGTGACTGCGTCGGACGGCAAGATCGAGCTACGACTGAACAGGGATTTTTCTGCAATCTCTCGGTCAAGACTTCAGGAAGGGATTGAGGCGCTTTTGACGTCATTGGACAAGGACTCCTAGGGCTCTGGCGGGCTTGGGGCAGGGTAGGGGCGTTGTGCGTCTTCTTGACTCCGTCACCTTCACGCTTTAAATGTCTAGCTAGATAGCTAGCTAGGATGACGCTCATGTGGACCGTTCAGGATGCGAAGAACAAGTTCAGTGCGGTGGTTGATGCCGCGTTGGCAGGGACCCCGCAAGAGGTGACGCGCCGTGGCAAGCCTGCGGTTGTTGTGCTGTCTGCCGATGAATATCATAGACTTGTTGAAGGGGCTGTGAAGGCGCGGGGAAGCTTTGCAGAGCATTTGATGGCATTTCCCGGGGGCGATTTCCCACGGGCATCTGCCACCCTGCGTGATGTAAGCTTTTGATGTACATACTCGACACGAACGTCATCTCGGCCGTGCGTCGTCCGGACCGCGCACCCAAGGTAGCCGCCTGGTTGCGAGGCAAGGCAGAACAGGACCTCTTCCTGAGTGTTGTGACATTGGGCGAAATTGAGCGTGGCATTCGCCAGCAGGAAGCCCGGGACCCCGGGTTTGCGCAGGATCTTCGGTCTTGGCTTGATCAGACTATCATGCTGTTCTCGGATCGGTTGCTTTCTTTCCAGGCCGAGGATGCCCGCATCTGGGGCCGGCTTTCGGCCGAGATAGGTCACACTGGCGCGGATCTAATGATTGCTGCGTCGGCGCTACGCCACGGCGCGATTGTTGTTACGGGGAATGTGAGTGACTTTGCGCCAACAGGGGCTGCGGTCGAAGATCCGTTCTGAAAGCAAGATGCCATTCGATAGGGCAGGGAGGGGTCTTACAGTCCCGCGGCCTTTGTCAGGTTCACGCGGAACCTGTCGCGCCTGCGCTGATAGCGGCGGGTCATTTCGGCGCTGGCATGGCCCAGCTGCTTTTGAACGTAGCGTTCGTCGACCTCAGCAGAGCTTGCCAGACCGGCGCGCAAGCTGTGCCCGGAAAACAGTGCAAGGCGGTCCTTCTCGGGCAGCTCGGATCGGATGCCTGCGTCTACGACTGTGCGCTTAATGAGCCGCGCAACGTGCTTATCATTCAGGCGCGTTTCGGATGCCCTTTTGCCGTCGCGCGAGGTGCCGACGAAGATCGGACCAAAGTCGATCTTTGCGAAGTGCAGCCATCGTTCGAGGGCATGAACGGGGCAGGTCTGTTCGGACGATCCGCGGCCGATTTCGACCTCGCGCCAGCCGGTCTTGCCGCGTAGCGAGATAAGCGCACCATTTTTCAGGATTTCGATCCAGCCACCACTGTCGAGCGTGTCGTCCTTGTGCACGTCGAGGCTGACGATCTCTGACCGCCGCAGCCCGCCAGCAAATCCCAGCAGCAGGATCGCCCGATCCCGTAATCCGCGCAGGTCGAAAGGCAGAGTGGCTACCATCGCGAGGATGTCTTCGGCCAGGATTGCTTCCTTCTGCACAGGTGGGCGCGTGTGTTTGCGCTTGATGCCAGCGAGCACGGTCGCGATGTGACGGTTTTTGCGATCGAGTGCAAAGCCCCGTTGCGCATAGTTCCACGCAAGGCCGGACAGACGCCGGTCAATTGTCGATACCGAAAGGGCAGGGGAGGGGCCCGACCCGGAGGCGAGATCGGCGATGTAAAGCCCGATCATCTCGGATGAGGCGGGAAGGGGCTCGGCACCCTTCATCCGGCACCAGCGTGCGAAGTGCGCCCAGTCCTTGGCATAGGCCTTCAAAGGGGAAGTATTATTTCCGCTTCAGCTATCGTGGCACCGTGGTCGAGGTGACGATCCGGCCCGGCCATGTGCGCGGCGAGTTCATCGAGCTTGCCCGCAAGGAAGGTCGCTCAGCCGAGGAAGAAACCCGCCTTGCCGCGCTGAAGCGCGAAATGCGCGACCGTCTCGTGCCGCTTGCGCCCGAGGATGTCTATGACGCCAAGGTCAGCCGTGCCTGAGCACTGTTCCACCGAGGGCGGGCGGCGTGAATGGATGGGTGTGCTTGCCCGCGCGCCCATCGATCTCCTGAGATCGGCCTTCGACGGCAGCCGGCAGCGCCACTTGGCGCGCCGGCTTGTCGGACCCGAGGTCGGCCTTCTCCAGTTGCGTGCGAAAGCACCCGTAACGGGAACGCCCTTCCATCTCGGCGAGGCGACCATGACGCGCTGTGTCGTGGAGATCGATGGTCGGCGCGGTTATGCCGTGGTGCTTGGCCGCGATCCGGAGCGGGCGGAGCTTGCCGCCTTCTTCGACGCGCTGCTGCAAGATCCGCAGTCCCGCGCCTTGCTCGCATCGGAACTGCTGCAGCCGGCCGAAGACGCCATCATGGCGCGGCGATGCCGCAAGGCCGAGGAGGCGCAGAAGACGACGGCGCATTTCTTCACCGCGGCGAGACAAGGAAGTGCACCGTGAAAATCGAGATAGACCAGCGAGGCGCGGACCGCATCCACGAGGACCAGCGCGCATTCCGCCGGCTTCTGGAAGCCTTTTCCTACCCCGGCAAAGTCGTCGTCCTTGCTGAAGGCCAGGCGGCGCACGCGGTCGTCCTGTCAACGTTGGCCGACACCACGACACCGCTCTGGATCGACGAAAGCTTCGCGGATATCCGGGATCGCGCCGTCGCGGCACGGTGGCCGATGGCGGATCGAGCCTCCTGCACCTTTGCGCTCTGTCGTGGCGAGATGCTGGATCGGATCGATGTCTTTCCGAAGGGGACCCCGGCCGACCCGCATCTTTCCGCCACCGTCATTGCGGAGGTCACGGGCCTTTCGGGTGGCGCGGCGCTCAACCTTTCGGGGCCGGGAATCGGACCCGGGGCCCGCACCTTCGCCCCCCTTGGCCTGCCGGCGGCGTTTCTTGCGCAATGGACGTGCAACAACGCTGCCTATCCGCTCGGCATCGACCTCATCCTAACGGCGGGAGATCGCTGCGCCTGCCTTCCCCGCAGCGTGAGGCTGGAGATATCCGATGTACGTTCCCGTTAAGGGCGGCGAGGCTGCCATCGCCGCAAGCCTCGACGTATTGGCGCGCAGGCGTCGGGGAGATTCCATCGTGCCGGAACTCACGGTCGCCCAGATAAGTGAGCAGATGCGGGGTGCGGTGGACAGGGTGATGACCGAAGGCGCGCTCTACGACCGGGACCTTGCCGCCCTGGCGCTGAAACAGGCGCAGGGCGACGTAGCGGAGGCGACGTTTCTGCTGCGCGCCCATCGTGCGACCTTGCGGCGCATGGGCCATAGCGCGCCCATCGATTTTTCCGCCATCCGTCACGACCGGCATATTTCCGCCACCGTAAAGGAATTGCCGGGCGGCCAGATCCTCGGCGCAACCTACGACTATACCCACCGGCTGCTCGATTTCTCTCTCATGGAAGAGGCAGCTTCTTCTCCACTTCCCGAGGAGGCTGTGAGCACTTCATGCGCGCCTCCCTCATCCCGATGCTGCGATCGCCTTGCCGGGGAGGGCCGGGAGCCGGAGGAAGCGCCGGTCGACATCACGCGGGTGCCGCTGCGCCCTCCCTACGGCGCATCCGAAACGCTCGGCCATCTGGTGCGCGGCGAAGAAGGCTTCCTGACGGGCATTGCCTATACGCGCCTTCGCACCGCCGGCGCATCCCATCCCTATGTCGAGGAGCTTTCCGCCGGGGAGGTCGAGGTTTTCGTCGAACTGGAGGATATCGGCCTCACCGTCTCCGTCGGCGATATCGAGGTGACGGCCTGCCGCATGGTGGCCCCGGTACTCGACGGGCGGCAATCGCATCTGTCTGCGGGCTTCGGCGTTGCCTTCGGCGCAAACGAGCGCAAGGCGGTGGCGATGGCGACGGTCGATCAGGCTCTGAAATCCGGGCTCGATCCGGACTTAGTGCTGGGGCATGGCGACGGGGTCGAGGCGAGCGGCTACGTCTCGCATCTCAAGCTGCCGCATTACTCCGATTTCCAGGCCGATCTCGAAACGATCCGGAGGCTTGCCGGCGATGACTGAGACCTTCGCCTACCTCGATGAAGACAGCAAACGCTCCGTCCGTCGCACCATTCTGAAAGCACTGGCCGTTCCCGGTTACCAGGTGCCCTTCATTGCGCCGGAAATGCCGATCGCCTATGGCTGGGGCGTTGGCGGCATGGTCGTGACGGCAAGCCTCATCGGTGAGGATGACCGCCTGAAGGTGACCGACCACGGCTCCGACGAGACCGTGAATGCCGTCAATATCCGCGCCTTCTTCACGCGCACCGCCTTCGTTGCCACCACGACCCTGACCCGCGAGGCGACGCTGATCCAGGTCCGCCAGCGCGTGCCCGAGGCGATGCTCGCGGAAGGACAGGTCGTCGTTTACCAGGTGCCGCGGCCGGACCCGCTGCGAGCCTTCGTCAGTTCAGCCGGAGAGGCGGCGCGCATGCACGCTGCCGCTGATTACGGCCGGGTCTATACGCGACTCTTCGAGGAGAGGACGGGAAGCGGCAGTATCGCCCAGCCTGGCTACGACTATCCTGCCATGGTGGTAGGCCGCTATCTGATGTCGCCTTCTCCTATCCCCAAGCGCGACAATGCCCGCCTCGACAATTCGCCGGCCATCCAGATATTCGGCGCGGCGCGCGAACGCCGGCTCTATGCCCTGCCGCCCTATACGCGCGTGGAAAGCATCGCCTTCGAGGACGTTCCCTTTGACCCCGGCTATCCCTCGGACGGACGGCGCTGCGTGATATGCGGCTGTACCACGAGCCATCTCGACCACCTTCTCCTCAAGGACGACGGAACGAGCGAATGGGTCTGTTCGGACACGGAATGCTGTGCCGAGCGCATGGAGGAAGCCGCCAGTGCCTGATCTGCCGCAGCCCCTCCTGACGCTTGATGGTATCTCCTTTGGCGGGCGCATCGTGCGAGGTGCTTCGCTTTCGCTCTATCCAGGCGAGGTTCTTTGTCTCGTTGGAAAATCCGGCGCGGGAAAGTCGACGCTGCTGCGCACGGCCGCCGGATGCCTGCCTCCGACGAAGGGTCGGGTCCTGCTCTCGGTCGATGACAGGGCGTCGCTGTCTCTCTACGATCTGCCCGAACAGGCCCTCGTCCCACTCCGCCGGCGGCGGTTCGGCTTCGTCGCACAGGACGCCCGCGAGACGCTCGACCTGGCCGCGAGCGCCGCCGCCAACATCGCCCAGACGCTCTTCGACAATGGCGAACGCCACTTCGGCCGGGCCTTGGAGGCAGCACGGCACTGGTTTGCGGCACTGGACCTTGATGAAGCGCGGATGCGTGACCTGCCGGGTGTGTTTTCAGGCGGCATGCAGCAGCGGCTGCAAATCGCTCGCGCGCTCGTGCACGAGCCGGACATCCTGTTCCTAGACGAACCGACGACGGGCCTCGACACGTCCGCCCAGGCGCGGCTCCTGAGGCTCTTGTCCGAACTCCAGCGCCGGACGGGCGTGGCGATGCTGCTCGTGACCCACGACTTGCGCATAGCCCGACTCCTCGCGCACCGCGTCATCGTTCTGCACGAGGGGCGGATCGTCGAGGAAGCGCCGCCGGACCGATTGGTTACCGATCCCTGCCATCCAGCAAGTCGCGATCTCGTCGCGTCGATGATTTGAGTATTCGAATGACGATTCTGTGTGTTGAAGGCCTTGCGAAACGTTATGGCGACCGGACAATCGGCCCGGCGACCTTCACGCTGACGGCGGGCGAGGTGGGACTGGTCGTCGGCGGCTCGGGCTCGGGAAAATCGACGCTGCTGGACCTTATCTACGGTACGCGCGTGGCGAGCGCGGGCACGGCGATCCTGGATACCGGCGGGTGGCGGCGCGATCTTCTCACCCTTTCCGTGGTGGAACTGATCTCGATCAGGCGTTCAACCATTGGCTATTGCACGCAGTTTCTGACAGCTATTCCGGGCAAGTCCGGACGCGACCTTGCCCGAGAGACGGCCGCGCCCGGCACTTGCCTCACCGAAATAGAAGGGCTCTTTGAGCAGTTGGCGCTGCCGCCACATATATGGGACCTGCCTGCCGTGACCTGGTCCGGTGGAGAGAAGCAACGTCTCAACATCGCGCTCGCCGCCTTGCGGCGACCGCGGATACTTCTACTCGATGAGCCCTTCGCCTCGCTCGATCGACCGCTGCACCCCATCATTTGGTCCTTCCTGTCTGACTTGGCGAAAGCGGGCACCGCGTTGCTCATCGGCGTGCACCAAACCGAGGACGGCATCCCAACGGCAAGGACAGCGGTCTCACTGGATCCAACAAAAGCCGAACTACCTCCTAAACACAAGCCGTTCCACCTTGCCTTCACTTCGGAGACTCAGGATGCTACGTAATACGTATTTTACTATCAAAAAGAACGGGTTGTCCGAGCTGGCGCGAAACGCGCATGCGAAATCTCAAAGGCCCTCCTTCGGCGCGGGCACAGTAATGTTGCACTTCTGATCCTTGGCCGTCTGCCTGGCCTTCTCCAAGCACGCGGAAATCTCCCCGCCGCTGGCCTCATAGAACCCGGCCCCCCATTGCATCTTTTTGACGCCGATAGGATCCACAGAGTTGATCATGGCATATGCCGCGTTGATGCGGTCGTTACCCATGACAAGGCTTGCAACATGGCTGTCTGCCGAGAAGGGCAAAAAGCGCGGCAAGAACGCCAGCAGGAACGCCCCGGCTATGATGCCGATCCCGCCCGCCATCCACATGCGGAAATCCTGATCCTTCCGATGAAAGGCGCTCTTGTTATGGGAGGCAAGCACGCTGCTGATGCGCTCGAGGTCGGCCCTGTACGCACGAAGGGGGTCAAAAGCGGCCACATTTTCGGGTTGTGCGTTTTGAGTTGACATAGCGGGATGATCCGTATGTATGCTCCGATATAGTTTAATTTGGAGCGGACATGGAACAACTTTGGTCAGCGGAGGCCCTGCGGTTACATTGGGTTTTGCAACCCTCAGAGCAGCCGCTGCTGAAGGGGTTGTCTGGTCCGAAGCGGCTTGTGCTCGGATACTACCTGAAGTTTTTCCAACGCCATGCCAGATTTCCTAACCGAATGGATGCTATACCAGAGATTGTTGCTCAGTTCTTGGCGGAGCAGATCGAGTATGACGGTCCACTGCCATCAGATGTGCCAGAGCGCTCGGATCGCCGGTATCGCCGTCTGGTTTCGGACCATTTGCGGCTCCGACGGTTTGATCAAGCCGCTTCAGGCGAGTTTGTGAAATGGCTTGTGGCCGAGGTCTTGCCGAACGCACCGCAGGTGTCCGCGCTTGATGAGCGAATGACGGCGTGGTTTCTGATCAACCGCTTCATCCAACCTGACCAATCGCGTTTGGACAAGCTGGTGGCCCAGTCAGAACGCCGGTTCGATCAGATGCTGTGCGCCAAGATTTCAGGGCGGCTGGTGTTGGCGCACAAACACGCCTTGGATGCTTTGCTGACGACTGATGAGGCCGCATCGCGATTTGCGCAGCTTGCGCGAGGTCCAGGCGGGACAAGCGTACAGGCCGTTCAGGATGCTGTGGTGCGGTTAGAGATGGTGCGTGCCATCGGCCTTCCTGCAGATCTCTTGGACGGTGTCTACCCAGACCATATCGCCAATCTGGCCCGGCGCGCCGCCAGCGAGGATGCTTGGGACATGCGCCGCCGTCCTGAGGTCGTGCGCCATGCCCTGCTGAGTTGCTTTTGCGCAACCAGGGGCACAGATTTGACAGATGATCTGAGCGATTTGGTGATCAGCATCATCCACAAGATCTCTGCGCGCGCTGAGAGTAAGGTGATCAAGGAATACGTTGCCGATTTCCGGAAGGCGGAAAGCAAAGACACGCTTCTGGGCAAGATCGTGCTCGCGGTCGATGGGCAGCCGGACGGTGACATTCCGCAGGTCATCTACCCAGTGGTCCCGCGCGAAACGATCCGTGATCTCGCACAAGCCTACCAGGCGGACACGCCTTCCTTCACGACCCGCGTGCATCACACAATTCGCCGCTCTTATGCGCGGCATTATCGGCGCGTCCTGCCGGTAATCTTGAAAGCGCTGACATTCCGGACCAGCAGTGCCAGTGCGGAGCCGTTGTTAGCCGCCCTTTCTATATTGACCGAGCCATCGGATCGGAAGCCGCAGTTTTACGCTGAGAGTGAGGTGCCGATCGACGGTGTCGTCCGCCCAAAATGGCGCGATATTGTCCTCGAGATGGGCCGTGGGGGCGTGAGCCGCGTCAATCGGATCAACTACGAGATATGCGTCCTGCAAACCCTGCGCGACAAACTGCGGACAAAGGAAATCTGGATAGAGGGCGCGAAGCGATATTGTGATCCGGACCAAGACCTGCCCGCCGATTTTGATGCGCGCCGCGCGCACTACTTTAATCTTCTTAATCAGCCCCAAGACGCGGATCAGTTTGTCCAAGCTTTGCGGGATAACATGAGAAACCGCCTTGATCTCCTTCGATCAAAGCTTCCCGGCCAACAAGGATGTCACACTCAAGTCCCGGGGTGGCGGCACGCGCCTGT
The DNA here is from genome assembly GCF_002158905.1 of Yoonia vestfoldensis. Classification (NCBI taxonomy): domain Bacteria; kingdom Pseudomonadati; phylum Pseudomonadota; class Alphaproteobacteria; order Rhodobacterales; family Paracoccaceae; genus Yoonia; species Yoonia vestfoldensis. The sequence continues at coordinate 3,807,283 of NZ_CP021431.1, forward strand.
CTCTACGCCCCTTGAAGCCACAAACTGATCCTGTGGGGCTTGAAGACCTGAAAGCAGAGCTCGGCCGACGGTGGCCGATGACCAGCCTGCTTGATGTGCTGAAGGAAGTTGACCTGCGCACGGAGTTCACGCCGCTGTTCCGTGCGGCGGGATCTCGGCAGACCTTGCCACAGGAAGAGGTCTCCCGGCGCCTCTTGCTGGCCCTGTTTGGGATCGGGACGAATATTGGGCTCAAGGCCATTGCGGCGGGCCCCCATAAGGTCAGCTACAAAGAACTGCTCTACATCCGGCAACGCTTCGTTCACAAAACAGCGCTTCAGGATGCAACCCGGCGGATTGCAGACGCCACCTACCGCATCCGAAGCGCCGATATCTGGGGAGATGCGGGCACGAGTTGTGCCTCGGATTCCACGCAGTTGGCTTCCTGGGACCAGAACCTGATGACAGAGTGGCACCAGCGCTATGGCGGGCGCGGGGTGATGATCTACTGGCATGTTGATAAGCAGGCCACCTGCGTCCACTCACAGATGAAACAAGTCTCGTCTTCAGAGGTCGCTTCCATGATCGAAGGCGTGCTGCACCACGGCACGGACCTGGATATCGACCGCCAGTTTGTTGATACCCACGGGCAAAGTGTCGTGGGGTTCGCCTTTTGCCATCTTCTCGGCTTCGACTTGATGCCGCGCCTGAAGGGTATCGCCAACCAAAAGCTCGCCCGCGCGGACAAGCAAACCGACCATCGCTTCGCAAATATCGAGTCTATTTGCATGGCCCGGCCCATCGACTGGGGTCTGATCGGGCAGCATTACGATGAGATGATCCGCCTTGCGAGCGCCCTCAAGCTGCGGACAGCAGACGCGGAAACCATCCTACGCCGCTTTACACGGGGCCAAACGCACCCGGTGTTCTCGGCGCTGTTGGAATTGGGCAAGGCGGTTAAAACGATCTTTCTGTGCCGGTATCTCGGCAACGCGGAGCTGCGCCGCGAGATCCATTCTGGACTCAATGTTATAGAGCGCTGGAACGGGGTGAACGACTTCATCTTCTACGGCAATGGCAATGAGCTGGTGTCCAATCGTCGTGACGATCATGAAATCTCTGTCCTCAGCCTGCATCTGCTGCAAGCGGCGATGGTCTACGTGAACACCCTTATGATCCAGGAGGTGCTCCGTGAGCACGCCTGGCGCGAAAAAATGACAGACCGAGACATGGCGGCGCTGAACCCACTGCCGCACAGCCACTTCAACCCATACGGCGTCTTCGATCTTGATATGGACACGCGTTTACCTCTCGAAGAGGTGAGGATGGCAGCATGACATGTTCCGAAACTTATAACAAACGGAACGACCTTTTTGTGCGCAAAATCAGCGCCTTGTAAAATCCGTATATTTGTTCCGTATGTGGCGCCTTAAATCCGGGCAAAATCCATGCTGATCGGGTACGCGAGGGTCTCGACGACTGGCCAGAACCTAGAAAGTCAGATCGAACACCTCCAGAGCGAAGGTTGTGACACGATCTTCCAGGAAAAAATCACGGGGTTTGACCGGCGCAGGCCTCAGCTTGAAAAGATGATCGCTTCCCTACAGCCCAGTGATACGTTGGTCGTCACCAGCCTCGACCGTCTGGCCCGATCAACCAGTGATCTCTTCGTGATTACCCAGAAGGTAGAGGCCGTCGGAGCATCATTCCGCTCCCTGCGGGAACCCTGGGCCGACACAACAAGCTCCATGGGAAAGTTCTTACTTACTGTTTTTGCTGGACTTTCTGAACTTGAACGCAACATCATCAATGAACGCACAGAAGAAGGACGGACCTCCGCAAAGAAACGCGGCGTGAAGTTCGGACGCAAGCTGAAGCTGACACCACACCAGCAGGATCAGGTCAGGGCCATGCTCAAAGAGGGAAAATCCATTCGTGCCATCGCGCGCGACTTCAACGTCGGTGTCGCAACAATCGACCGCATCAAGCGCACAACAGCACTCTCATGAAATGTGGCCGTTTTTGAACCCCTTCGTGCGTACGGGGCCAATTGGCCCAGTCTGCACCGGAGATGCCCTGCATCTGAGCAAAATCGGCTGCCGCTGTACAGATTACGCGCCAGCTCATGGCCTGTCCGGGCTCTATGCCATCTTTGTACATGGTCAATATCTCAGCAAACTGCTCGCTTGCCAGTTCGTGCACCTGTGCGGGTGTTGTGCGGACGTTTCGGCTGGGTCTTTCTTCATTCTCAGCCCTTGTACAAGTTTTGGTATTAATTACGGTTTTAGTATAGGGTCGGTCCAAACTGTCCGACCGCGCGGCCTCAACTGTCTGACCGGTGGTGGTTGAGAAATCGGCCAGGATGGCTTCCAGCGCGTCAATCACGGCTTCAATTTTTTTGAGATCGTTGATTTCACTGGGCCGCAGGCGGGGCAGGGCGGCACGCGCCGCCCGGAGCGCTTCATCCGCCTTGAGTGCTCTGATTTGCGCGATCAGGTCGGCGGCGGTACGCCGCGATGTCTTTAGCTGATTGGCAGCCACAGTGGTTAAGCGGTGATAGGCAATAATGTCTGGCATGCGGTTGATGAGCGGCGCGAAATTGATACCTGCCGCGATTTCGATGACACCGTCTGCACGGCGCCGTCCAAACCGGAAACCGTTTCCGCTGGATGTTTTTGCGATCAAGTCCGCACGAATGAGGCGTTGTTCGATGCGGTTAATTTGCCTGGTCAACAGGCCTAGCTGATCGGCGATGTGTGTGACGCTCTCCCAGACGACACAAATACGTCCTGGCAAGAAATCTTCACGGCGAAGCTTGCGCATCATGAGGCGCAGATATGCCAGATCCTCGTCACGCAACTGAAGCTTTCCGCGCAACGACTCCAATAAGTCGGTTATTGCCAGAGGCTTAATACCATCCGGTAACCCATCGTGTGTCATCTTGAGCGGTGATGTGTTGGTACCCGTCTGCGGTTGCGTAAGCGCGTGCGCTTCGCAGTCTGTGATTGATTTGAATTGATATGTCATAGCCGTTCCCTGTTCGACCCAGATCGAACGCAGCCCACTTGACCTTAGAGTGCAAAAATTTGTTCGCTCAAGAGCGGTTTTTGCTTGCTTAGACAGGGGGAAATGGCTAGGAATAAGGTGTTCAGTTATTCCTGAAGAGGTTTCGCCGTCTCTTCTAGCCACTTCTCCCACCAAGCTTCGGCTTTGGTGGGTTTTGTGTTTTTGGGACCTGGGTGATTGCCTCCTGTGTCGTTTTGACTGGTTGAACCTTTAGTGGTTCGGATACCTGCATACGCGACATGTAGGGATTCTGGCAAGCGTAAGCATTGTAATATTGTAAATCTCATTCATGTTGAGATTGTGCCAGTCATGACTCATGACCCAAGATACAGATGACAGCCACGTTTTTTTTTCCAGGGCTATGAAACATATCCGGTTACAGCGAAAGCTTTCTCAGGCTGAGTTGGCTGAGGTAAGCAAGCTTTCGATCGTTACCATCAATCATGTTGAAGGCGTAAAGCGTCGTGTCAGCCTAACTACTCTTGAAAAAATCGCCTCCAGCTTGAATAGTAGCGTGTCGGAGATGATGAGGTCGGGGGCTATTTTGCATTCTCAAGAGGACAGTGTGACCACCCGGCTTTTACTTTCAAGGAATGTACGTAAGTTCCGTGAAGAGCGCGGTCTTAGCCAGGAAAACTTGGCAAGCCTTGCCGGTGTTTCCACATCGACGGTGGCAAGTATCGAAAACACCCGAAAAGCCGCAACTATAGATGTAGTCCATGCGCTCGCAGGAGCGTTTAAGGTAGATGTTCATCATCTGTTCTTGCCGCTAGCGCCTGAATAGTCTACCAGTATCTGCGTACTTTTAAGTATCCCTTGACCATCGTGCATCGTTGCTTTAGGAATGGTGCTGAAGAGAGGGGTGTTTATTTATGACTCATGCATTTCGACATGTGGTTACCGTTTCGGCTGGCCTCTCGGCTGCCACCGAAACCGCGAACACCCCCGGTGTCACCTTACCCCCGAGTCCGTACGGCGCTGAGCTGTTGGCGGAAACAAACTTGCGTGGTTCTTCCTCAGTCACGGCAGCAAGATCCGGGCTGATGTGGAAGCCTTACAATGCTGAAGGCCTCAAGAGCTGCTCTGTAGCCGTACAAATCGGACGCTGGCGAAAATTGACGACGAATAATCACCCGAACAAGCAAGATTGTTACGAAAGAGGGTTTGATGTGCGCAACAGTTCGGCAATAGTCCAAAATATTCAAAAAGATATATCGTAAGAGATTTGGAATTACTGAATATGAACAAGGGTTTGCTTGGTGTGATCGTGTTGGCGTCAATCTCGACGTCAGTTGAAGCGGAGATTATCCGCTGTCCTGACTGGCAGTCGCTGGTTGCATCGGAGCGATCTGCGGTCGTGCGCAGCACTGCGGCCCCGGCTGGAAACTTCGATGCTACGCTGGCGCGTACACGCGCCACACTCAACGTTGGTGAGCCTTTGGATGCCACGAATCTGGGTGGTCAAGTTGCTGCTGCCGCCGCCGTCACAGCACCATCGTGCACTTACACTGTTCGCCCGGGAGACACGCTTTACAGTATTGCCAGGACACAGCTTGGCGATGCGGCCGGTCATCGGGCAATCATATCGGCCAATCGTGCTGTTCTCCAAAATCCTGATGTTATTCGCGTTGGCTCCGTGCTGACGCTTCCGTGTGGTCCGGCGGCCACAGCGGGGCAGGGCGGTGGTTCTTCTCCCGCTGCTGCTTCTGCCCCGCAGGCTGCTCCTATTCCGACATGGTCTGCCCGCCGCGGGGAAACCTTCACATCTACGGTGGAAAAATGGGCGCGTGCGGCTGGTTATACAGTGGTGATTGAAACTGCTGAGGACTGGACCTTCGCCGTCGATATCAATGAGCGTGGCTCTTTCCGTGATGTGCTTCAGCGCGTTGTTCGCGGTCTGGGTGCGCAGGGGACCCCGCCAGCCGTGCAGATTTTCAGCAATAATGTCGTCAAAATAGGTGGGCTGTAAGAATGCGCCGTTTACTCCAATCCTCGGCGGCTCTCGCCCTTGTCCTCGCACTGTCTGCTTGTGAAACGATCGATCAGGCGGACCAGCAGATTAACGAAGCAGCGCGCCTGACCAATGAGCAGGCTGCACGTCTTGCGGCTGCGCAGCGCGGTGAGGTCCAGATCGTAGATCGACCATACTTCGGTGAGGCCGTTCGGGTGCCTCTTGGCGAAACGCGCGGGCAGCCGATCCCAAGGGAATTCGAAGCGGCGAAGGGCGTTGATATCGAGCTGCGCAACGAAGGCATCAATGTATTCGCCGATAAGGTGACCACTGCGACTGGTATCCCAGTCAATATCCGAACCGTTTACACGTCAGAGAATTGGAACTCTGTTGATGTGCGGGCTGGGGCGTCCATGCGGTTGCATCACGTTGGCGCTTTGTCGCGTGCGCTGGACATAGTTGCGTCACGCACCGACACGGTTTGGCACTATGACGGCAAGGCGATCACCTTTGATACGATGGTCCGTACCAGCTACCAAATCCCTCTGCCGACCGGTTCGTCCTCGTTCTCGTCGTCTGTGAATGGCCTGCAGGCAGGGGGCTCGTCTGTCTCTCTGACGCGCGGCGTCGAGTTGGACCCATGGGGTGAGATCGAGAACCGGCTGGCTGCGGTTGTTGCACCACCTGCTGAGTTCCAGCTCAACCGCAATGCGGGCACGGTTACAGTGCTGGGCCAACCGAGTGTTCAGAAGGAAGTTGAGCGCGTCGTGGATGAGTTCAAAGCGATCTATGGCGCGCGGATCGGTCTTGAGATTGGCATCTTTTTTGTCGACAGCGAAAAGCTGTCCCAATTCGAAGGCGGTATTGAGGGAGCGGGATCCAACTATTCGGTGTCCGGCCTAGCCACCGCACTTTCTGGTAATGGTGTGGCGACACTCAGCCGTGGCGCCGAAACGCTGTCATTTCGCGCGCTTGCGCAAAATGAGGCTGTTGTGGACTTTCGTCAGGCTTCGACAATCGCCCAGTCAGGCGTCTGGTCTCCGACCGTTATCAAAAATACCACGAATTATGTCTCAGGCACGGAAACAAGCACGACCGATGGGGTGACGTCGACGTCGATCACCACCGGCTCGATCGACAGTGGTTTGTCGATCCACGCTCTGCCGCGTATCGTGAACAACGGCAAAATCCATCTCAACCTGACCTTGCTGCAAAGCAGCCTGAACGGGCTTGATGAGTTCACATCGTCCAACAGCACCGTGCAGTTGCCCTCTGTCGACGAACGTGCGCTGCAAAACGATGCAATTCTGTCGCCGGGTGAAACGCTGGTCTTGGCGGGTTACGAACAGGAATATGCTACTCGCGCTGTGCGCCGCAATAACCTCTTTCTTGGCGGTAGCAATGACGCGGAAATCCGCAAAGTACGGATGATCGTGCTGGTGCGGCCTGCCATCCTGCCGACTGTCGAGGATCGCCGCTGATGTCTGCGCAGCTGGCCACATATCATGCAATAAAAGTCGGTGTTGGCTTTTCGTGGCAGCTGCGCGATGCGCCTGTTGGTTTGCAGCGCATCAAGTTTGGTGCGCGAGGGCAGGGGTATGTCTCGTTTAACAACCAGACTGCGGATACCGACGAGATCTCGCTTTTGGGCAGGGTGCCCCTCTCGTGGATGGTCGGTCAACTGATCAAGGAGCAACAGGGGATTTCTGCTGTTGTTCTCTTACTCGATGATGGACGCCACTTTGGTGTGCACATTGAACAAGGGGTCCCGCTTGTTGAGCCGGAGCATTTGTTTGACGACAGCCAGTCGGCAATGGAATGGGCCATCCAGTCCAAGCGATCTTCATTTGCCGACGCCATTTTTGTCGCTGCTGACTTTCTGGACCTTGCGCGCACTGTTGATACAGGTGTCTCGCCAAAGGTATTGCCTGAATTCGGAACGCTGGACGAAGAACTACTTGCGGCTGCGCCGCAGGTGCAGCCGTATCGCATAATTACGAACAAGAGCATCGGCGTTGCCGGGCTTGCGGTCGGTGTGATGGCTGCGGGTATTATGGCCTTCCCGTTCGCCGTTGAGATGTTCAGGGGCAAGCCTGATGCGCAAGAAGTCACGCAGTTCATTCCGACTGTCGATCTTGCTGTCGATATGAACGACTTCGCACAGACTTGCGTGAATGCCTTGGGCGACGAATGGCCAGGAGTTCCAGGGTGGAAAGTAGCGAGGGCTGGCTGCGCTCTGCCGGGGGCGCCGCGCCCGATCGGCGATATGAATGCTGCGGTTGCATGGAAAGAATATGAGCGCGTGGTGATTGGTCTGCCCAACCCTGCATCAGGCATTACCTCTGCCCGCATGGCTTCGTATATGTTCCAACAATGGCCGTTTGAGGAACGTGTCATTGAAGGACAGATTTTGGCCGCACGGCCGATTGATTTGTCCTGGCAGGTATTCACGATGAGTGATGTCGTCTTGCCGGAGTTCCGCACGCGTGTGGAAAACGCGTTTGCTTCGGTTCTGGCTGCAGACTTGCCACAAACCCTTTCCGTGCAAAGTGACCCAGCCCAACCACCGGTTCCAACCTTTGCGACCGTGACGTTGGACACGTCGATGCTCGACGCTTTCGAGCGATCTTTGTTCATGGCGTCCACCGATGTTCTGGCAATTGCCGAGGGCACTGACGGTCAGACCACGATCACGCTGGAAGATCGGCGTGGCCGGCTGACAATCAACGAAGCGGATATGGCCCAGTATATCTCTGTCACCGAGGAGACACCGAATGAGTATTAAAAACCACCTTACAGCAACTGTCTCATCGGCGTGTCTGGTGCTGTACACATCCGCGCCGCTGTCTGGTCAATCGATTGCCGATCTTATTACGGGCCGTGCGGAGCAGAGTGTTGATCGTGTCATGCGCAATCAAAACATCAATGCTGCGCACCAGGCGATGATGGCGATGCAATCTGCCCACACCCTGATGAAACGGCTGATACAAATCTCCGATTTGCGCGACGAATGGAATAATAATGACGGCGGTTTTCTGGCGATTGAGAAATGGGTTAAAGATAACGAGGGAAGACTTGATCGTAATATTTACCCCTACGAATACAGACACGTAGATGGCGCTGTTCCATTTCAAGAACGTCTGCATGGCCGCTCCAATTACAACATCAAATACAGGGTCTGCGGTGTCGGCGACATAAACCCGACAACGGGTCTGCCAGATCGGGGGTATCGCTACGCGCTGTTGACGATCCTGCCCAAGCTACCGGTCGGCTATGATAGTATTTTAGAGGTGACGGGTACGGCGGGGCTGCACGAGTTGAACCTGCGCGAAGTGTCCTTGATGCCGGATGATAGGCGCGGGCGGGGCACCATTGGTGTTCTCAACGCTTCGGATGAGATGACGACCCTCGATGGCAGTACTGCAATCCCGCTGCCAGATTGCATTACCGACAGCGGTGATTGGTATGCTGAGTCGCGGACTTTTGACCCTGAAACGCTGGCCATCTTTGAGTGGGTGACGCCGCGCGAGCTGAACTTTATCCATAAGATGCAGGCTGGCGCTGTAACCGATACCGCTCTTTGCAGAGAGCCATTTGTTGCGTCCGAATACGGCGTGCCGGCCGATCAGATAATAGGGCAAGCGCAGTTTGCCCGCGGGCGTTTGCATGTCAGTCTGTGGGGTGATGACAATCCAACGACTGATCGTGGTCGCGCGATTAATCCAGACAACGGGACGCCATCGGATACGTCCGACGATGGTTTTATAAGCGATTGGGCCTATACAGGCGGGTGCCGTGCGCCACGTGAGAACGATGGTTTGCTGACAGAGGCATGCACATGGACGGTTGCAGGTGTGGCATCTGAAAGCATCCGCGTCTGGCGTATCCAGCAGCGTGAAATCCCACCAGCGCGGGGGTATTATCTTGAAGGTGAGGCTCCTGTTTACGCGCCTATCGCTGGAACGGCTGTCTTCCATCAGGGGCTGTGTGATGGGGACGCTGTGCAGCCACGCGTTTTGGAAACCCAAGCATCAAACGTCGAGCGCCAAACTGGCCTGCAATGCAGCGGCAGCTTCCCCGATGGGACGTGGGATCGGCAGCGCAGCTACACGGACACGACTGGGAGCGTTGCCAATGCGCGACCACCGATGGAATGGACGACGCGCAACTATGGCAACTGGGTGACCACGCGCAACGGGTGTTCCAACACGACCAACCGGTCCGAGCGTCAGACGCAGGTGGTCAATGGCTGCCTCGATCAATACCGCGATGTGACCGTGACCACTGTCTCTTATGCGAGCGGTGCGGCTGCATCGGTCAGCAGTTCAAATCCAGCGTGGATAAATGGTGCAAACCGGTGCTTCACCAGTAACGATAGAGATAGCAACCGTGGCTACTATGACGTCGATGGCGACGGCAAGGGTGATTTTCCGACAGAAGCCGATGCGCGAAAGTACATGAGGGAGAACGGCCAGTCGACCGTCCACATCAAAAAAGTCGATACCTGCAATTTCAGATGCGATGGGTCGTCAGTGGATAGAGCGAGCGGAGATAATCGAACATCCCAGACAACTGGCTCTACTGGGGATAGTGCTTGGCAGAAGGTAAAAAACTTCTTCACCGGTGGAAATAAATCGTCCGGCGGTGGTGGCGGTGGTAGTGGCGGCGGCAGTAGCTGCTTCGTTGCCGGCACGTTGGTCACGATGGCAGACGGGTCTAAAAAACGGATCGAATTGATCGAGCCTGGCGATTTTGTTCTGGACGGCGGCGAGGTCATTATGACGGGGCAGTTCCTGCCTGCGCTGATGTATAACCTTGGCGGGGTGCATGTGTCTGGCAGCCACTTGGTTGCGTATCAGGATCGTTGGATTCCTGTCGAAGATCATCCAGATGCCGATTTCATCGGTCTTGCAGATGGCCCAATTTACAACATCGGCACGGCGAACAACACGATGGTTTGCTCGGGTATTCTATTCGCGGATCACCTCGAGATCAATCCCGATCTGGTCGCAGAAGCGCTGACGTATACGGCGGTCGAGGCTTTGGCGGAATTGAACGCGCCGCCGCGCAAAGCGCTCCTCAAAAAACTGATGACGGGGTTTCTGTAATGGTCATTTCATCAAAATTGAAACTTATCCTGATTGCCATAATTGTTCCTTTGGTCGCAGGCTGCTCGGATGGAGCATATCGCTCTTTTGAGACCGTAAGCTATGACCATTGGGGCGTGCAGGGCCGGTTCAAAACGAGGGATTTTGTTTTCCAGAATGTCACGCAGTCAGATCTTGTCACGCTGCTGTCAGGGAAGACCTTTGTCGGCTATCAAGAAAGTGATGGACTGGGTAGAGGGTATGGTGCTCTTACAGTTGAGTTTTATGATCCATCAGGTGAGTTAGCATATTGTATTGTGAGCTATAAAACTGGAAAGCCTGTTCGTGGCGATGCATTTGCTATGAAGCGGTGGATCTCGACTACTGCCAATAATCAAAATATCGGTTATCAATTGGCTGAAATGGAAGTCATCGAACTAGCCGGTCATTCAAGTTATGGCATTGTACAATACGATGGATCTCTAGGAAGGATAGCCAACATTGGCTATGAGAGCCCATTTATGCGTGATATTAGCAAAGGCCACCTTCAGAACGGCATCCCTGCAGCGGTCTATACTGCCTGCCCTGAATTCCCTTCAGCGGAAAGCCTTGGCACGTTCGTAAACCACAACCAGACCTCGTGGAACTACTTCGAGCTGGTGGAGCAGGATGCGGGCGACCGCGTGATCCGTCCTGATCTTGTCACGGAGTTCACACCGGTTCCGCTGAACCCTGCAGTGGCGGTGGCGCAATGACCGGCCACAGCAAAATAGTCGAAGATCATCCAGATGCCGAGTTCCTCGGTCTTGCCGACGGTCCAATTTACAACATCGGCACGGTGAACAACACGATGCTTTGCTCCGGTATTTTGTTTGCAGATCACCTCGAGATCGATCCTGAATTGGTCTCAGAGGCGCTGACGCTCACTGCGGTCGACGCTTTGGCGGAATTGAATACGCCGCCGCGCAAATCACTCCTCAAAACACTGATGACGGGGTTTCTGTAATGGTTATTTTCTCAAAATTGAAACTGGTCCTGATTGGCATAATTGCCCCTTTGGTCGCAGGCTGCTCCGCTGGAACATATCGCTCATTTGAGACCGTAGGCTATGACCATTGGGGCGTGCAGGGTAGGTTCGAAACGCGTGATATGGTTTTCCAGAATGTGACGCAGGAAAACCTTGTCACCCTACTCTCTGGGAAGACCTTCGTTGGTTACGAAGAGAGCGATGGCCGTGGTGGTGCATATGGAGCTTTGACTGTCGAGCATTATGCCGCTGACGGTTCGTTTCAGGTTTGCAGGGTGAGCTATAAGGTTGGCAAATCGCTTGATGGCGCAGCGACAAAGCGCTGGATTTCTAGATCCGCCGACAATCACAACATTGGCTATAGGATTACAGAGTTAGAATTCATCGAAGTGAACGGCAGTTCGACTTATGGACTTGTCCAATACGATGCGTCCTTTGGTCGGTTAGCCTTCCTTGGGTACGATCGACCTGTGCTCAGGGACTATCGTAAGGGTCACCTCCAGAATGACGTCCCTGCGGCGGTCTATACTGCCTGCCCTGAATTCCCTGCGGCGGAAAACCTTGGCACGGTCGTAAACAACAACCAGACGTCTTGGAACTACTTCGAGCTGGTGGAGCAGGACGCGGGGGACCGCGTGATCCGTCCTGATCTTGTCACGGATTTCACACCGGTTCCGCTGAACCCTACAGTGGTGGTGGCGCAATGACGGGTCACAGCAAGATACTTGATCCACACACCGGGGGCTTCGGGTTGCAAACCCTCATCCCACTGGCGGACGGTCGTTTGGTTCCTGCAACGCAAATCATCACGGGCACCATGCTCGAAGGGAACCGGCTGGTCACCGAGACATACCGCTTTTGGATGCGCGAGGCGATTGAGTTCAACGGAGTTGTTTATAGTCCTGTGAATGCCCTGCAATGGCAGGGTGGTTTCAGACCTCTCATCGAAATCCTTAACATGGACCCCAATCATAAACGTCTTGGTCGGACGCAGATGATTTGTCTGGCGACAAACGATCATCGGATAGAGACGCCGATTGGTTTGATGGTGGATTTCTGGATTTCCAAAGAGCGCCGCGAGCGAATTCGCGCGATGACCGTCCAAAACCGTGCAGGTGACGTCCGTGACTGAGTATCGTCACCAGCCATTGCGTAAGGCAGATGTTTTTGAATTGGTTTCGACCTGGGCATCTGACTGGTGGGCATTGGATGATGCGGGGGCAGTGCTCACGCCTGATGTGCTGCCCGATGAGGGAGTAATTACCTTTCTCGATGATGAACCTGTTGTCGTCAGCTTTATCTACGATGTCGCGTCATCAGCAATTTCACTTCATGCCTATTTGTTGGCCTCTCCCAGCCTCGACGCAGTCGCACGGGGGCAGGCGGTGCAAGCGCATATCCCCGCCGCCGTGATGCGGTCCGAGGAACTGGGCAACAGTTATCAGATGTGGATCTGCGATCATCCCAAGCTGACCGCAAGCTTGCAGCGCGACCATGGCTTCCACGAAGGATTCACAAGCTGCGCAGCAGTCTATCGAACATCTGCCGGCGCGCAGCGCCTGGCAGCACTTGACCCGTGAGGAGCACCATTTTGAAACGCGCTATTCTTTCAAGTTTTGTTGCATGTAGTTTCGTCTGTGCGTCGAGCGCTGCTGCGGAAACTCTGCCGTTTTCCGAACTGGTTGGTAATATATCTGAGAATGATTTGTTGCAGCTACCGCCAGACTTTTTCTACGTGTTGGATGCAAAAGCCGGGCTGGCTTGGGTTCTCAATCCCGAAACCGAGTTTGCTTTTTTGGCAGGGCTCACTGCTCATGATGGCGAAGTTCATGTATTGCGGAACGGTATTCCGGAATTTTCTTTCCCGGTGGATATGCCGGTGACTACGGTCACCTATGATGGGTTCCGTCCAGAGATGCTGCCAGCATCTCGACCGCTGCTTTCCAACTTAGATGGTAAAGTGACTGTGTCTGAGCTCGAAGGTGTTCTTCCGGCGGGCAGTAAATTTGGATCACAGTTTACGGTTCAGGCCCCAGATGGGCAGATGTTGATGTGGGCGCCGGAAGAGACCGGTTCCGGCATCATCGTGATCAATTTTGACAGTGATGAACGCCGCTACGTTCCAGTGGATGTCTTGCAAAATATACTAGCAGAAGGGCTTGGCCAAGATGAGTAAGTCTTGTTTTACGGGGGCTGCAATCCTGAGTGTTCTTGGCACCGGTGTGTTTGGGCAAAGTTTTGTCGAGTCTGGTCAAGTTGTAACGCGAGCGCCTGAGGCTGATCGAGCCGCTTTGCCTGTCGTATCTGAAACCGGTGTGAACGGGCGTCTTCCCGAGGGCCGTCAGCTGACTTGCCCTGCCGATCTGCTCACGCAGGCATACAGAGAAGCGACGACCGGTTTCCAAGCTGCGTCACAGTACGTGATTACGCTGGAAGTGTTGAACCTTTGCGCCGAACACGATCGCATCTTCAAGGAAGTGGTTGAAGCCGAACGTCAGCTGATTGAATCGTATAACGCGTTGGAGATTGCAAAAGGGCAGGGCCGCCGCGCTGTTGTGACAGCGAACGACGCAGGTAGGGTGACAGAGCCCGCAGAAGCCGGATCTTCGAGCGACGCAGAGACGACCGCCGCTGGTCAGTTCCTCGCGCAAGCTGCACAATGTTTGACGTCGCAGAGCAACGATCTTTCACTTGATCGGAAAATGACCGTTGCGGTCCCCTTCAGCGCGGATGGAAAGATTGCGGGCGAGATCGCGCTGGTTGCAGTTGGTGACGGCGATGTGGATGTGGCTCAGGCAGAGTTTGTGCTTGCGGAGCAAGCCATCCTGACTTGTGGCACCGGCGGTTACGAGATCAATGGCCACGACTTTTCAGAACCTCTGAATGCTGAATTTAGTCTGAGCGATCTTTTCGCCCTGAAATTGTCGGCGCAGCAAGAGGCCGGGGTCGATGAGAATGGCTGCGCCATTCCGCGTCCTGCTGATGCTTATGAATTGGTCGGTCACCTCGCGGCCGCAGGCCGTCTGCCCTTGGCCGATCTGGCTTTGGTGGACTCGTTCGACCAAGCGACGGGCTGGTTTACACAGACGTATACAGCCCGTGCTGGCGAGGCCTTGCCAGGCGGTGTGAAGGTCCTAGCGGTCGATATCGCTGATTATGACGATCCGGCAGATGTCACCGAAGTGACGCTGAGCGATTGCGCAGGGGAGCTCAACATCAAAGCGTCTGACAGAATGGCGCCCAGGGTCGTGCAATCGCCACGTCATATTGTGACGTTTCGGAACTTGCGGACAGGTGAGGTGACCGCGCCTCCTGAACCCATCATTATCCCGCAGCGGCACGAGTAAATTTTCACATGCCTGTGGCCTGAGGGTCTGGGCTCCCCGCGAGGAACACCATGTTTTTCAACCGTAAAAAGGTAACGCCTGCCCGGAGTCTGTCTGCACCACAGCTGGACAACGGCACGTATGATGTGGGGACGCAATATTTCCGGCAGCGTTGCGCGGTGCTGGCTGGTGGCGTGGTTTTGGTTGCCAAAGAGTTCAAGGCGGACCCGAAGGTCCTCTCCGAGCGCAGCACGCTGATTGCCCAAGGGCGGATACCGGAAGTATCGGATATCAACGTTGTCTCGCTCAATGAAGTTGCGGATGCTTACAATGCGCGGGCACCGCGCTCGTCGGACAAGGTTGATACCACAGCTGTCAACAGTGCCGAGGTTCGCGAAACCATCGAGAGCTTGCTGGCCGATCTGGCCGCTGCGCGGACCAGTGATCTCGATATCATTCTGCGGGATTTTCACACCGACTTGCGCATGAAAGTCGGTGGTAAATGGCACGATATTCCGTACCAGTGGACGCGCGCAGACGGCAAAATCATGCTCGATGCATTGTTCAATGCGCGCGAAGAAGGGTCTGGTCAATCGACCCGCGAGATACGCTCGTTCCAGTCGTTTTCGATCACATCCACTGACACGCTGCGTTTGCCGCATGGCGTTGTAAAGCTGCGTGGGGAGCGTGGCCCACACGAGACGGCCGCTGATGTCGGTGACCATCATACCTTTCGCTTCTTCTACAGTGAGGGTGACAAGAACACGAGTAGCCTGTCCGACTTGGGCCTTGATGAGGACATCATCGACGCGATTGATTGGATGTGTAGCCGCAAGGATGGTGGCTTCATTATTGGCGGTGCCACGGGTGACGGCAAATCCACGACATTGATCCGGGCTATCCAATTGTTGATTGGAAAAAAGCAGGGTCACACCAAGGTCGTGTCGATCGAAGATCCTGTGGAGATGCGGCTCGAACATCCGTCGGTGCTGCAAATCCCTGTATCATCGTCTGGTGATGGCGCGAACCGCGATGAGGCCTATCGAAAAGCTCTGATGCACTTCAGCCGGTCAAATCCGGATGTCGGTTTGGTGTCAGAGATACGTGATGCGAGTGGTGGCAAGCAGGTTCTTCAATTCATCAGCTCCGGCCATACGGTGTTCACGACGATTCACGTTCTGAGCGCGAACGAAATCCTGTTTCGTTTGATATCGATGGGGATACCGCCATCTGAAGTGGCACGTCCTGGTCTGTTCAAGCTGTTGATGCAGCAAACGCTGGTTCAGTGCCTGTGTTCGGATTGTGCAGTCGCTTATGATGGCACCCAGACATTGCCCGCATATCTGCGCGGGCTCGATCCTGCCAACTTGTCGCGTTTGCGGTTTCGGAATCCTGAAGGCTGCGCAAGCTGCTTGCGCGATTACGTGGGTGTAGGCCGGATTGCCTGGGCTGGATACGAGCGATTGCGTGCTGTTGGTGAGGTCATCGAGCCTGACAATACGTATTTGGGATTGGTGCGCGACCAGAACAGCGTGGGTGCTTTAGAGCATTGGCTCAAGCCAGAGAGCCGAGGTGGTCTTGGCGGACAGACGATCGGTCAGAAAGTGCGCCAGATGGTTTTGTTGGGACAAATTGACCCCAACAACGTCGATTGGCTGGGCGGTGGTGAAGCATCCCGCCGGCCGCGTAAATTGCAAAATACCGTAGCCCTTAAGGAGCAGCGATGAGCGATGTCTTGCAGTTTTACAAGGATGCGAAGTGCAGCAGCTATTGGCTGCGCCAAGCTATTTCTGACCTTGAGAAGCGTGATCCGCTCGATGCGCTGTGTGACGCGGAAAAGCTTGTGGCCGCCATGCACGAACGCTGGTTTGCGGCCGTGAAGGATAAGGATGGCACCAATGGGTGAAAGAGTTCTCTGTCAGCCTAGCCCTAGTCCGTCACGTAAGAGTGCATTTGCACGTGTTTGCCAACCGGGGCCGTCAGCCTTGAGTTTGTCCAGTACGTCAGGGTCAAGCATCATAGATATCCGGCGTTTACGGGCATCGGATGGCAATGGTGGTCGACCTCTTTTGAAGCGGTGCGCGTCTTCGATCGTCAGTTCACGGACTTCACCATCGCTGTCAGTCATTGGCTTTGATTGCATCGTATGTTTTCCTTTCTCTCGTGTTTCCCTTTCGCAGGGATATAACGCGCAACCTGTTATTTCTGATTGTATAGGCGACGCAGACGAAGTCCTGCCCGATGTAGCCAAAAACAATATAGCGCGTTTCCCCATAATCAGCTCGGCTGTCTTGGGCGTAGATAGCGCCATCCCAATCGAGATTCCTTACGCTTTCAAAATCAAGTCCACGCTCCGCAAGGGTTTTGGCGCGCTTTGCGGCATCATACTCGATCTTCATGTACTTAATGTATGCATAGAAAATAGCCTTGTCAACTTCGGACGACCTCTGCGAGCCCGCCTTTGTGAAAGGACTGCTCTATGCTGAATCTTGCGCGACAAATCAAATCCTCCAAAGGTCAAGCAGGCCTGCGCGGTAAAAGCTTCCGGCAGCTTGCTCAGTCGGTTGTACCGCCATGAAACCTGGACATGGCGAAAGCGATGTTCACGGCGAAGGATCGTGCGGCTGCGTGGGATTTGATTGCTGACCTTCTGGATAGCGGGCTGGATGACGTGCGCGCGATCGGTCTTGCGGCTGACATGTTCAAACACCGTGGCAATCGTGCTGCTGCGATGGTGCTGGGGTATTTACGGGCATCGTTTGCGGCTGGTGATTTCGAGGACCGTATGGCTTCGGTGACGAAGGGGGCAGAGGCCCTTGTTTTCTCGAACGCGGGTCGTGTGACCGGTGCGGTCGTATATCGCGGTGCGGCGCGTGTTTTGCGTAACCAGAGGGCTATTCGTGATGCTGTTGTTGATGCGACCGCGAAGCCAGCCGCCCTTTCGCTCGTACTTATTGCGCTTCTGGTGCTGATGGGCTTGCGGATGTTCCCGACGTTTGAGGAACTCTTGCCTCGTGATGACTGGCCGCAGATCACAAAGACGGTGGCCGCGATTTCCGACTTCCTGATTTCTGGCGGCGTCTGGGCTGCGGGTGGATTTGCGGCTTTCGTCGTTGCTATTGCAATCTCGCTGCCACTTTTAGCTGCGGTTGATGGTCCGTTTCGGCATATCCGCGCGTCCCTGGACCGTTTTCCACCATGGTCGTTTTACCGTTTACAAACGGGCGCTGCATTTTCGTTTGCGGTTGTGGAGATCGGACGGGCAGGTGGTACGCTTCTGTAACAGGGTGGTCGAGGTCAAGAGAAATTTTCGACACGAAGCCAATGGCCGAACGGTTAAGTTGGCCACCACGTGCTGCGTCATCGGTGTTGTGAGTTATGGGTAAACGCGTTGCTGGATACGCTGGCGACCGAGTGTTGTCCCGCATCGGGATCGTGCTTCTGTCCGTAGTCAGCGCTGCGGCTGCCACATCATGCCAAGTCCAAGAGCGGTTCCCGCGTGCCTATCTCAACAGCGTCCTCAGACAGCGTGCCTGATGACTAGCGCACTCACGGCATCATCGGGGACCGCGTCCCGGGTTGGGACATCGGTGAACCAGCGCCATCGGGCGCGGCCAAACCTCCTATATTTCAACCTTGTTTTGGGCGTGCATCGCAGAGTTACTCCTATGCAGTAGCAACGTGTGCGGCCTCTTCCCGGGTGAAGCGGAAGTCCGTGCCGTCCTTCCACATACGATGCAGAACCACCCCGATCCGTCGCGCGAGCGCAACAGTGGCGCGCTTTTTGCCCCGCCGCTTGGCGACATTCAGCGCCCATGCGGTCAGCCAGTTCTTGCGGCCGCGATGCAGCATGACCGTCGCTGCCTGGTACAGCGCCGTGCGCAGCCCAACATCGCCAGCCCGAGACACTTGGCCAATGATGTCGCGCTCGCCTGACTGCTCACGTCGCGGGGTCAACCCAACCCACGGACCGATGTCCTTGGAAGATCGGAACCGCTCCGGGTCATCAATAGACGCCTTGACGGTCAGGGCCACGACGGGACCAACCCCAGGCATCGTCATGAGCGAGTGACAGACCGGGTCTTCCTTGGCGTGGTTGCGCAGGAGCTTCTCCAAACTGGCCAGTTCCTGTCGCAGCATCCGTCGTGATGCAAGGATCGGGGTAGCTGCAGCCTCCAGCATGGGATTACCTTCGGTCAGTTCCTGCACCCGCGCTTCAAAGCGACCCTTTGCAACACGTCCCATCTTCAGTCCAAAGTTTCGCAACACACCACGGATCGATAGTTCGAGATTCATCGCCGCCTGCTGGACAGTCTTGCGCGTGGCCAGAAGGGCGCGCATCTCTTGAGCTGATATCGATTTGCAATGGACAGGCCGGTACCAGCCCATCTGCAGCAGCCGTGCAATCCCCTCTGCATCCCGACGGTCCGTCTTGATGGGCATCGCTTTCAGCGCACCCTTCACCTGCCGCGTCTCCATCAGCACTGTGGCAAAGCCTGCGTCGGTCAAATGCCGATAAAGCCATTGCGAGAGAGGACCGGCTTCTAGGCCCACTGCAACAACAGCCCCAGGAATTGCCTTTAGCGTCGCAACAAGGTCCTCCGGTTCACTGACTGCGGTCGTTTCCTTGACGATCTTGCCCTGCGCGCTCACCGTGCAGATCGCAGTGCTTGCGAGAGAGACATCCAATCCGATATAAGTTTCCATGTCGTTGTCCTTTCGTTGTTCAAAACTTGGGGCGCGCATCACAGCACCACCCCGTCGACACGCCGCACAGCGTGCCAAGGGCAACGACACCTCACATCGAACGGTCGATCAACTCACAACGATGCCATTTGGGTCGAACCCTGTTACGGCATCTCAATATCTCGACCTTGGACAAGATGGCGACCTATGGATCGCTTTATACCAAGTCGCATGTGAAGCGGATTGCGGATGCGATGCGGGCCGGCAAAACCTTTGAGGATGCGTTTGCGATAGACGCGGGCTTTCCGGATCCCGAACTGAACGCGCTGATGCGCGCACTGGCCTCGCAACCACGGACATTGGAAAAGTTTTCAACCTACGTTGATCGCTGGATCACCGATGCAGAAAAGCTGCTGAAGCAAAAGTCGGCGGCTATCAATGGGGCTTTGATGATCTTGGTCACCGTGGTGATCGGTGCCGTTCTTTCTTCCATCTTCGGGATCATGAACGCCGTTCAGAGCGGGATGTGATGTGCTTTTTTTCGACAATTTCAAACCACGAGGGACCAGAATAATGCTGAACGATAAACCAAAGACCACTCCCAGCCACGCCAGAAAAGGACGCCGCCGGCGTCGTGGTGCGGGTCTGTTTGATTCAATGTTGACGATGTTCATTGTCATCCTGGCCATTGGTGGTCTCGTGGCCCTGTACCTCAACATCACAGCGGGCATGAAAAACAATGAAACCCGCATGTTGGTGATGCGGACTGTTGCGACAATCGAGAGCGCGTATCGGTCGCAATCGTCTTACACAAACGGGTCGTTGCTGCCTGTTTTGGAAACAAGCGGCAATTTTGAGGATTCTGAAGTTTGGGAGAGCGGTGGCACGTTCTTCATGCGCTCGCCGTTTGATACTGAAATGACTGTCGCTGGTAACGGAGCGCGTGATTTCACGATCACTGTTGCGGAGCTGCCAAAGGACGCCTGTACCGCGCTGCTCGAGGGAATGATGGAACGGGACCGTGACATGGATGGTCTGACCGTGAACGGCGTTGCAGTGGCCATTCCATACGACTCGGTTGCGGTATCGACCGCCTGTCGCGGCAATGCTGTCGATGAATATGATGTCGCTTTGACGTTCTAAACACAGATCAAGCGAGGCCGCGTTTTGCGGCCTCGCCCCTCCCCTCGTAGCAGGCCCCATCGGAAGGTTTCTTCGTAGAACCACGCTAAGGGGGAACTTTCAGAGAACATCTTCACGTTCCCCAGTCTCTGGCTGGTCTGATGTTTAGCGGCCGCGCAATTTTGCGGCCAGCGGCCCCAGAATGCCAATCGAAGTCGCCGGAGAGGATGACGTGTTCCCACCCGAGCGGCGAGGTATGCGGAAGCAGCTTGGCGTCGTAGAACGGGCTGGTCTGCGCGAGGTGGCTGGCCGCTCTGTCCATATAGATCGTGTTCCAGAACGTGATGGCAGCAATGACGAGGTTGAGTGCCATGGCGCGTTTCTGTTGTGCCGCGTCAGAGCGATCATGAATGCGCCCTTGTGAGTGGGCAAAGACGGCTTTCGCCAGCGAGTGGCGCGCTTCACCCTTGTTCAAGCCCGCATGGCATTCCATGCGCAGGTCGGCGTTCTCGATCCAGTCGAGCATGAAGAGCGTGCGTTCGATTCGACCGATTTCACCCAAGGCGAGGTAGAGCCGGTTTTGCTGGCGGTACGCCCCAAGCTTGCGCAGGATTTCAGACGGTTTCAGAGACTTGTCCCGAATGCTGGCCGCGAGCCGCATGATATCGCCCCAATGCTGCCGGATCACCTCTTCGTTGATTGGCTTCCCGATGAGGGGTGACAGGGTGGGCCACGACTTCGCGCCACCGAAGCATGCCAACCGCCGATCGGGAAAGTCGCGCAAGCGCGGCGCAAACGTCATTCCCAACAGATGGAACAAGGCGAAGACGTGATCCGATACGCCGCCAGTATCTGTGTAGTGAACGAGGGGGTCGAAGCTGGCTGGGTTGCTCAGAAGGCCGTCGAGCACAAATGGCGCTTCTCCTGCGGTCGCCCCGATGACGCTGGAATGGAACGATCCGTACTGGCCAGACAGGAAGGAGTAGATTTTCAGGCCAGGGTCTGGCCCGTATTTGGCGTTGATAAGGCCACTGCCACGATTGGCAGAGAAAAACTGGCCATCCGATGAGCTGTGCGCCGCTGCGCCCCAATGTTGCGCGAAGGGCAGGCCATGATTACTATCGACAATGCGGCCCAAGGCATCCGCGAACGTCTCGGGCCGAAGGTACCATGTCTGCGCCCAAGTCAGCTGCGCATGGCTGACACGTGATGAAGCGTGGGCCATCCGCTCCAAGCCAAGATTGGTGGCCCCTGCAAGGATCGTGGCCAGAACGGCGGCGGGCTCATCGTGCTGCTTGCCAGACCGCAGGTCAGTGAAGGCATCGAGGAACCCGGTCTGTGCATTTACCTCCCAGAGCAATTCCGTGATGCGGATGCGCGGCATCAGGGCGTCAATCGCCCGTTCCAAGCGCGACGCAGCGGGCGGTGTGACCGCGTCATGCGGCGTAATTTTCAACCGCCCGCGCTCAATTCGGACACCAGAGAGCGCATTGCGTTTCAGGGCGCGATCCACCTGGGCCAAACGTTTCGCCAACATGGCACGACGATCCGTCAGCCATACTCCCGGATCTGTCTCAAAGCCCGCGTCGCGCATGACAGTTTCCGCTGTATCCCGGGGCATCAGATAGCTGTCGAACCGGCGATATTCGCGACTGCCATCGACCCAAACATCTCCCGCACGCAGACGGTCTCGCAAGGTGGACACAACGGCGGTTTCGTACACGCGCCGCTGTGGTTGACCGTTGTGGTAGATCAACGACGGCCAATGCTTGGCGGCGAACGGCATGGGCAGATCATCGGGCAACTTGCGTTTGCCAGTGCGGTTCTGATCACGCAGCAAGGCGATTGCATCTTTGAGGTCATCCCCCGCATCAGTGGCATTGAACTGGAAAGTCTCCAGAAAGGCAGGGGCGAACCTGCGCATATAGGCATAGCGCTCAGCCGCCAGAGAAAGCGGATCACTGGTTGCCAGCTCCCCGAAGTCGGCAATTTCGTCACGCTTGCCCAAGAGAATGTCCCACCCAACGTCCTCATCCAGCGCAGCAAAGGGATCTTGCCCCGTGTCCTGCGCGCGGGCCATGGCATCAATGGATGCACCGAAGAGTTGCATCAGCTTGCCAACCCGAGTCTTCCCCATACGCCAAACCTCCTCCTGATGGTTGCGGGATCTTGAGAAGAGCTGGCCGGTCAGTCGCTCGAACATGGCGATCGTCGCGTCGGTGATCGTGATGGATAAATCCGCCGTCTGTGCCGCGAGCGTTGCGATCCGCCGCCGCTCGCCAAAATCGTTCAGCAAGCTGACGGGCGCTACAGCGCCTTCACGCGCAAACTTGAGCAGACGGTCCGGGTGCAGACCCTGGCCAAGATCTGGCGGCAGATTCAATGATCGCAGATATTTCAAGCGGTCCAGAAGCGCGGCCATGCTGGCCGGGCTGGTCGAGTGCGGAAAGCCGCGCAACCATGTGAGCCGCGTTTGCCCTACGGACGGGTCATTCACCAAGAGCGCCTGCAAATGGTCACGCTGCTCCAGTGAGAGGGCATCAAACAGCGCCGCGGCAGCCGCACGCCGGGCGCGCGCTCGGCCCTTCAAGGCGAGGCGCTCAAGCGTGTCTACGCTTGGTAATACCAGATGGTGCTTGCGCAAATCCGCAATCAGCGTCTCTACAATTTTCACGCCATGATCCGTTGCGAAGGCCGCACTCGTGGCGATATCCTCTGCCTGCTGCACATGTTCAGGTCCGAAAGGGGACAGCCCCAAATGGCGCATCGCGAGGGCATGGTGTTCATGCCGCGTATTTCGCCTGACGGCATAGTCGTCGAGAGAACAGGTGCCGACCTGAAGTTGTTCGGCAAGCCAGGCGATCAGTTCAGCTGGCGGCATCATACCTTCGCTCCACCCCAAGCCGGGGTAGCGCAGCAAGCAAATATGTACCGCAACACCAAGGTGGTTTTCGGCGCGGCGGCGAGTACGGATCAGATCAATGTCATCTCCGCTCAGCAGATAGCGGCGAATCAAAGCGTCAGAATCTGTCGGCACCCCGAAAAGGTCCGCATACGCGCGGGATGAAAGAAGTCTACGGCCCATAAGGTGTCCTCAAAACGTTGTTGCAAGTTTGAAGACACCGAATATTATAGAGACTGATAAAAAGACACATTTGACGTGCCAAACTGGGTTCAGAATGGTCATGTCAACTCAGGCCATAAAACGGCCGTTTTGGAGACACCATGCCACGCACTGGCGACATCCTCGGATACGCAAGGGTCTCAACCGCCGACCAAGACCTGTCCGGCCAAAAAGACCGGCTGCTGCAACACGGTGCCATTCGCGTGTTCGAGGACGTGATCTCCGGCAAGACGTTCAACCGGCCCGGTTTGGCAGCCTTGCTTGATCAGGCCAGACCCAACGATACCCTCGCCGTCATCCGCCTTGATCGGTTGGGGCGCTCGCTAAAGGAACTCCTGGAAACCGTTGACGGCCTCAAAGCCAGAGAGATCAACCTCATCAGCCTCGAGGAGCGGATCGATACCACATCCGCCGCTGGAGAACTCGTATTCCACGTGTTCGGGGCCATTGCGCATTTCGAGCGCCGCCTGATCTCAGAGCGCACCAAAGATGGCCTGATCAACGCCCGAAAGCATGGTCGCAACCCTGGACGGCCGACATTGCCACCAGAGACAATCTCAGCCCTCCAAGATCTTGTCGGTGCCGGAAAATCCGTAGCCCAGGCCGCAAAACATCTCGGCATAGGCAGATCAACAGCTTACAAGGTCATCAGAAACACCACGCAGTAAGCCATGTTCAGGCTTCGTTCTTCCTTGGCGTGGTTCTACGAAGAAACCTTCCGATGGGGCCTAGCAGGCAAAACGAAATGCTGAACCGTAAGTCGCCAACTGAAAAAAAAGGTATCCACCGTGCCCGTCGTGCACGTCGCGGGGTGTCTCTTTTTGCAGTGATGCTGGGGCTGTTTGTTTTCGTGATGGGAATGGATCTGGCATTGAATGAACTGGAGCGTCAAGTCAAACGCGCCAAGGGGCAAGAGCTGGCGAACATCGCCTCTGTGTTAGCCAACCGTTGGGAGCGTGTGATCCATACCTGCGCAGTGGATGCAAGCCAGCGCGGCATTGCATGCCCGGAATTTGCGACACTGTCGGTGGCAGATTGGACGGTGCTCAATTTTGGCGCAGCCGCTGATGGGCGTGTTGTAGATGTGATACCATCTGAGGTAAGAATATCCGGTACGGAGCCTGCGACGTGGATAGGCGCCACTCCTGTTGTTGTCTCGCGGGATGTTGCGGCGGATCTGTATATCGCGTCTGTCAGCCAGTCGCCTGTTGCGACTGGCTTGATCGTGTTCCGCCCGATGTCCGATTTGCACCCTCTGTCCCTGGCTGCGTTTCGCGCGGGGCTGGATGACTGGAACGAGGCCACTGCCGACGCGGATGAGGTCTTGGCGGCCGAGAGCATATGTGCGGCGATAGCAGGCTGCACAATAGGGCCGAACGATGTGGCGGTTATGACCTATCCGTTCGTCACAATTGAAAGCGATTGGTTGCTCCGTGAGCCTTGGGCAGGGCGGTCTTACGCGCATGAAATGCAAACAGGGATTTCATCTGTTGTAGACGGGGCAACGGGTGTTCCTCGGTTTTTGAATGTTGCGAATACTGGTGAGGTGTCGGTGCAGTCGGGTGCGCTGACGACAGACAATTTGAACATTGTCGAAGGAACATTTGAGGTTGGCCGTGCGCATGATGATGACCCGGCGACGGGACCATTTACCGCCGTGGTCCAGACTGTTGAGGCTGCAAGCGTGAGCGTTGCTGGGACTGCGCAGTTTGCAGATAGTCTGGATGGCGAAATCGCCACCGTTGCAAATGGGGTTTCGGCGGGCGCAGTAAATGCGGTGAGCCCAAACGACACCACAGACAGCAGTATTGCTGGAAATCTGTTTGCCGTGAGAATGACCATCTCGGGGGCGCTTGCCGTGGATGAGGTTGTGTCATCGGGCGCGATAACCGCGCAAGGGATGCAAATTTCCGGCTCGACGATATCTGATGTCGCGGATGTTGTGACGAGAGCCACTGCGCGTGATTTTGTGCAGGGCTCATCGCTGTATTCATCTGTGCTGCAGGTCAATTCACTCAGGACATCGGGGTGTACTGGATGCTGAAACGGCGTTTTTCTTGTGCGAAGTCACGTCCGATTGCACGGCGGAGCCGTCGTGGATTTAGCCTATTCGAGACGATGCTGACGATGTTTCTGGTCGTGATTGCGATCAATGAGGGCTACCGCATGCTCGAGGCGGAGCGCAGCCGCGTGCAGAACCGGTTGGAAGTTGACCGTGTCGTTGAACTGGCAAATCTGGGCGAGCGTTTTGTGCGCCGCGACATGTCGGCGATCCTGGCCAATCTGCGGATGCAGCCGGGGTTTCGTCGCGAGCTGACTGTTGCTGATTTGGAGGCGACGGGTTTGGTGATGGCGGATGCCGTCACACTGCTGACGCCACTGCGACGTGAGGTCGAACTGTGGATATACGCACCAGGTGGCGGTTCGGAAATCTTGGTGTTGTCGCGGGCGCATGGTGATGTGGCGCGCGTCAATATCCCCGGGTCGGTTGCGTCGACCGGCCCTATTGGGTGGGTGTCACCTGTAGAGCCAACGCATGTGCGCGGGATTGGACTTGATTGGGATGTGAGTGCCTTTCAGACCTCGTGGGGCTGGCCTGCCGAAAACGACTTGGTTGCTGTGCGTCACATGGACTTCGATGCGGACATCCGACCCTATTTGCACCGCTCTGATCTGACGATGAACGGCATCGATCTGAACCGGATGGCGACCGATCTGGATATGGGCGGGCATAGCATTGCAGATGTTGGCACTCTGAGCGCTGACACAATCGCTGCAACATCGGTCGTGGGTCAAAACCTGACGGTTTCTGATAATTTGCAGGTTAATCAAATGACGGTTGCCGACAATTTGTCTGTGCTTGGATCGCTTTCGGGCGGCACCGGGGAATTTGCAAATGGCGTTACTGCGAACACAGCAACATTTGCCACGACCCTCAGCGCAGGGAACATCGATGTGTCAGGCGCTGTCACTGCTGCCAGTGGTGACATTAGCGGCGCGCTTTCGACAGGGTCAATTGCGGCAACGGGAGAAGTCGCGGGTAACAGTGCTGTGATCAGCGGCACTCTGGGTACCAATGTGCTGTCGGTGAACAGCATGACAGCGAACGAACTGGGTGTGGCGGGAGCAATTACCGCTACGTCAGGACTGATTGAAACTATCACGACAGGGAGCTGCTCGGGATGCTGAAGAAGCACATTTTATTGACAATCTGTCTGTTGTTGCCAAGCGCAATGCTTGCGCAGAGCGCGATTGACCAGGTGGATCAAGCCCAAGCTGAATTGCTGCGCAATGTCGAGCAGTTCAAGATAATCCGAACATATCAAGTGCGTTTGGCGGATGCGTTGATGCAGGGCGAAAGCGCTTTGGTGGATCGCACGCTGCCGGATGGCCTCTGCATTGAGGGCATGGATGTTGTTTGTGAGATGTTCCCTGCAACGTTTGGTGTTTGGGGGCAGGGTTCTGACTGATTTCGTTCACTCTTGCGCAATTGGAATAAACACACCGTGGTCGGTGAATGTAACGCCGCGATCTGCGAAGACTTTAGCGATGGCTTCCAAGGTCAAAACGCGTGGTTCGCGCGCGCCTGCTTCAAAATGCACAATGGTCCGTATTACGACACGGCAAAGAATGGCCAGTTCGCCCTGGCTTAAGCCAAGACCAGCGCGTGCGGCCCTGCATTGTTTTCCGCTGATCAAAGTTTTCCCTGCTACCCATTATGTGCATCTGTCAGATTGTGCGCTGAATGCGCACTATAGAGGGCGGAACGTAAAGCCCTCTGCACGTGCGCGCGGTCAGTCCGAGTTTGGTCCCAATTGTTCAGGCGGGATCGGAATAATGACAGCATCCTCAGTGAATACCACGCCGCGGTCGGCAAAAACATGTGCGATTGAATCAAGAGTGAGTTCGCGCGGTGTTCGCCGACCTTCTTCAAAATCAACCAGGGTGCGGATCGCTATTTTGGCGGATTTAGCAAAGTCGTCTTGCTGGATGCCCAGACCCCGACGCGCGATTTTGCACATGACGCCAGTTAACATTCAAAACCCCTATTGCCGTTTATAGTTAACTATGACAAGTTAACTCTGAGCGTTAATATATCGTCCCATAAGAAACTTCAACTGATCGATAAGAACAGTATTACTCGAAAAGGACCCGTTGTCATGCGTCTTCGTTTCTTCGCAACTGCGGCACTGACCATTGCCACGCTGTCAGCGTGTACGACCAATTTCCAATCATTCGACAGTGCAGAGCCGCGTCTGACGCCCGTGCAAGAGTGCGCGATCGGGTATGATCTGGCGCAGCAGATTTACCGCCACATTGAATTGAGTGAGACGGTGATCATTGCTCCGCCTAAGCAAACAAATTGTGAGGCCTATGCGTTGAAATATCTGCAACAAGCGGGCTTCCGGATCGACGACCGAGAAACCAAAGGCGGGTTTGATGTTGCCCTGAGTACGGTTGATCATTTTGGCGTTCGGGCGACGGCAACTGTCGGTGAGCGGATTACTATCGCGCGTACCTATGAGCTGGCAGAGACGGGGGTGTATGCCGCCTCGAATATCTCTGTGATGCAACTTCCGTCTTATGCGGCGCTGAGATGATCATGGGTCTGGTGACAGCATCGGTATTGGCTTGGGGCTTGGTGGCATGGGAAGACATGCGCCGTTTTGAGATCAATCCCTGGTATGCGGCTGCGGCGGTGCTGTGCGCAGCACTGGCGGCTGCGCTGTTACCGATTGCGTCATCTGCCTTATTTGTCTTCGAGCCACATTGGGCGGCCGTGGTGGCGGACCGCCTTGCGGGTGCCTGCGTTGGGCTGATTGCCGGTTTTCTGACGTATCGGTTTCAGCGGCGATCCATTGGCCAGGGCGATATCTATTTGTATGCGGCCCTGTTTTCGATTGGTGGCCTTGATCACATCGTTTTCACAGCTTTGCTTTTTTGCGGTTTTTCACTGGCGACCTGCCTGATCTACGCGGCCTTGCGCAACAAGCCCTTCTTGAAAACCGGGTATCCGGCAGGTCTGCCAGCGGCGGCCGCCGCTGTTTCAATGCTGGCGATTACTTTTGGCTTGGGGGATGCGGTCTATGCGTAAGCAGCTTTCCAATCGTCGACGCTCGGAAAGTCGGCGCGTGAAGTGGCGGTCTCCGCTTGATGCGATGGCGCCTGAAAACACGATTCACATCACCGTTGGCTTTGACGAAGACGGGCTGACACCGCGCGAGATATTTTACGACGGCGGATACAGGTCGGGGTCCGACCTTGAGACATTGGCGTCCGATATTTGCATCATGTTGTCCATTTTTCTGCAACACGACGGGGTGGTGATTGACGATTTTGCCAAGTCGCTCGCGGTGGAGCGATCTCGGTATCCCAACGCAGAAGAGCCAGCGAGCCTTGTCGGGGTTTTGGTGGCGCAGCTGCGTCAACCACCTAGCTGGACGGATGCAGTGCTCGGGTCCGGCGGAGGGCCAACGCCGTGAATGCTGTTTCGTTTTCACAAGCGCATAGCGCCTTGTCAGGGACGCCGGAAGCCATTCTGTGGGCTTGTGTTGTCCTCGCGGCAGTGCAGGACCTGTGTTCGATCGGCTGGGAGCGCAATAAGCGAGAAGAGGTCGAAAGCTGGATAGGGGCGTTTCCGTCACGCGATTTCAAGCTGGTGGCGTCGTTGGCGGGATACGATCCTGACGTGCTGTGGGAGCGCCTGAATTGGGTGAGATCACTGCCTGTCGTTGAGCGCTACGAATGGCATCTGCGCAGAACGACGGGCGTGAACGGTAAGCTGGATGCTGCATCTGAACTGCGTTTGGAGCGGGCGCGCGTGAAGGCGCAGATCAATGCCAAGTATTTGATGGGGACCCGCCATGTTCAGTATGGGTGATTACCGCCGTTTGCGCCGTGATGTGGTTTCTCCATCGACGAGAGGCATGTTGCTGATAGCGGTTGGCAAATCCCACAGCGTTGTTCCGACACCTCGTGTGCCTTTGAGCGTTGCTTTGATGCCTGGCATGGTGCTGTCCCATAAGATTGCAAACAGCTTTGGATCATATTCGGCGCATTTGCGCAAAATAATGATGGCTGCGATGAAAATCGGCAGCACGAGCGCAAAAATTGAAAAAGCAAACTGCGAAACTGTGATCACGAGAAGAGAACTCACGATCACCAGCGTGAGCGGGATTGGTTCACAACCTGCAATTAACACAGGCTGTGTGAAGGCTTGGTTAATGCGTGGCATTGGAGCACCTCTCAACGGTTTGTCGGTGAAAGGATATTTGCTGTGACCTTGCAAAGCAATTCCGA
>NZ_CP021432.1 GCF_002158905.1 Yoonia vestfoldensis
GATCGGCACGCCGTCCTCGTCCATGAAGGCCGGCGCATTCACCATCAGCGCCGCGCGTTTGGAGGAGGTGTTCCAGCACAGCGTCGCGCCGTCCGTATTTGCGCAGATCGATTTGATCCGGGGCAGGGTGAGCGGATCGTTGCGATCGGTACGCTCCACGGTCAGCGCAGTTGCCGTTGCGCCCGTAGCCCCGTGCTCGAAGATGACCTTGCGGTCGACGATTTCGAATTTCTCGGCCTTGAGCGTTTCGAGGCCGACATCGAGCGTGCCTGCCTGGCGCGCATCTTCGATGATGGCCGAGAGGAACCCGCCGAAGGCCTCGAAGATCGCGTCCTGCATGTCGATGCGGAGCGCGAGGCAACGATTCAGGAACTGCTGGATCGGCGGCAGGGTCTCTTTCATCGTGCCATCCGCTTCATCGAGCGTCAGCCCAGTCATCTCCTGGAATTTCGCATAGGAGCAGGCCTCGATCTTACCCGCACGCAGCTTGTAGAAGAACTGGCGCAGCGCAGCGCGTGCGTAGGGGCTCTCAAGGTTGTCCTCGGCACGGAACATGTTCTGACCGCCGGTCTCGCGCTGTCCCTTGGTGATGGCACCCAGCGTGTCGAGGCGGCGGGCGATGGTGGAGAGAAAGCGCTTCTCGCCCTTCACGTCTGTGGCGACGGGGCGAAAGAGTGGCGGCTGCGCCTGGTTCGTGCGGTTGGTCCTCCCGAGACCCTGAATCGCATTGTCGGCCTTCCACCCGGGCTCCAGGAGGTAATGCACCCGAAGGCGCTGGTTCTTGGCCCCGAGATCGGCGTGGTAGCTGCGCCCGGTGCCACCCGCATCGGAGAAGATCAGGATGCGTTTTGCATCGTCCATGAAGGCCTGGGTTTCGCCGAGGTTGGAGGAGGCGGGGCGGTTCTCGACCTTGAGCCGCCCCTCACGCGTCTTGACGATGCGCCGCTTGCGCCCCGTGACCTCAGCCACTGCATCGCCTCCGAAATGCCAGAGGATCTGGTCGAGCGCGCCCTGCACCGGGGCGAGGGCCCCAAGATGCTCGACAAGATCATCCCGCCGCCGCTCCGCCTCGCGGCAGATGATCGGGTTGCCATCGCAATCGAGGGCGGGGCGCGAGCGCAGATCGCCATTCTCGTCGGTGTAAGGCTCAAAAAGCTGCGTCGGGAAGCTGTGCATCAGGTAGTCCATGATGTTCTCCCTCGGCGTGAAATCGACCTGCAGATCGTCCCAGTCCGAGGAAGGGATCTCTTCAAGGCGGCGTTCCATCACCGCTTCGCTGGTCGAGACCACCTGAATCACGGCCGAGTGCCCTGCTGCAAGGTCCGCCTCGATGGCGCGGATCAGCGAGGGACATTTCATGGCGGTGATGAGATGGTTGAAGAAGCGCTGCTTGTTGCTCTCGAAGGCCGAACGCGCGGCGGATTTCGCTTGGGCGTTCAGCGTGCCGGTCTCAGAAGAAATACCCGAGGCCTGAAGCGCTGCCTCAAGGTTGTTGTGGATGATCTGGTAGGCATCGGCGTAGCTGTCGTATATGGCGACTTGAGCGGGGCTCAGCTCATGGACCAGCATCTCGTATTCGACCCCGGCATAGGAGAGGGACCGCGCCAGATAGAGCCCAAGCGCCTTCAGGTCGCGCGAGATCATCTCCATGGCCGCAATGCCCCCGGCCTCCATCGCGGCGACGAACTCGGCCCGCGTCACGAAGGGGAAATCGCCGGTGCCCCAGAGACCGAGGCGCGAAGCATAGGCAAGATTGCCGACGACTGTGGCACCGGTCGCCGAGACATAGAGAACCCGTGCATCGGGCGCGGCGTTCTGCAGCGCGAGGCCAGCGAGGCCCTGCTGGGACGCCTTCTTGTCGCCGCGGTCGGACTTTTCTCCGGCAGCATTCGCCATGGCATGGCTTTCATCAAAAGCAATGACCCCGTCGAACCCATCGCTGAGCCAGGACGTGACCTGATCGAGGCGGGAGGCTTTGCCCTCACGTTCAGCCGAGCGCAGCGTGGCGTAGGTGACGAAGAGGATGCCCTCGGGCAGGCGGATGTCGCTGCCCTGGCGGAACTTCGAGAGCGGCACGATATCGCTTTCGCGTCCCCCGAGCGCTATCCAGTCGCGACGCGCATCTTCGATGAGCTTGTCGCTCTTCGAGACCCAGACCGCCCGTCGGCGCCCTTTGAGCCAATTATCGAGGATGATACCGGCAACCTGTCGCCCTTTACCGCATCCCGTGCCATCACCCAGAAACCAGCCCTTGCGCAGGCGAAACGCGCCTTCGTCGCCCTCGGCCGCCGCCATCAACTGGCCTTCGATCTCGCCGCGCTTGAACCAGCCCTTGAGATGCGTCTCATGCGCGTTGCCCGCATAGATGACACTTTCCAGCTGCGGCGCAGAAAGAAGGCCGTCCTGAACGAGGTTCTTCGGCAGGATGGGACGATAGGTCGGCACGGGCGGCGGCACCGAGGCCATGGCGGTGGATTGCACCAGCGCGGTCGGATGTTCCGCCGCGCCATCGATCCTGATCGCCTGAAGGTCATAGGCCTCGTAGACCGTGTCCTGCAGCGTGCCGTCGGGTTGGCTCCAAGCCTTCGGCAGGTAGTCGATCGGGGCCGTCGTGATATCGTCAAACGGGTGCCTTGCGCGTTCTTCGGCGAGGGCACGGGTTTCCTTGCGCGCGGCATTGCGCAGGGCCTGCAGGTTGGTGCGGGTCGAAGCGGTCGGAGCCGACAGGGCCGTACTGGTGGGGCAGGGCGAGGGGCTGTGGCGCTGCGGGCAGTGGGTGAGCACTGCGTTGAGAAGGTCGGCGGTGGTCGCGCAGATCGGATGGTAGACGGCCTCGCTTTCGACCGATGCGATCTCATCAGCGCCAGTCGCACGCTTGTCGATCACCGTCAGCCGTGTGTCGATCGTGGTGCCATGCCGCGCAAAGACCTTGCCGTCGATAGCGGCGGAAAATACCACATCGGCGCTTTGTGCGATCCGCTGAAACGTCGACTGAAAGGATTTCGTCGAGGGGCGGAAGCTCTCGCCGGTGATGACGACAAGCCGCCCACCCGGCGCGAGACGCGCTAGGGCGGACAGGACATGTTGGCTGGTGGCCTGCCGGAACCGGCCGTCGACATGGTTGGCCGCAGAAAACGGTGGGTTCATCACGATGACCGAGGGCGTGATCGACCGATCCAGCCGGTCATCGATCGAGGCGGCATCGTGATCCGAGACGACTGCACCGGGGAACAGATGTCCCAGCAGGGCGCGGCGGGTCTCGGCAAGCTCATTCAGCGCCAGGCGAGCGCCTGCAATCTTTGCGAAAATCGCCAGCAGGCCGGTACCGGCCGAAGGCTCGAGCACCAGGTCGTCGTCCCGAAAGCCCGCCGCCTGCGCAACGATGGCCGCGAGGGGCAGAGGGGTCGAGAATTGTTGCAGGCGGACACTGTCTTCAGAGCGCCGCGTGTGGGAGGGGGCCAGACCGGCGAGACGCTCGATCATGGTGAGAAATGCCCGCGGCGCGGATACCTGGCGCTGCATCAGCGCACCGTAGCGCGAAAGCATCAGGATCTGGGCGACCTCTGCGGCTTCGTAAGCATCCTTCCAGATCCAGGAGCCGCTGGTGTCGCTGGCACCGAAGGCTTGCTCCATCGCAGTGCGAAGGGCGGCGGCGTCGATGGACCTGCCCGCCTCGAACAGGGGGACGAGGGCTTTCGCAACCTGCATCAGGTGTTGGGCGAAGCCCGGAGCCTCTGGCAGGGCAGGGGCGTCGGGCTCGGTTGCAAGTTGGACGGAATGGGGGTGAGCGTTCATCGGCAATCTCCGGGGTTTAGGGTTGGCCCCAAGCCCCGCGCGCACTCTCTCACCCGGGAGGGGTCACCCCTCCTGCCCTGCCTCTCGCTCTTTCATGGCAAAGCCCCGGTGCGAATTCGCCCGTTATCAGGACGACCGCAGATGCCTCGGCACGTCCATGGACTGATGCAAGACTCGGATCACGAAGATCCTGTCCGGGTCCACCTCGTAGAACACGAGGTGCCGGCCCGTGATCAGTTTACGCGCACCCTGCAAGAGATCGGAACAGTCAGACCCCATTTGCGGGTTGGCGATGAGACCCTTCAGGGCGCGATCGATATCATCGAGATAGCGGTCCGCCTGCGCCTCGCCCCACTGTCGGTCTGTCTCGACCCAGATATCGACGAGGTCGGATTTTGCCGCCTGAGAGTGATGAATGTCACGCATCAGAAGCGCCAGAGCGGCTCCGCGCGTCGCGCTTGATCTCATCCATGTCAAGCGGACCGGCGTCACCGGATTGTTTGCCCTCCATCAGCGCAACGCGAAGCCGCGCCCGCTGACCTTCCTGCTCCTCCATCAGGCGCAGAGAGGCGCGGATCAACTCGCTGGTTGACCCGTAACGCCCCTCTTTAAGCATCAGGGCGATGAATTCGTCCCAATGGGGGCCAAGTGTGACGCTTGTGCTTGCCATGCTCACCTCCGTAATACGCATGAATAAGATATATGAGTATTGCGGGCGTTTCAACTCGGGGGTGGGCTTGCGCCCTGTTCCGCAGCGGCGGGTCTTTGTACCTCTCGCAAAATCAGAGGATCTACAACCGCCCGCGCCTCGGACAGGCAGTCCAGATCATAGTGCTCGAAGAACCCCCAACAGGCGTCGATCTCTTCACCGTCACGCTCGACGACATAGCCATAAACCCGTCCGCCGAGGTAGGCATCGAAGGTGACGATCTCAGCGCGCAGAATGTCCTTGGCCTTTTCGCGCATCGCCTTGGTGACGCGCTTCGCGCCGAACTCCTTTCGAACCGTTTCGAGCGTTACGTATACAAAGCCAACTTGGCCGGAATCCCACGGACAATGGAACTCGATGGTGTTCATCGCGAGGCCGGAATGGTCGTAGAGGTACACGGGCAAGATGATTGCCTTGCGCTCGGCGCGCTCGCGGAGGCGATCCAGTGAAAGATCGCTCTGATCCGAGACGCCCGCAAGATCGCGCAGGAACGCCTCGGGGCAGTCGAACCGGTGGCTGTCCCCCAGCCGGTATCGGCGGTGCCAACAGATCAGCGCTCCGAGGTTGGACCACTCCCTTGGGTTCTCAGAATCGGGGTCGTGATAGATCTTGATGACGTGGCCTTGGTAGGCCTCCTCGTAGACAGGGTCTTGCATGTCGATATCCTTTCTTGAAACGCAATCGACCCGCCAAGCCGGTTGTGGCGCAGGCGGGTCGAAGTGGATGGGATCCGGTGGTTGGTGAGTTTTCTGGCCGGCGGATCAGGCAGCGGCGCGGTTTTGGCGATGCTGGATGTGCTCGACAGAGACCTTCAGCAGCCAGTCCTCAAAACCGAGAATGGTCTGGTGATTGGAGACCGCCTCGATCCAGACCGCACGCGGATCGCCAACAATCTGCGTAGGATCGTTGTCGATCCGGCCATTGGCCATCCACGGTTCCGGCTGAATGCGGACAAGCCAGTCCGCCAGCGACGGGATCCGTCCCTGGCAGTCCTCGCGCACATGCTGCTCACCGATCCAGCGGATCGGGACGACCCGGCCCGCGCTGTTGGTCAGGCTGCGGCCGAAGTGACGTTCGGCATCATAGATCCCGACTGTATGATGTTTTTGGGCTCTGTGAACAAAGAGACCTAGGTGCTCTTTGGATGAGTCAAACCAGTCATGCACGAACTGATAGTCATCTGGAACACCGCCGAATTTTCGGGCGGAGCTTTCGGCGTGGTGGAGGGGATGTGCCATGTCAGAGCCCCTCGTGTTCGGTGGTGTTGGTTTCGATATAGCGGTTCGAGTGGCTAACATCGATCTTGTCCGTCTCGAGCGCCCAGGTCAGCTCGCCATAACCGCCCTCGTTGTTCTCGAATCCGGGGCTCAGCGCATAGGCGAAATCCCAACCAAAATCTTCAACCCGGCGTCGCAACTCTTCTGTCAGCGTGATCGTGTCGGGTGTCACGACGACATCCTCGACATTGCCGGAATCGCCGTAGCCTTCATATTGCACCTCGATGCTGGTCACGCCGAAGGCACGCAGCTCGGAGAGAAGGGCAGCGCGAGTCTCGCCCCGCTCTTCGGATGCGCGTCTCTGGGATTCGAGCATCTGTGCGTAGAAATCAGTCGCTTGTGTCATGTCTTTTTGTCCTTTGGAATTGGGAGAGGGGAGGGCGACCGTTACGCGAGGCCGCCCCGGAGTTTCCTTTGGGGGGCTTCAGGCCGCAGCGTCGCCGCGGTTTTCAGCCGTCCGGTCAACCAGGTTGAAATACAGATTCTCGGTCGCGCGCTTGAACCCCGGCGGTTTGCGCGGGGCGAGGCAACGCACCGAAGCACTGCAACTCTCACCATGCTCCATTGCGAACTGCGTCACCTTGTCGATCAAATCGTCCATGCCCGCGGCCTGGACGCGCTTTTCGGGGTAGGTCGCCATCATATGGAACTGGGTAACAACGAAGGCGCCGTCACGATGCGCGGGATAGAGGGTGATCTGGTAATCGAGTGTCTTGGCCATCTCTGGTCTCCTGCAGCAGGCCGGACGCGATCATCGCGCCCCTTGAAACCCGCCAGCCCGAAAGGACCGCCCTTTATGCAAGGACGGCCCGGGGCGGCGATTGGGGGTGGAGGGCGTCAGTATTCCGACGGGAGAAGCAAGGTCAGCACGCGACGCGTCTGTTTCGGGTCGGAAGGCTCAGGCGAGCCGTACTGATAATCGACGTCGTACAAGTCGATCTTGAACCAAACCTTCGTGCCATTGAATTCGATGACCCCCATCTCGTGCAATCCCTGCGGGTCACTGTCGGCATTGAAACCGTCAAACGCGGCAACACGACGGTTGAGATCCAGTTGGGCGTCGGGCCCAAGCGCCGCGACGCCGCGTGTCATCACGAACTGGCCCTGCGGGGCATCGGCGACGAGCGTATTGCCAAATATGGAACGCCGAAACGTGTCATTCTGGGCGGCAATGCGTGCGGCTTCCTGGACGGGATCGAGGTCGAGTGTGGTGGTCATGGGATATCTCCGGGACGGGCCAGCCGATCCGATATCGGCTGTAGGCAACCCGCCAGCCGGAAAGGGCCGCCCTCGATGTGAGGACGGCCCAAAGTTCATGTCGTGATCAGACCGATGTTTGCTTCGTCAGGCCGCATCCCCGCTGAGAAATGCGGGCAAGGACGATGGTTCATTGCTCTCCGCCTCGGCCAAAGCCTCTGCGGCGGGCACGGCGCCTTCCTCCGCCTCGGGCGTATCGCCAATCGTTTTGGCGTCGACCTCCGTCGCACCGGCAAACACCATCCCCTCGGGCAGCCAGCGCGTTGTCTTTGCAACCGTCGCGGCGTCGAAACCTTCCGTCTCGCCGGACGTTTCCGCGAAAGCCCGCTCCATCGCGGCCGCGAGATCGCCCTTTCGCTCACGATTGCGATCCTCGGCGTAGTCGTCGCCGATCATCTTGCGCGCCGTGGCCACTGCATGGCCCTTGTTGACCCGACCCCAGTAGTTCTGCGCGGTCGGGCGCCAGCAGGCCGCCACATCGACATCGAGCCGCGCGCCGATTTCCTCGATGATCGGAGAGGGGCGATTGTCGGACGAAAGCTGCGGCTTGACCGCCAGACCCGTCGCCCAGGCGAAAAGCGCCTGTTTGTCCGCGATCGGCAGAGCTGACATTGCCCGGAAGTCATCGGGTTTCTCGAGCTTCATCCAGTCGGTGGCGAGGTCCTGCTCCAGCGCCTCAAGCATCTTCTGGGCGACAGTGTCGGCATGCAGCACCTCGCGGTTTTGCGCCTGGAAAGGACGAACCGAGATGTCGAGCGCCTCGTTGTTATAGGACCGCCCCAAAGCCTGCTCGCAGAGTGCGTAGAGCATCGCGTCGAACGCCACCTCGAAATCCGCCGCCAGATGCGCCCGCAGGATGTGCTGGCGCGTCGCGCGAAGATCGTCGGCGAGGCTTGCAGAAATCCCATCGGCTTTGCGCAACGTCGCGGCCGGGTCGGAGCTCGGCACCGGCGTAGAGGAGGTCGGCGGCGTCACTTGTGGGCGGGCAGGGGAGGGGGAGCCATCCGCATATCCGGTGGTCTCGTCAGGTTCGGGCGCAGCAGGAATATCCTCCGGTCGCACTAGGCCTTTCTCGACCCGAAGCGCCCCGTCATGACCGATGGTCAGAACGACACCGGCGATAGCGCGATCTTCGTCTGCGTAAGGTTGCCGTTCGCGCTGAAGGGCCTCGATCTCACGCAGGCGCGACTCGATGGCGTAGTATTCCTCCGTTTCGGCGTCGGTCCAATCCTCGCCGTCATTCTGCGCCGCCAGTTCTTCCTCGCGCGCGATGAGGCGCTCTTCCTCGGCAAGCAGGTCCGGATCCGGGTCGATGTCCTGCGGATAGACCCGCCCGAAACTGCGGAACGCTCCGTAATCCACCGAGAGATGCACCTCGACCCATTTCCAATCCGCGTTGAAGGGTTTGGCCGCGGTCTGCAGCTTCTCAATAGCGAGGCGTTCTAGAAGCTCGGGGTTCTCCATATGAGCGCTGGCACGATCATCGAAGAGGTCGCGCAGGAGAACCCCACCCGCCGCCTCATAGGCCTCGATGCCGACAAAGCGCCCAAGCGCCGAGTTCGCCGAATGTGCGGCCCCGGTCAGCTGACGTTTGATGCTCTGCGGATGGATGTGATAGCCGCCCTTCACGGCGTTCCAGACCGCGAGCTGGCGGTCATGGTCGTCGGTCAGCGTGAAAGCCATCACGCATTCGAGGGTCAGATCACCGGCACGAAACTGCTCGATGATTTCGGGTGCGACACGGGCGAGTTTGAGGCGACGGCGCACCAGGTCGACGGAGACGCCGAATTTGAGCGCAATCTCGTCTTCGCTGCGACCCTCGCCGATCATCTTGTCGAAGGCCTCGAACTGGTCTGCCGGATGCATCGCCGCGCGCTGGAGGTTTTCTGTGGCCGAGGTAAGGATGGCGTTGCGCTCGTCCTCGACAAGGCAGGGCACTGGATGATCAGCGGGGATCACACCGTCCTCGGCGAGTTGTTTCAGCGCCTTGAGGCGACGACCGCCTGCGTCGACGGCAAAACGTGTCTCGGAAAGTGCGTGAACCACCAGGTTCTGCTTGATTCCCGTCTCGCGGATGCTCGCAAGAATCTCGGCATCGTCGCTGGCGCTTGCGGCCACCTTGCGGACGTTGAGTGGGCTCGGCTCCAGCTTGTCGAGCGGGATCATCCGGATGTCGGCACCGCCGTCAGGCGCGGCCGATCCAACGGCTTCGGTCTTTTTTGAGGTGGTGGGATTCGGGCGGGTCGTGGTCTTGGCCATGGTCAGGGTCCTTGTCTCGCCGGACCCGGATGAGCCTCTCTCTATCCTTTCAAGCCCGGCACCCGGGCTTCCCTTTCTCTGGCTTTCACTGTGCGTTGACCTCATCCGCTGACCTTCGTCTCTGGCCGCGGCTTTTCAAAATGCCATTCTTGAAGGCCAGATAGAAATTTGCACTCGGTCACACGCAAACGGGGCGAAAAACCTCTTTGATTACAGGCGGCAACCTCAAAGGTTGCTAGCTCACTGTTTGATTTTCCGAACCCACTTCCGCGAGCAAAATCTGCCGAATTGAGCTTTCAATTTTGACTTTTCCAAATGTTGAAGCATCTCGGAAAACTGACTTCGTTTCGCATTCGAAGCAAATCAAGTCATGCTGACGGCCGACAACTTTTAGACCAACTGAACTTTCCCCGACATGGACCACATAGACCTCGCATGCTAGGTTCGCGCCTGCTTTCACCGGCGCATGGAATTGTAGGTCCATAGAGACAAAAGGCATGGCCGTGTTTCTTTCCGTGAGTAGAAAAAGCCAGCCCCGGCCTGAAAGCAAATCGTCCCAGAAAGTCTCGATCGCTTCCAGCGCGAAATTCGTGATCCGGCCAGTAAAGGCGATTCCCAGCTGGTCACAGTCGCCAAAGAAAATCCTGCGTTCGAAGGCAAATCGTGGTTTAAATTCTGTTTCTGGTACATTCATTGCAGCGTTACGGGCTCAACATTTCTTTGTCTCTGGTGCGTGACAGCGATAGGAAGGAATAGTTTTCCGGTAATTATGCCATGCGCCGGAATTCGGCGGGGGTCGCGCCTGTCATTTTTCGAAAAGTTCGACTAAAATGACTCTGATCTGCAAAACCGCAGTCAAGCGCGACCACTTTCAGGGGGGCATTACCCTTTCTCAGCATCTCCTGGGCCTTCGATATTCGCTTGCGCAAAACATATGCATACGGTGCCAACCCAAACTCCGCCTTGAACTGACGCGAAAAGTGAAACTGGCTGAAACCGATAGATGCGGCCATGTCTTCCAGACTGAGGTTTTCACCTAAGCAGCTTTCAACGAGATCGATGATTCTCTGCCTTTGAGCAGGGCTGAAGTTCGAGTTTGCGTCGCTGGTCAAAGAGACCTTGGCGTACTGACGCAGAAGGTGAACGGCGATCTGGATGCGCAGGGCGTCGATGATCAATCTCTGGCCGATTCCACCGTTCTTTAGCTCATTCTCTAGCAATTGGATGCAGTTCAGGATACAGGGGTCCTTCGCAGACAGACAATCATTGATCTCAATGGACTTCGGGTCACGATCAAAGACCGAAAGGGCCGTGTTTTCGAGTTCACTGTGACTGAGATAGACGTGTCTAACCGTGATAGGCTCGGACCAACTCCAAGTGGATTCCTCTGCACGCGTGAGCAAGGAAATCCTACCTTTCTCTACGCGCGCGCTTTGCCATGGGCCGCCACTCGTGCGGCGCATAGTGGTTGGCGCGCCATCATATGCAACAATCATATAGTCGCGCATGGGGGGAATTGCCGCGTCTTGTCGCTCATAACGATAGCCCTTCAGGGTAATGCCGTTCCAGTTGCACCCGGAACTGTCCAACGTAGTCGTGCCGGGAATCCATTCGGGTATCCGGTCCGGTGATATGAGCAGTCTTTCCATCTTGGCCTCCCTGAACTTTTTCACGATCGTCCGCTTGAGCTGAAATTTCGGCTTAGGTCGTCTCGCGCATCCGCGGTTCTTCTCGAACGATATTCGCTTGAGTCAATCTATCGATTTCAGCTTCTGTCAGTCCAGCCTCGCGAAGCAACTGCCTACTATGCTGCCCGAAGCGAGGCGGTGCCGCGCGAACCGCTCCGGGGGTACGCGACAAGCGTGCTGGCACGCCGGTGCCGCGGTAGGTGCCAACTGATACCACCATGCCGCGATGTCGGGTATGTGGATGCTCCAACGCTTCATTCACATTCCGAACGACTCCAGCGGGAATCCCAGCTTTCAAAAGCACCGGCTCAAGTTCGAAGGCGTCATGTTGCACTAGGCACTCTGACAAGACCTCCGTCATCTCTGACCGATGTGCAAGACGCGCGGCATTGTCGGTAAATCGTGGATCGCAGGGCACCTCAGGTAGGCCGAGCACGTCACAGAGTTTTGCGAACTGACCATTGTTACCGATAGCTAAATAGAGTTTGCCATTACTTGTTTCGAACATGTCGTATGGTACGATATTTGGATGCCCATTGCCGGTCGCCAATGGTATCTGTCCGGACATGAGGGAATTAGCCGCTTGCGGATGCATCATGCTGATCGCGCAATCATATAGCGGCACTTCGATGGCTTGGCCCAATCCGGACCCGCCCCGTTCCAAAAGTGCGGCGAGAATAGCGTTACATGCGATAAGACCGGTGCCGATGTCCACGATGGGCGTACCCATGCGTGTCGGGCCGTCGGAGGGATTGCCGTTGATGCTCATGAGGCCCGTCATAGCTTGTACCACGGCGTCATAGCCGGGAAAACCGCCAAGTGGGCCATCGGAACCAAATCCAGTCACATGGCAGAGTACCAGTCTAGGAAAACGTGCCCTGAGAACATCAGCATAACCAAGCCCCCATTTTTCAAGAGTACCAGACTTAAAATTGTGAACTAAAACATCCGCATCCTGAAGAAACCGCAAAATCAGGTCGCGCCCTTCCGGTTGCTGCAGATCGATAGCGATGGACCGCTTGTTGCGGTTGGCGCCAGAGAAATAAGCGCTGAGTTCATCATTGAAAGGCGGGCCCCAACTGCGGGTCTCGTCGCCCAGAGGCGGCTCCACCTTGATGACCTCAGCGCCATGATCCGCAAGCATTTGGGTGCAGTAAGGCCCGCCCAGCACGCGGCTGAGGTCGACCACCTTGATCCCGTCCAATGAGCCAGCCATCAAAGCGCCTCCTGATAGAGGCGCGACACATCTTCGGCTGTCATGTCGCGCGGGTTGGTCTCCAGCAATCGCGTGATACCGGTCACGACCTCATTAGCCATTCCGGGAATGGCTGCCTCGGTCACTCCGACACCAGAAAGTCGAGACTCAAGTCCGCTTTCGACTAGCATCCGTTCCATCTCGTCGATCAGGCCATGGGCCGCAGCCGCATCAGAGTTGAAAGGCCGCGAGGGCAGTAGTAACCGCGATAGACGAGCATATTCAGCTTCTGCAACGGGCATGTTGAACCTCATCACTGGTCCTGCGACCAGAGCGTTTGCGTGCCCGTGAGGAACCTTGAAACCTGTTCCAAGTGGGTATGACAAGGCATGAATCGCCCCCACGCTGGCATTAATGAAGGCCATCCCAGCCAGTGTCGCCCCCAACAGCATGGCCTCTCGCGCTGACAGGTCCGAAGGCGTTTCCATGACGATTGGTAAGTTCTGACCGAGAAGCACCAGCGCTTTGTCCGCCATTCCATCGGAAATGGGATTCTTTCTGGTGCGACTGGTTACTGCCTCAATGGCGTGAACCATTGCGTCTAACGCCGTGGCCGCTGTGATGTGACGAGGCATTCCCAATGTTAGCTTTGCATCTAGCAAGGCAACGTCAGGCAGAAGCTGCGGTGCATATACCGCTTTTTTTTCGTGGCTTTCCGAAGTCAGCACGGACACCCATGTTACCTCTGATCCGGTCCCTGCCGTGGTTGGCACCTGGATCAGTGGCAAGCGTTTATCGGTGACCTGATTAATCCCGATCATGTCCGTAATCGGTTGATCGTTGGCTACCGCCGCTGCGATGACCTTGGCAGTGTCCAGTGAACTGCCGCCGCCAAGTCCGATGATTCCGTCAGCACCAAAGGCCCGCGCGACCTCTACCGCGGCCTCGACGACAGCGATCGGGGGGTCCGCTTCGACTTTATGAAAAATCTCAACCTCGATGCCAGCAGCCCTAAGTGAGGCGGCTGCCTCGTCCGCAAAACCACAGGCCAATATGCCCGGGTCCGTCACGACCAGCGCACGGGTGCAAGACAAATCTTGCATCAGGCTGCCGATCCGGCCAAGCCCACCGCTCTCGCAGACGATCCTCGGGGTGGAAAGGAAATTGAAGTCCATAGTTTGTCTTCGCTCCTGTTAAGCTGCTGCAGTGCGGATCATATTCCGCGCGATCAGTATTTGCTGAATCTGGGTTGTCCCCTCGTAGATGCGGAAGAGACGCACATCGCGATAGAAGCGCTCGACCGCATATTCGGCCATGTATCCTGCACCGCCGTGGATTTGCACTGCGCGATCGGCCACTCGACCTACCATCTCACTGGCAAACATCTTGCAGCAGGCAGCATCAGTCGACACGTTCTGACCAGCGTCCTTGCGGCGTGCTGTTTCTTCGATCATGCAACGCGCTGCGAAGGCCTCGGCGCGACTGTCAGCCAGCATGGCTTGGATCAGTTGCTTTTCAGCGATGGGTTCACCGAATTGTTTGCGTTCCATCGCATAGGATAGGCTGTCACGGATCAGCCGTTCGGCGGCGCCCACACAGACGGCAGAAATATGCAGTCGGCCCCGGTCAAGGACTTTCATTGCTGTCTTAAAGCCCTTGTTCAGACGGTCCGGCCCGCCGATAATGTTCGCGGCAGGCACGCGGACATTGTCAAGGATGACGTCGCATGTGTGCGAGCCCTTCTGCCCCATCTTCCTGTCAGGCTGGCCAAGCGTTATGCCTGGCGTCCCTGCCTCGACGAGAAAGGCGCTTACGCCGGCAGAACCTTCCGCCTCTGGATTGGTCCGGGCAAAAACCGTGAATAGATCGGCACGCGGTGCATTGGTAATGTAGCGTTTCGTGCCGTTCAGAAGGAAATCGTTACCGTCACGCCGCGCAGTGGTGCGCAGACTGCCAGCATCCGACCCAGCATCTGGCTCGGTTAGGGCGAAGGATGCGATCATATCTCCGGACGCGAGAGCTGGTAGATACTGCGCCTTCTGCTCGTCGGTTCCATCGATGATGATTCCCTGAGAGCCGATCCCGTTGTTGGTGCCAACTAGCGACCGGAACGCAGGCGAAGCCTGGCCAAGAACGAAAGCGGCTTGCACTTCCTCTATCATCGACAAGCCGAGCCCGCCGAAATCTTCCGGGATCGACATGCCGAAAAGGCCCATCATGCGGATTTCATCGACCAGCATCGGCGGAATCACATCCTCGTCGGCGACGCGATCCTCGTAAGGGATTAGTCGCTCTTTCACGAAGCGGTCGAGCGCGTCGAGAAACTGGGAAAGGGTATCTTTATCAAGGGCCATGATGCTCTCTATTGTTCAGGGTGCGACCGCCGCAACGCGGCGGACAAGATCGACAAGGCGGTGCGCGACGTCGCTTTCGATCCAGTCGCGCGTAAGGGTTTGCGAAGGGCCACCGCAGTTGAAGGCAATAATGGGTGAGCCGTCCTTCGGCACGAAGGGCACCGCTACAGCGTTCACATCACGTTTCCACTCCGTGAAGGACGTGCAGTAACCGTGCTGTTGGTAGTCTGCGATAGCTGCTTCGATTCCGGGCTGCACATTCGGCCAGTTGTCGCCTTCATGTTCCTCCACAAGGGCCAGAATTCTGGCCCGCTCATCCGGGTCGTGCGCCGCTATGCAGGCGCGACCAACCGCGGTCGTGGCCAGTTTAATATGGGCACCAACCTCGATCGCCAGCGTGACGGCATTAGTGCCCTTGCACCGCTCCAGATAGACCATCGATAGCCGGTCACGACTGGCCATGGCCACCGGCATACCTGTGTAATCGGCTAATTCCTGCATAAAGGGCTTTGCGAGTTGCCGCAGCGGAATCCCTGCAAGGCAGGAGAAACCCAGCGAAAGCACTGGAGGGGCCAGTCGATAACGTGCTGTATCCGGATCGTAGCTGAGGTATTCCAGCTTGTTCAGTGTATAGGCCAGCCTTGAG
The DNA here is from genome assembly GCF_002158905.1 of Yoonia vestfoldensis. Taxonomy (NCBI): domain Bacteria; kingdom Pseudomonadati; phylum Pseudomonadota; class Alphaproteobacteria; order Rhodobacterales; family Paracoccaceae; genus Yoonia; species Yoonia vestfoldensis. Next base: position 15,181 of record NZ_CP021432.1, read on the forward strand.
ACCGTCGATCTGCTCAGGCCAGTGCGCTCGGCCATCTCACCGTTCCCCAGAGCCTCCCCTTCCCGCCGAAAGGCCCGCAACAGCTCCAAGCCGCGCGCCAACGCCGTGACAAAATCGCGGTCCTGTCTCTCGGCATCCTTGGTGCGGTCTTTCCTTGGTCTCACGGCATCCCTCCTCGGGAAGAATTATGCGTCTTGAAACACATCTAAACGATCGATAACGTCCGCGTCAATACTGCAGTAAACTTTTCCGCTATGCGGAAAACTAAGGTCATCCACCTGGCCCCCTTCGTGCCGGATCCTGCGGATGACACAACTAAGCGAGGGCATAACGCCATGAAAGAAATGAATTATCCGACCATCCAGCACCTCATCGGACGGGACTGGATCGCTTCTCCCACCCCGGAGGATCGTGCAGTCATAAACCCTGCAAACGGGCAAACTATCGGACAGATTCCGCAGGCTAGCGCCGCAGATCTAGACCATGCGGTTCACTCGGCCGAATCAGCTTTTCGCCGATGGAAAAACAGTTCTCCCATGGAACGAAGTGCGATTTTGCGGCGGTTTGCCGACCTGCTGCGCCAAAATGACAGACTGATCGCTGGCTGGATCACACTCGATGAAGGCAAGCCGCTGGTTGAGGCTTTGGCTGAGGTCCGCTCCTCGGCTGACCACGTCGACTGGCACGCCGAGGAATGTCGGCGCATTTATGGGCGCATCATTCCATCACGCAGCCCGCGGGTACAGCAGCTTGTCGTGCGCGAACCGATAGGCGTCTGCCTTGCCATCACGCCTTGGAATTTTCCGCTGAGCCAAGCGGTACGCAAGGTCGCGGCGGCGCTTGCGTCAGGTTGCACGATGATCTTGAAAGCCCCGGCAGAGGCTCCGGCGGGCTGCATGGCAATTGCTCGCTATCTGCTGGATGCAGGCTTGCCCGAAGGCTGTCTGAACCTTGTCTGGGGTAATGCGGCCTTCATTTCGGAAACTCTTATTGCGCGCCCCGAGGTGCGCAAGGTCACCTTCACCGGTTCGGTCGAGGTGGGCAAACATCTGGCAGAATTGGCTGGCCGCCATATGAAGCGGGCGACGATGGAACTCGGCGGTCACGCGCCTGTATTGGTGTTCGACGACGCCGATGCCACGGCCGCGGCGCGCGCCTTGGCGGTCAACAAGCTGCGCAATGCAGGCCAGGTGTGCATCGCCCCAACCCGGTTTTACGTACAACAAGGCATCTACGACCGATTTCTGTCCGAATTGGTTTCAGCATTTGAGAGCGTAAAGGTCGGCGATGGTTTAGCCGAGGGCACACAGATGGGGCCATTGTGTCATCGCGGACGCGTGAATGCGATGGAAAAGCTCGTCGAGGATGCCCGCGAAAACGGTGCACGGGTGTTGACGGGAGGCAAAAGGATTGGGAATCATGGTAACTTCTATGCCCCGACAGTCGTCGATACGCCCAACGACGACATCGACTTGATGCGCGAAGAACCCTTTGGACCGATTGCTGTCGTCTCGTCTTTTCGTGACATAGAGGACGGTCTGTCGCGGGCCAACGGGCTACCCTTCGGGCTGGCATCCTATGTCTTTACCAATTCGTTGGAGCGTGCAGATAAAGCAGCTGCGGGTTTGCAAGCAGGTATGGTAAGCATCAACCAGTTCGGCCTGGCTCTGCCCGAGACTCCGTTTGGCGGCGTAAGAGACAGCGGCTATGGGACTGAAGGCGGGACAGAAACCTTCGAAGGCTATCTCATTACCAAATTTATCTCGCGCAATCGAGCGCCAGTGCTGTGAGGATGCCCATGCCTGTTGAATTAAGCTTCTCAAATGGCGCAGCAATTCTGACCATAGACAATTCGCCGCTTAACCTAATCAACGCGGAGGTTCGGGCTGGAATACAACACTGTATCTTCCAAGTCCTCGAAACTGGTGCTACCAGGCTGATTATCACCGGCGCAGGAACGACGTTCGTCGCGGGCGCGGATGCGAAGGAATTCGGACAGTTGCCTGTTGATCCACAACTAAATGACGTGCTGTTGCAACTTGCGCACCTTCCGATTCCGACTATCGCAGCCATCAACGGGGCTGCGCTTGGTGGGGGACTAGAGATTGCTCTGGCTTGCTGCTATCGAATCGCCTCAACTTCTACCAAACTGGGCCTGCCAGAGGTAAACTTGGGGATCGTGCCTGGCGCAGGGGGAACCCAAAGACTGCCGCGACTTATCGGTATTGAAGCTGCGCTTGACATGATCGTCACCGGGAAGGCTGTTTCCGCCGAGCAGGCACTGAAAATAGGACTGATCCAGCTGCTAGCCGATGACCCGCTTGGCGCGGCCATAGCTCTCGATGACGCTGTTCTAGAGGCGGCACAGGCACCCGACAATCTTCCTTCACCAATGCCAAACCACTTCGCAGCGGAAGTCGCCCGCGCGCAGGTAGCGCGGCGTATGCCTGGCCAGAATGCGCCGCATGTTGCGGTGGACCTGGTCGCGGCCAGCGCGATGACGCCGCTGCACGACGCACTGGCCAGCGAGCGCGCTGCGTTTTTGGACCTTCGTGCCTCGGATCAGGCGCGGGCCCTTAGGCACGTTTTCTTCACCGAGCGAACCGCAACCAACAAGGGGCGCACCTACCCCCGACCTTCCCGAGATGCTGAAACCGCCATCGTGGTCGGTGGTGGCAATATGGGAGCAGCTATTGCGTACACGCTAGCGACCGCAGGGATCTCGGTGACTGTCGTCGAACGCAGTGCCTCGTCCGCAGAGTGGGCCAGAGAAAACCTGCAAAAGCTGATTGATCAGGGTATCAGTCGCGGCATTCTGTCCCCCGATGCGGGAAAGGCGGTTGAGGACCGGCTGGTTACGGTCTCAGGCTATGACGCTCTGCCACCAACCGATCTAGCAATCGAGGCGGCCTTCGAGGATTTTGCGGTCAAGAGCGCGATCTTGACCGAACTCGAAGGTGCTCTGCCGCCCGAGACGATTATTGCCACAAACACATCCTATCTCGATGTAAATCGGCTTTCTGATGGGTTGAAGCACCCAGCACGCTTTGTAGGGATTCATTTCTTCAGTCCTGCGCATATTATGAAGCTTCTGGAAGTCGTCAGGAGCGACCGAACGTCAGACGATACATTAGGTGCAGCATTTGTGCTGGCGCGCAGGCTTGGTAAAATCCCGGTACTGTCTGGTGTTTGCGATGGCTTCATCGGAAACCGAATTTTGTCTAGCTACCGTCACGCCGCTAATCGCCTTCTGGTGAAGGGGGCTATTGTCGACGAGATCGACGCGGCTATGCGCGGATTCGGTATGGCGATGGGTCCATATGCTGCACAGGACATGTCGGGGCTGGACATCGCCTACGCGAATATCCGTCGCAAGGCCGCTGCAGAAGGGAACTGCTGTGGTCACGTGCCCTTGGTCGAGCGGTTGGTCGAAAAGCACAAACGCCTAGGACACAAATCGGGCGCCGGATGGTACGACTATGGGCCGGACGGCGAACCCTCACCTTCGGAGCTGGTCGCTAGCGAAATACTCCGTGTCTCAGAAGAAATGAACTTCACTCGCCGGGAGTTCTCAGCTGACGAAATCGTAGAAAGGCTCTTGCTCGCAATGGTGGCGGAAGCCTGTGATATCCTTGACGAAGGCATCGCAGAAAAACCGCAAGACATCGACCTAGTAATGATTCACGGCTACGGATTTCCCCGCTGGCGGGGAGGCCTGATGCACCACGCCAAAAATATCGGCAAGGATCGGTTGGCCGCGCTCTTTAGCGCGCTTGTCAAAGAGGATCCTTGCGACTGGAGGGTGCCTCGTTATTTAGAAAGGGTTTTCGCGACCTGACAGTCAAAGTCCCGCGCCATAAGGCGCTGCCCCAGCAACTTAACACAGTGCATCTTCGTCTCGACGCGGCTTCGGCGGTGGTATCCGCTCCATCGTCGCCAGAGCGCGCGGGCCAGGTATTTCGCCGCGCGCAGGGCCTCGTTTCGCGCCACGGCTCCGGCGGTGATGGTCTTCCATGACTTTGCGTTCTTGCGTGGCGGGATAACGGCGTGGACGCCACGGTCCGCAATCGCGTCGTGGCATTTTCGTGTGCCATACGCGCCGTCAGCCGTGACACTGCTGGTCTGCCGGGATCTGTTCAAGAAGGTCGGGTAACACTGGCGCGTCACCGATGTGGCTCCCGGTGATCTCAACAGCGCGCACTTCCAACGTTTGCTCGTCGACCCCGAGGTGGATCTTGCGCCAGACCCGTCGCTTGGGGCCGCCATGCTTGCGGGCATGCCACTCACCTTCACCTTCAACCTTGATCCCCGTGCTGTCCACCAACAAGTGCAACGGCCCCTTGGAGCCGCGATACGGGATGTTCACGGCCAGGGTCTTCTGGCGCCGGGACAGGGTGCTGAAGTCGAGCACCGTCCAGTCGAGACCGATCAGCCGCAACAGGCTCTCGACGAACCCGGTCGCCTGTCGCAAGGCCATGCCGAACAGGACCTTCATCGAAAGACAGGTCTGGATCGCGGCGTCGCTGTAGCTCTGCTGCCGGCCCCTGCTGCCTGTCGGCACGGCCTCCCAGCTCATCTCGGGGTCGAACCAGATCGTCAGCGAGCCACGGCGCTTGAGCGCTTCGTTATAAGCGGGCCAGTTCCTGGTCTTGTATGTCGGGGATGTCGGTCTGCTCATGCACCTCAGCTACCACGCTGGATTCATAAGATGAATCCCACACGGGATTTGTGCAACAGAGCCTAGTAACGGGCATATCTGCCTCACGACAGGCTGAGCAAGATCATACAATTTCCAAAGCAGGAATGTTCAATACATGGCGCATTTTTCGCCCTTAATATGAGGTAATTGGCGTATGCCGTTGGCCGTTTGACGTCTTCGAGATTGGCGACGTCAGGTGGTGGCTTTGCCAAATGTTATGCTTGGGAGGATAAACATGGAAATCAGTAGAGAAGCCGATACGCTGCGGGCGCTTTATCAGAATTGGACCGATCAGATGGTCGAGAACCCAGACCTGACGATCGCGAACCTGCGCAGCATGTTCGATGAATGGGGGCAGCCCGCACAAGAGCCGGAAAACGTTAGCTACAAAAGCGATCATGTCGGAGGAGTTGAGGCTATCTGGGCCCTACCAGCCGGGGCAGATACCTCGCGTGTAATTGTTTACACTCATGGTGGCGGCTTTGCCGTCGGCTCAGCCGATAGTCATCGAAAAATGGCAGGGCACCTCGCTAAGGTACTTGGGGTTACGTCGGTGATCCTGCACTATCGGCGCGCACCCGAGCACCCATTTCCGGCGCAGATCGAAGATGCAGTAGCCGCATACAAAGCGCTGCTGGATAAGGGGTTCAAGGCAAGAAATATTCTGACCGCTGGCGACAGTGCTGGCGGCAATCTTGCCATCGCCAGCGTGCTGAAATTACGCGAACTTGGGTTGCCACTGCCCGGAGCGGTCATCGCCTATTCGCCCTGGCTCGACATGGCGATGCGCGGGGAAACACTGGAAACCAACGCGGAAACCGATGCGCTAGTCGGCAAACCGATCCTCGAAGCGATGGCGGGGATGTTCCTCGGTGAAGGCACTGATCCGCTTAATCCGTTGGCCAACCCGCTGGAGAACGATTTCACCGGTTACCCGCCGCTTTATATCAATGCCGGAGGGGCCGAGACGCTTAAGAGCGATGCCGAACGGTTGCACGAAAAGGCCAAGGCGCAGGGCGTAAACGTGACCCTGTCTATCGTCGAAGGCATGCAGCATGTCTTTCCCGCGCTTTCGGGACGCGCGCCCGAGGCGAACGAGGAACTTGGTCGCATCGCCGCATGGTATCGGGCCCTCTGACACCTGTACTCGCACTGCATTGCGGTGCGGTGCGAGACAAACCCCTACGACACATTCATCTGGCATCTCACCCGCAATCTGCGGGGCGGAGCGGTCTTACTCTGGGAGGAGTGACATGAACATTCAGACTGAGAATACTAAAACGGTCGGAGCGGATTTCGACGCAGTCGTCATTGGCGCGGGCTTCGGCGGGCTTTACGCCGTCCACAAACTTCGCAACGAGCAGGGACTGAACGTCCGGGGCTATGACAGCGCCAGTGACGTTGGCGGCACCTGGTGGTGGAACCGATATCCCGGTGCGCTGTCAGACACGGAAAGCTATGTCTACCGCTATTCTTTTGACAAAGAGTTGCTTCAAAAAGGCCGCTGGAAAACCCGGTATCTGACCCAGCCCGAGATCCTCAAATACATGAACGAGGTGGCGGATCATCTCGATCTCCGACGCAGCTACAAGTTCGACACCAAGGTGGACGGCGCGCACTATAATGAAAAAACCGGTCTCTGGAACGTGATCACTGATAGTGGTGAGACAGTTACCGCCAAATACCTTGTCACTGGCCTCGGTCTCTTGTCCGCAACGAATGTTCCAAAATTCAAGGGCATCGGTGATTTCAAAGGCCGTGTCTTACACACAGGTGCCTGGCCCGAGGGCGTGGACTTGAGCAACAAACGCGTGGGCATTATCGGCACCGGCTCGACCGGTGTGCAGGTTATCACTGCAACGGCACCAGTTGCAAAACACCTGACTGTTTTTCAGCGCTCTGCACAATATGTCGTGCCGATTGGGAACACCCCGCAAGACGATGCTACCATCGCCGAGCAGAAGGCGAACTACGATAAAATCTGGGATCAAGTGAAGAATTCTGTTGTGGCCTTCGGCTTCGAAGAAAGCGTCGAACCCGCCGAAACCACCTCCCCCGAGGAACGGGAGCGGGTCTTCGAAGCCGCCTGGCAGCGCGGCGGTGGTTTCTATTTCATGTTTGGCACCTTTTGCGATATTGCGACCAGCCAAGTGGCCAATGATGCGGCCGCTGACTTCATCAAGGGCAAGATCAAGCAAATCGTGAAGGACCCCAAGGTCGCAGAGAAACTGACGCCGAAGGACCTTTACGCCAAGCGCCCGCTTTGCGGAAACAATTATTACGAGGTCTACAACCGAGACAACGTGACCCTCGCCGACGTGAAGGCCGATCCGATCGCAGAATTCACTCCGAACGGCATACGTCTCGAAAGCGGCGAGGAGCATGAGCTTGACATCGTAATCTTTGCCACTGGTTTCGATGCGGTCGACGGCAATTACGTCAAAATGGACCTGCGCGGACGCGGAGGCGTGACCATGCGCGACACTTGGAAGGAAGGCCCGCTCGGTTACCTCGGCATGATGGAGGTCGACTTCCCGAACTTCTTCATGATCCTTGGCCCTAATGGCCCCTTCACTAACCTGCCCCCCAGCATTGAGACGCAAGTTGAATGGATCGCTGACACGATTTGCGCAATGGAAGAAGAGGGGGTTCAAAGTGTGGAGCCAACCGTGGAAGCGCGCGACGCTTGGGTTGGCACCTGCCGTGAAATCGCCGACATGACACTCTTCCCCAAAGCTGAAAGCTGGATCTTCGGTGCGAATATCCCCGGAAAGAAGAATGCAGTTATGTTCTACATGGCCGGAATTGGCAATTATCGCAATGCCATTAATGGGGTGAAAGATGACGGCTATGCATCTCTGATGCGCAACCGCGTTGCCGAGAAGGCGTGAAAACTCCGCCGGAGCATCCAGAATCTCCGGCGGAACCAATTTATTTTGTCCATGAAAACTAGGGAGAGAGCTATGGAACGGGTATCCGGAAAAGTCGCACTGGTAACAGGTGGCGCGATGGGCATGGGAAAAGCCCATTGTGAAACGTTGGCACGTGAAGGTGCGCATGTATTTGTAACCGACCGTGATACGGACGCGGGTGAAAGCGTAGTAAAAGGCATCACTGAAGCCGGAGGGAAGGCCGAATTCATTCAACATGATGTGACGCTTGAAGAAGATTGGAAGAATGTCATCTCTACGGTAGAATCAATTGCCGGTCGGCTTGATGTGCTAGTGAACAACGCTGGCATTCTCATTCTTAAGCCGCTCCACGAAACCTCGCCTGACGAATTTGACATGACGTTCAACGTCAATGTACGCGGTATTTATCTCGGCATCCGAGCCGCGGTTCCATTGATGAAAGAGGCCGAAAAAGCATCTATTATCAATATTTCTTCAATCTATGGGATTGTTGGCGCCGCTTCGGCGGGAGCCTACATTGGATCCAAAGGCGCCGTACGGATGTTGACCAAATCCTGCGCAGTCGACCTGGCCGAAAGTGGCATACGTGTCAATTCGATCCATCCCGGTGTCATCGATACTCCCATGACAAAAGATCTGCTACACGCCGACGAAGAGACCCGGCAGGCAATTCTGGGGGCGACGCTACTCAAGCGGCCAAGCAAACCTGAAGAGGTTTCGAATGCGGTCCTGTTCCTCGCATCGGATGAGTCATCGTTCGTTCACGGAGCAGAGATTGTAGTAGATGGCGGTTATACTGCGAATTGACAGGGACCCATCCCAAGTAACGGCCTGGAATCCGGGCCGTTACCGCCATTGCAAATTTCCAAGATGATAAACGCCAATGAAAATAATTGCGCCTATAAAACGCCTAATTGACTACAATGTGAAGGTTCGCGTGAAGGCGGACGGGAGCGGAGTTGATCTCGCGAATGTGAAGATGTCGATGAACCCGTTCGACGAGATTGCGGTCGAAGAGGCGATCCGGTTGAAGGAAGCGGGCAAGGCGGACGAGGTTGTCGTCGTCTCGATCGGCGTGAAGCAGGCGAAGGAAACGCTGCGCACGGCGCTGGCGATGGGCGCGGACCGGGCGATCCTGGTTCTGGCCGCTGACGACGTGCACCAAGACATCGAGCCGCTGGCCGTTGCCAAGATCCTGAAGGCCGTGATCGACGCCGAGGCGCCGGGCCTGGTAATCGCAGGCAAGCAGGCGATCGACAACGACATGAACGCGACCGGCCAGATGCTGGCCGCCCTGCTGGGCTGGGGTCAGGCGACCTATGCCTCGGAACTGGCGATCGAGGGCGAACATGCCGTCGTGACCCGTGAAGTGGACGGCGGTCTGCAGACCATCAAGGTGAAGCTGCCGGCGATCGTCACCGCCGACCTGCGCCTGAACGAGCCGCGCTATGCCTCTTTACCCAACATCATGAAAGCAAAGAAAAAACCGCTGGACGAGAAGACCGCCGCCGATTTCGACGTCGATGTCACGCCGCGCCTGACCGTCGTCAAGACGGCAGAGCCCGCCGCGCGTTCGGCCGGGGAAATGGTTGGTTCGGTCGACGAGTTGGTGTCGAAGCTGAAAGAAAAGGGGATCGTGTAATGGCTGTTCTTCTCCTTGCAGAAATCGCCGGTGGTGCACTGGCGCTGGACGCCACCGCCAAGGCGGTGACCGCTGCCAAATCGCTGGGCGATGTGACCGTTCTGGTTGCGGGCCCCGCTGCCGCAAGCGAAGCCGCGTCGAAGATCGACGGCGTGGCGAAGGTTCTGGTCGCGGATGACGCGGCCTACGCCAACGGCCTGGCCGAGCCGGTTGCCGATCTGGTGGTCAGCCTGGCAGGCAATTATGAACATATCGTTGCTCCCTCCACGGCGAGCGCGAAAAACATCCTGCCGCGCGTCGCGGCGCTGCTGGACGTGATGGTTCTGTCGGACGTGACCGCGGTCGTGGACGGCGCCACGTTTGAACGCCCGATCTACGCGGGCAACGCGATGCAGACGGTAAAATCCAGCGATTCCAAGAAGGTACTGACCGTCCGCACCACCGCGTTCGACGCGGCGGGCCAGGGTGGTTCGGCCGCCGTGGAAGTTATCGCCGCCGCTGGCGACGCGGGCCTGAGCGCCTGGGTCGAGGACAAGGTCGCGGCGTCGGATCGCCCGGAACTGACCTCGGCCAAGATCGTGGTCTCGGGTGGCCGCGGCGTGGGTTCCGAGGAAAATTTCCAGATTATTGAAGCACTTGCGGACAAGCTGGGGGCCGCTGTCGGAGCCTCGCGCGCGGCTGTGGACAGCGGGTTCACGCCCAACGACCGGCAGGTCGGCCAGACCGGCAAGGTCGTGGCGCCCGAACTGTACATCGCGGTCGGAATTTCCGGGGCAATTCAACACCTTGCAGGCATGAAGGACAGCAAAGTCATCGTCGCCATCAACAAGGACGAAGAGGCCCCGATCTTCCAGGTCGCCGACTACGGCCTGGTCGCAGACCTGTTCGACGCCGTCCCGGATATGACAAAGGCACTCTAAGAATGACAAACGTCTACATCTGCGATTACATCCGCACACCAATCGGTCGCTATGGCGGCGCGCTTTCTTCTGTGCGAGCCGACGATCTTGGCGCAATCCCACTCAGGGCCCTGGCCAGCCGAAACCCAAACCTAGATCTAGCTGCTGTCGACGAAGTGATCTTCGGCTGTGCGAACCAGGCCGGAGAGGACAACCGCAATGTGGCACGTATGTCGCTGCTATTGGCCGGGTACCCGGAAACCGTCCCAGGCACGACGATAAACCGGCTCTGCGGTTCGGGTATGGATGCGGTCATCACTGCGGCCCGCGCGATCAAAGCCGGCGAGGCCAGCATCATCATCGCTGGCGGCGTCGAAAGCATGTCCCGCGCGCCGTTCGTGATGCCGAAAGCCACCTCAGCATTTTCGCGCGCCACCTCGGTCGAGGACACCACGATTGGCTGGCGCTTCGTAAACAAATTGATGAAGGCCCAGCATGGCGTCGATTCGATGCCCGAAACCGCTGAAAATGTGGCCGAAGATTTCAATATCAATCGCGCGGATCAGGATGCATTCGCCCTGCGTTCGCAGCAAAAAGCCGGCCATGCAATGATCAGCGGACGCCTTGCGCGTGAAATTGTGCCTGTCCAGATTCCCCAGCGAAAGGGCGATCCGATCATTGTCGCCGAGGACGAACATCCGCGCCCGGGCACGACGCCGAGCGATTTGGCCAAACTCAAAACCTTCGTCAAGGCCGATGGCACTGTGACGGCGGGAAACTCCTCGGGTGTGAATGATGGAGCAGCCGCAATTATTCTCGCGACCAAAGAGGCGGCAGCAAAGCACGGCCTGACACCAATCGCAAAAGTCCTTGGCGGCGCCACCGCGGGTGTTGCACCCCGCATCATGGGCTTCGGACCCTCTCCAGCCTCAAAAAAGCTGATGCAGCGCTTGGGCCTCAAGCAAGAAAACTTTGCAGTGATCGAACTCAATGAGGCATTTGCTTCCCAAGGCTTGGCGACTCTCCGCGCTCTCGGGATCGCAGATGATGATCCTCGCGTAAACCCAAATGGCGGTGCGATTGCTCTAGGACATCCACTCGGCATGTCTGGTGCACGAATTACAGGAACCGCAATGCTGGAGTTAAGGCCCGGCGAAATGTCGTTGTCGACCATGTGTATTGGCGTAGGCCAAGGCATCGCAATCGCGCTGGAAGCTGTGTAAATGAAAACGCACAAACATTAACATAACCCTGATTATGCGCATTTGAATTTCATCCTCTACCTCCTCCCTGTGGGTGAAGTACTGGCGGCACTGACCTTCTCAGTGTCGCCCCTTTTTAATTTTTAGATTTTCCGTTTAAAAACATATACTTTTAATCCACCCAACCGAACGAATGTATAATATAGTGAGTGGCTAAATGTGATCCACTGTGGCGTTTTCAGTCGCATGAAACTTCGTCACCAAGTGGGCCTCAACATTCAAAAACTGCGCCGCGAGCGCGGCATTAGTCAGGAAGATCTTGCACTGATGGCGAAGATCAATCGTGGCTATATGGGCAAGCTGGAAAATGCGAAGAATTCAGCCAGTTTAGACATGGTTGAGAGGATCGCGACGGCCTTGAATGTCGTGCCGTCTTGGCTGCTTGTCGGTGACGAGCCTTTCCAGTTTGTACAACGCTTCGATAAAGAAAAGGGAGTGTTTCGCCCAATGGAAATCGCCGATGAAAATTCAAAACCAAGCCCCAAGAAACCCAAACGCCTAAAGGCGAATATTGTTCAAGAAGGCGTCATTCTTTCTGACGAGTCCGCCGTTGTGGTTTGGAGCGACTACACTTGGAACAACGGCGAAATTATTCGATATTGGGAGAAGGGTTTGGAAAACATTCCTGAGACCATGATCACGGTTCGCGACATTGCGACTTCAAAGGTTCGCGAACGCTGAATTAGTATCGAAACCACTCCGAATGATCCATTGCGCCCTCATAGTCACTGTATTCCATCATCACAGCACGGCCTGCCCCAAGCGTCAGAATGCTCTGCCCGTTTTCAGAGAGTATGGAACTTGGCCAAGGCGTATAGGAGCCATACTGGCGGCTGATGTATCGACACGTGCGGTTTTCACCATCGCAAGATCTCAGTGACCAACTCCATTGTGGACCATCGCGCCCGTTCGTGTAGGCCCCCTGCCACCACAAGACGCGGGTTTTCCTCAGCCAGGCATATTCCGATGTCGAAATATCCAAATCTGCTTCACCGCCCGGCCCACCGAGTGCGACGGGAACGGCTGCATAGGTGCAAACCCCGAATGGAGGTCTACTGGGCCAAGGCGTAATGCGCCGGATCATGGTTCTAAACGCGGCTGCACAGACAGCACTCGGCGGAAAGCCACCCGCCATGCAGAGCATGATGGCGCAATCCATATCGTAGGCATGGGCCTTTCTTACCTGAACGGGGAGAATCACTCCGGCCAGGACACCTGCTAAAATCCACTTCTTCATGATTGTACTCTCGCAAAGTCACTTCAACTATAGGCAGAATATCGCCTCTTTCATCAATTTCAACGTTTTTTATATTTTGTCCTTTTTGTATGTATTGACTCCAATCTTGTATTTTGTTTGGAATGATTAATGTAGAAGGTCTCTCAAGGGGAGAGACCATGCCAATAGCAAGACACCTTAGTTTGATCACCTTGGATGGTGTGAAGGACCTCATCGAGAGGAAGGTAGCGTTCAGCTGTCGGTATGAGCTTGTCGAGGTCACGGGAGATGGAAAGCCGCGCTATCAGTGCATCTACTCCGTGGGCGACGAAGAGCTTATCCTCGTGGCGACTAAGGTCCAAAAACACGGACCCGAAGTACGCAAGTTCGCGATCTGGCCCGGGTTGGTTAATCACCACAACGCTTACGGAGACGGCAAGCCGGTCTCTATTGATCTTGATGTCAGTAAGCTGGATGGCGACGCCGTGCTCGGCGGATCTTCTGGTGATCAAGGGCGGGTTCACTAGATCCTCGAACTGGACGTTTCACGATGAGCGGGACGGGGCGGCGACCGCTGTAATGGCCCCATCGGAAGGTTTCTTCGTAGAACCACGCTAAGGGGGAACTTTCAGAGAACATCTTCACGTTCCCCAGTCTCTGGCTGGTCTGATGTTTAGCGGCCGCGCAATTTTGCGGCCAGCGGCCCCAGAATGCCAATCGAAGTCGCCGGAGAGGATGACGTGTTCCCACCCGAGCGGCGAGGTATGCGGAAGCAGCTTGGCGTCGTAGAACGGGCTGGTCTGCGCGAGGTGGCTGGCCGCTCTGTCCATATAGATCGTGTTCCAGAACGTGATGGCAGCAATGACGAGGTTGAGTGCCATGGCGCGTTTCTGTTGTGCCGCGTCAGAGCGATCATGAATGCGCCCTTGTGAGTGGGCAAAGACGGCTTTCGCCAGCGAGTGGCGCGCTTCACCCTTGTTCAAGCCCGCATGGCATTCCATGCGCAGGTCGGCGTTCTCGATCCAGTCGAGCATGAAGAGCGTGCGTTCGATTCGACCGATTTCACCCAAGGCGAGGTAGAGCCGGTTTTGCTGGCGGTACGCCCCAAGCTTGCGCAGGATTTCAGACGGTTTCAGAGACTTGTCCCGAATGCTGGCCGCGAGCCGCATGATATCGCCCCAATGCTGCCGGATCACCTCTTCGTTGATTGGCTTCCCGATGAGGGGTGACAGGGTGGGCCACGACTTCGCGCCACCGAAGCATGCCAACCGCCGATCGGGAAAGTCGCGCAAGCGCGGCGCAAACGTCATTCCCAACAGATGGAACAAGGCGAAGACGTGATCCGATACGCCGCCAGTATCTGTGTAGTGAACGAGGGGGTCGAAGCTGGCTGGGTTGCTCAGAAGGCCGTCGAGCACAAATGGCGCTTCTCCTGCGGTCGCCCCGATGACGCTGGAATGGAACGATCCGTACTGGCCAGACAGGAAGGAGTAGATTTTCAGGCCAGGGTCTGGCCCGTATTTGGCGTTGATAAGGCCACTGCCACGATTGGCAGAGAAAAACTGGCCATCCGATGAGCTGTGCGCCGCTGCGCCCCAATGTTGCGCGAAGGGCAGGCCATGATTACTATCGACAATGCGGCCCAAGGCATCCGCGAACGTCTCGGGCCGAAGGTACCATGTCTGCGCCCAAGTCAGCTGCGCATGGCTGACACGTGATGAAGCGTGGGCCATCCGCTCCAAGCCAAGATTGGTGGCCCCTGCAAGGATCGTGGCCAGAACGGCGGCGGGCTCATCGTGCTGCTTGCCAGACCGCAGGTCAGTGAAGGCATCGAGGAACCCGGTCTGTGCATTTACCTCCCAGAGCAATTCCGTGATGCGGATGCGCGGCATCAGGGCGTCAATCGCCCGTTCCAAGCGCGACGCAGCGGGCGGTGTGACCGCGTCATGCGGCGTAATTTTCAACCGCCCGCGCTCAATTCGGACACCAGAGAGCGCATTGCGTTTCAGGGCGCGATCCACCTGGGCCAAACGTTTCGCCAACATGGCACGACGATCCGTCAGCCATACTCCCGGATCTGTCTCAAAGCCCGCGTCGCGCATGACAGTTTCCGCTGTATCCCGGGGCATCAGATAGCTGTCGAACCGGCGATATTCGCGACTGCCATCGACCCAAACATCTCCCGCACGCAGACGGTCTCGCAAGGTGGACACAACGGCGGTTTCGTACACGCGCCGCTGTGGTTGACCGTTGTGGTAGATCAACGACGGCCAATGCTTGGCGGCGAACGGCATGGGCAGATCATCGGGCAACTTGCGTTTGCCAGTGCGGTTCTGATCACGCAGCAAGGCGATTGCATCTTTGAGGTCATCCCCCGCATCAGTGGCATTGAACTGGAAAGTCTCCAGAAAGGCAGGGGCGAACCTGCGCATATAGGCATAGCGCTCAGCCGCCAGAGAAAGCGGATCACTGGTTGCCAGCTCCCCGAAGTCGGCAATTTCGTCACGCTTGCCCAAGAGAATGTCCCACCCAACGTCCTCATCCAGCGCAGCAAAGGGATCTTGCCCCGTGTCCTGCGCGCGGGCCATGGCATCAATGGATGCACCGAAGAGTTGCATCAGCTTGCCAACCCGAGTCTTCCCCATACGCCAAACCTCCTCCTGATGGTTGCGGGATCTTGAGAAGAGCTGGCCGGTCAGTCGCTCGAACATGGCGATCGTCGCGTCGGTGATCGTGATGGATAAATCCGCCGTCTGTGCCGCGAGCGTTGCGATCCGCCGCCGCTCGCCAAAATCGTTCAGCAAGCTGACGGGCGCTACAGCGCCTTCACGCGCAAACTTGAGCAGACGGTCCGGGTGCAGACCCTGGCCAAGATCTGGCGGCAGATTCAATGATCGCAGATATTTCAAGCGGTCCAGAAGCGCGGCCATGCTGGCCGGGCTGGTCGAGTGCGGAAAGCCGCGCAACCATGTGAGCCGCGTTTGCCCTACGGACGGGTCATTCACCAAGAGCGCCTGCAAATGGTCACGCTGCTCCAGTGAGAGGGCATCAAACAGCGCCGCGGCAGCCGCACGCCGGGCGCGCGCTCGGCCCTTCAAGGCGAGGCGCTCAAGCGTGTCTACGCTTGGTAATACCAGATGGTGCTTGCGCAAATCCGCAATCAGCGTCTCTACAATTTTCACGCCATGATCCGTTGCGAAGGCCGCACTCGTGGCGATATCCTCTGCCTGCTGCACATGTTCAGGTCCGAAAGGGGACAGCCCCAAATGGCGCATCGCGAGGGCATGGTGTTCATGCCGCGTATTTCGCCTGACGGCATAGTCGTCGAGAGAACAGGTGCCGACCTGAAGTTGTTCGGCAAGCCAGGCGATCAGTTCAGCTGGCGGCATCATACCTTCGCTCCACCCCAAGCCGGGGTAGCGCAGCAAGCAAATATGTACCGCAACACCAAGGTGGTTTTCGGCGCGGCGGCGAGTACGGATCAGATCAATGTCATCTCCGCTCAGCAGATAGCGGCGAATCAAAGCGTCAGAATCTGTCGGCACCCCGAAAAGGTCCGCATACGCGCGGGATGAAAGAAGTCTACGGCCCATAAGGTGTCCTCAAAACGTTGTTGCAAGTTTGAAGACACCGAATATTATAGAGACTGATAAAAAGACACATTTGACGTGCCAAACTGGGTTCAGAATGGTCATGTCAACTCAGGCCATAAAACGGCCGTTTTGGAGACACCATGCCACGCACTGGCGACATCCTCGGATACGCAAGGGTCTCAACCGCCGACCAAGACCTGTCCGGCCAAAAAGACCGGCTGCTGCAACACGGTGCCATTCGCGTGTTCGAGGACGTGATCTCCGGCAAGACGTTCAACCGGCCCGGTTTGGCAGCCTTGCTTGATCAGGCCAGACCCAACGATACCCTCGCCGTCATCCGCCTTGATCGGTTGGGGCGCTCGCTAAAGGAACTCCTGGAAACCGTTGACGGCCTCAAAGCCAGAGAGATCAACCTCATCAGCCTCGAGGAGCGGATCGATACCACATCCGCCGCTGGAGAACTCGTATTCCACGTGTTCGGGGCCATTGCGCATTTCGAGCGCCGCCTGATCTCAGAGCGCACCAAAGATGGCCTGATCAACGCCCGAAAGCATGGTCGCAACCCTGGACGGCCGACATTGCCACCAGAGACAATCTCAGCCCTCCAAGATCTTGTCGGTGCCGGAAAATCCGTAGCCCAGGCCGCAAAACATCTCGGCATAGGCAGATCAACAGCTTACAAGGTCATCAGAAACACCACGCAGTAAGCCATGTTCAGGCTTCGTTCTTCCTTGGCGTGGTTCTACGAAGAAACCTTCCGATGGGGCCTAATCGCTCCGACGCCCTCAAACAGTGCTCGGCCTGCAATTCTGGCCGCCATTCAAGCAACTGCCACGCGCCATCAGAACAACCGTGCGCTGGCATCCGTTGGTCTCACTGCCAGAGATTGGCAGATCCTGTTTCAGGCGATGATTGAGGCCGAAAGCGCCTACAATCCAACCGCACAAAGCCCCGTTGGTGCCTATGGCCTAGGCCAGCTTATGCCGGCAACCGCGCGGGACCTTGGCGTTGATCGCAATGATATGCCTCAGAACCTTGATGGTGCCGCACGTTATCTCCTCGCGCAGTTGGCAAGCTTTCGGGACATTGATCTGGCGTTGGCCGCCTATAACGCAGGCCCGCACCGCGTTGTCGAATACCAAGGCATTCCGCCTTTTGTCGAGACACACACCTATATCGCGCGCGTCAATCGCATCCGCACCCGCCTTTCTACATCGCCCAATCCAAATGCCTCGACCCGAGTTGCGCAAGATGCTCCTTCGGATCGACCGGCGCTTGTTCTCACCCTTAACTGACCCGCGAGGCTTCCCATGTCCAAACATCGAATAACCCGTCAATGTATCAAGCTGGGCCTTCTGCTCAGCCTGGCGGCCTCACCTGCTTTGGCTCAAGACCTCTCTCCGATCCAAACTATGTTAGAATCCGTCGAGTCTGCCCTGACCGGCCCCATCGGGATTTCGGTGGCAACACTCGCGGTCATCGGCACCGGCTTCATGTGTATGATGGGCCGCCTGAACTGGGGTTGGTTCGCATCCGTCATCATCGGTATCGTGCTGATCTTCTCGGCAGGCACCATCGTCGACGGGTTCGCGTGATGTGCACGAACCACACAGTGACTGTTCCGCAAAATAGCCGCTTTCGATGCGAAACACTCAAGTGTGTTTCCCGCAATGATGAATCCTTTTTGTTAGGCGGGAAGCACATCTGATGGCAGAGCGATCCTCTCTCTTCTTAGGCCTCGCGCGGCCGCCAAAGTACCTAGGCCTCCCTGTCGGATACCTGGTGGCCTTGTCTATGGGGATCGTTCTGCCGTTCATCTGGACCAAATCCATGGTCTTCTTTCTGATCGGGATCGTCGCCTATCCCATTCTCTGGTTTGTTGCCGACAAGGAACCGCATTTCTTTGAGGTATTGAGGGTGTCTTTTGGCACCGTCCGCGCCACCAAGAACCGTAAGCTCTGGGGAGGGGATAGCTTTGGCGCTTGATCAGACCAAATCTCGTCCCGTTGCCTCAGCGGTTCTGGAAGCTGGTGGCCAAGACTTTGCCCGAGAGAGTTACCTCGGTGAACATCTGCCGTATTTTTCGCTGGTCGGCGACGATGTGATGGTTCTGCGCGAAGGCGATCTCATGGCAACTCTGCGCCTTGATGGCATGAACCCGATGACCACGCCCGATGATCAATTGGACGCCCTTAAACGTGCGGTAGCCGCAATTGTTGCACAGACGGGTAATGTCTTTGGCTACTACATCCACCGGATATCCGTACCACAAGATCTCTCGTTGTCACCCATAGATGGTGACAGCTTCGCCGCTGAGCTTGACAGGCGATGGCAGCGTCATATCACCGATCTTCAACCCAAGAAGCGCCAGCTTTATCTCAGCATTATCCGCCGCCCGAGTATCGGAGCGCGTTTGCCATTGATCCGCACTCTGGCTCGTAAGGCTTGGGCGAGGGACCGCGACGCTCGGGTACAAGAGCTCAACGAGGTGGTCGGGTTTTTCAAAGTGGCCCTGTCTTCCGCCAACCCGGTGCGCCTTACCCGTGCGGGTGGCGAATGGCTGGGCTATCTCAACGCTTTGAACGCAGGCAGCTTTGCACCCATCGGATTTGGTCAAAGTGCCCTGCCCCTGTCCCATACCTTGAGCAATAGCCGCGCGACCTTTGACGGCGATGTTGTCACCATCGCTTGCGCCACAACCGGAAAGCAGAAGTTTGGATCGCTCTTCAGCATCAAGAGCTACCCGTCGGTGACAGATGTCACGCTGCTCGACGCGTTGGATCTGCCCCTCGATATGGTCCTGACCAACTCCTTCTCGCCAATCCCCGGCAATATCATGGCCGAGCGGATTCAACGCATCATCCGCCAGATGCATGCCTCTGATGATGCCGCCGTCTCTTTGCGTGAAGAGCTTGTGGTCGCGGCAGACGATCAGGAAGCGGGCCGCATTGGATTTGGTGATCATCATCTCTCCGTCGCCGTCTATGCCGATGATCGCGACACGCTTGAACAGGCCGCCGCGCAGATCAAACGGGTCGGCCAAGAAATCATGGCCGTGATCGTGCGCGAGAACATGGCGCTCAAGGCCACTTACTTCGCCCAATCGCCTGGCAACTTTGGCTACCGCGCCCGCAAAACGCCTATCTCATCCGTGAACTTTGCGGACTTCGCGGCGCTGCACGGCAGTGTTGAAGGTCGAAGCAGCAATCAATCCCCCTGGGGCCAGCCGATCTCCATCCTGCCGACCGTCGGTACTGCCGGATACCGGTTCAATTTCCACGAGGTGGGCACGGCCGACAAGGAACCAACCGTGGGACACAGCCTCGTGCTCGGGCGGACGGGGACGGGCAAGACCGTCACAACCGCGTTCCTCGCGGCGCAATCTCAACGCGTTGGCGCGCGTCTGTTCTTCTTTGACAAAGATCGCGGGCTTGAGATGGCCGTGCGCGCCTTGGGCGGACGCTATAAAGAGATCCGCGCTGGTGTGCCCACAGGTCTAAACCCTCTTGCGACCGAAGTTGACGAACGGGGTCGCGCATGGCTCTCCGACTGGCTTTCGACTCTTTTGACCCGTAACGGATCCCTTACCGGCGAGCAGTCCCGCGCGGTGCAGAATGCCGTTGGCCAAAACGCGAATGCGGGTCCAGCCCTGCAGGATTTTGCCTCCTTTGAGACCCTGTTCCAAGCTTTGGATGATGAAGGCGAGCTGCAATCGCGCGTCGCTGAATGGGCCCCCGGCGGTCGCTACGGCTGGGTCTTTGATGAGCCTGAAGGTGGCGAAGCCATCGACATCTCCGGTGAAATCACCGGCTTTGATATGACTGAAATCCTCGACATGACCACCGAACGCATGGCGGTGCTCTCCTACATATTCCGTCAGATTGAACGCGTCGTTGAGGACCGGCGCCCCACCATCATTGTGCTTGATGAAGCCTGGAAGCTTCTGGACGATCCCTACTTTGGCGCACGGCTAGAAAACTGGCTCGTCACATTGCGCAAGATGAACTGCGTCGTGATCATGATGACGCAATACCCCTCGCAGCTCGAAGGCAGCCGCGTCGGCAAAACCATCGTTGAAACCGTCCCGACCCAGATCCTGTTTCCAAATGATCGCGCCAAACCATCCGATTTTGATTTCCTGCGCGTGAACCCCAAAGAGGCGGCTCTCCTGACGGAACCCACCATCGGACAGCGCATCGCGCTGGTCCGCTCGGCCGGGGATTCAGTCTTTGTGGATGCGGATCTAAGCGCCCTCGGCCCCCTGCTCAACATCTTGGGCGGGGGCCGCATTGGCGAAAACCTTGTCGGGCCAGACTGGCGCACCACCCCTGATTTTTGGAGACATCTATGAGACCAAGCCTTGCCTTCCTTGCCCTTGCCGCCGCTCTTTCAGCTTGCGAACGCTACACCGAGGCAACCTCCCCTTGCGTGGGTCGCAAAAACGCGGTGCAAGTGACACGATTTGAGCAAACCCCGTTATCCTTCACCGCACCCGCGCAAGACATCGATTGTGACTTCACGCCCATCGGGGCACCGGCCGCGTGAAATTATCGCGGCACATATCTGCGCTAGTTCTCAGATGCCGTAACAGGGTTCGACCCAAATGGCATCGTTGTGAGTTGATCGACCGTTCGATGTGAGGTGTCGTTGCCCTTGGCACGCTGTGCGGCGTGTCGACGGGGTGGTGCTGTGATGCGCGCCCCAAGTTTTGAACAACGAAAGGACAACGACATGGAAACTTATATCGGATTGGATGTCTCTCTCGCAAGCACTGCGATCTGCACGGTGAGCGCGCAGGGCAAGATCGTCAAGGAAACGACCGCAGTCAGTGAACCGGAGGACCTTGTTGCGACGCTAAAGGCAATTCCTGGGGCTGTTGTTGCAGTGGGCCTAGAAGCCGGTCCTCTCTCGCAATGGCTTTATCGGCATTTGACCGACGCAGGCTTTGCCACAGTGCTGATGGAGACGCGGCAGGTGAAGGGTGCGCTGAAAGCGATGCCCATCAAGACGGACCGTCGGGATGCAGAGGGGATTGCACGGCTGCTGCAGATGGGCTGGTACCGGCCTGTCCATTGCAAATCGATATCAGCTCAAGAGATGCGCGCCCTTCTGGCCACGCGCAAGACTGTCCAGCAGGCGGCGATGAATCTCGAACTATCGATCCGTGGTGTGTTGCGAAACTTTGGACTGAAGATGGGACGTGTTGCAAAGGGTCGCTTTGAAGCGCGGGTGCAGGAACTGACCGAAGGTAATCCCATGCTGGAGGCTGCAGCTACCCCGATCCTTGCATCACGACGGATGCTGCGACAGGAACTGGCCAGTTTGGAGAAGCTCCTGCGCAACCACGCCAAGGAAGACCCGGTCTGTCACTCGCTCATGACGATGCCTGGGGTTGGTCCCGTCGTGGCCCTGACCGTCAAGGCGTCTATTGATGACCCGGAGCGGTTCCGATCTTCCAAGGACATCGGTCCGTGGGTTGGGTTGACCCCGCGACGTGAGCAGTCAGGCGAGCGCGACATCATTGGCCAAGTGTCTCGGGCTGGCGATGTTGGGCTGCGCACGGCGCTGTACCAGGCAGCGACGGTCATGCTGCATCGCGGCCGCAAGAACTGGCTGACCGCATGGGCGCTGAATGTCGCCAAGCGGCGGGGCAAAAAGCGCGCCACTGTTGCGCTCGCGCGACGGATCGGGGTGGTTCTGCATCGTATGTGGAAGGACGGCACGGACTTCCGCTTCACCCGGGAAGAGGCCGCACACGTTGCTACTGCATAGGAGTAACTCTGCGATGCACGCCCAAAACAAGGTTGAAATATAGGAGGTTTGGCCGCGCCCGATGGCGC
The DNA here is from genome assembly GCF_002158905.1 of Yoonia vestfoldensis. Classification (NCBI taxonomy): domain Bacteria; kingdom Pseudomonadati; phylum Pseudomonadota; class Alphaproteobacteria; order Rhodobacterales; family Paracoccaceae; genus Yoonia; species Yoonia vestfoldensis. The sequence goes on from NZ_CP021432.1 coordinate 37,244, forward strand.
TGGTTCACCGATGTCCCAACCCGGGACGCGGTCCCCGATGATGCCGTGAGTGCGCTAGTCATCAGGCACGCTGTCTGAGGACGCTGTTGAGATAGGCACGCGGGAACCGCTCTTGGACTTGGCATGATGTGGCAGCCGCAGCGCTGACTACGGACAGAAGCACGATCCCGATGCGGGACAACACTCGGTCGCCAGCGTATCCAGCAACGCGTTTACCCATAACTCACAACACCGATGACGCAGCACGTGGTGGCCAACTTAACCGTTCGGCCATTGGCTTCGTGTCGAAAATTTCTCTTGACCTCGACCACCCTGTTACAGAAGCACACTCCCTGCGCTGGCCTTCGCGCAAGGCGTGCCCACAACGGATCGCACGGCAATCGCGCGCAATGTCTCGATCTTTGACAGCCTGCTTGAGGATCTGGGGGTACAGAGCGACATCGATGGTGTCGGCGCAACCATCAAAGAGTTGGAAGCCGATCAACTGCGCGTCTTGGACGAAATGGCCGCTGCCATCACCGGACCCGGCTTTAATATTGCAGCCCTTGAAGGCAATGCAGATTTTGGCACGGATCAGATCTATCCCGAGGCCTCCAATCATCCGATGGATGCGCGCCTCTTTGGGGAGGGGCGCGAAACCGTTGAGATGATGATCGTACAGGTCGCCTCGGAATATGCGGGTGCGCCGGGTGTGGCGCGCGCAGGGATGTCGCCCACGCAGTGGCGCTGTCTGTTTCAGGCTCTGATCAAGCAGGAAAGTCGCTTCAACATCACCGCGACCAGCCCGGTTGGGGCCTACGGTCTCACCCAGCTTATGCCTGGCACCGCCTCTGACATGGGTGTTAATTCCAACGTCCCGATTGAAAACCTGCGCGGTGGCGCGCGCTACATCACCACCCAACTTAATGCCTTTGGCACCATCCCCAAAGCCCTGGCCGCGTATAATGCAGGCCCCGGGCGCGTGATTGAGTATGGCGGCGTGCCTCCCTTTGCCGAGACCCAAGGCTACGTGCGCAACATCTCAAAATTCTACAACGAATATCTCGCGGTCGTGGGCGGGGCGGACGCCTTGGGTACGCTCTCGCCCTCTGATTATGCCCTCGCGGAATACGCCAATATCTCGGATGCCGGTGTCTATTATGCCGCCGACAGCTTTGCGACGACGACGCAGGTCATCAACCGACTGCGCGCGATCATCCAGCAGATCGATGCGCAACCCAATGCGAAGGCAGCCTGGGAACTCAACACTTATGCCAAGGCCGAGATCGGCCGGGTCCTCAGCCTGCGCGTCCGGTTGATGGCCGCCAATCAGGTCCGCGAAGCGGCCTTTGCCCAGCATCTGGCCGCAGACCGCCTGACGGAGCGGGAATTCATGCAAATGGGAGTTTCTGAATGAGACGTTTTTTTCTCGCCACGACAGTTTCACTGAGTGCCATCCTGCCGATACCCGGATCGGCGCAAGGCGTGCCAACCTTTGATGGCAGCCAATTGGGCCAGCTTGTCGCGCAACTTGAGCATATGGCGACAGACCTCAACGTGCAGCTTCAGCAACTGGCCACCATGCGCCAGGAGTTGGAAACACAAATCTCGCAACTCCTCAATCTCGAAGCCCAGCTGAAATCCCTGATTGATGGCAACGCTCTGGGGGAGCTTTTTGCCACCATCGAAGAGTTTGAACGTCTCAAGGGAAGCCTGCTGGCCCCGATTGAGACAGCCCGAAGTCTTGCGGATGGAGATTTCCTCTCAGGGTTCAAACCCGACCGCGGTCTTGATCGCCAGGTCAGGCGCTTGCTCGAAGGCAGTGGTTTCTCCTCCGAAACCCTCGCCCGCCTGTCCTCCTCTGACGAGCCCGCCGACAATCGGATCGCCACCCAAGCCGGGGCCAGTGCCATGCTGTCGGTGGCAGCGCAAGAAAGCCACGAAGAGGCGGGTGAAAGCCTTGATCGGCTCGAAACCATGGTTGGCCTGATTGATGACCAAGATGGTCTGAAGGCCGCCGTCGATTTAAACACCCGCGTCACCGCGGAGCTTGGCATCATTCTCACCCAAATTTGGCGGCTCGAGGCCGCGCAAGGCGTCAGTGCGGGGCAGTTGGGCGTTGTTGACGCCTCCACACTGGCCGCAGAGCGTAGCTTTAGAACCATGGCGGTAGATGAATGAAACACCTCGTCGCATCCGTCGCTCTGTTCACCCTGCCGCTTGCAAGCCTTACAAACGCAGATTCCAGTGATTTTTCCACGATGGCGGTTGGAGAGGGCACGCCCTCGGCCTGCGAAGCGCCGCGTCCCCCGGCAAGCCTTAATCCGTCGCCATATGTCCGCAACGGCTACCGCGCCATCCTGCGGATTATGGCCGCCGAGCGCTGGAAAGAGACCGGCTCATGTGAATGTTATCTCACCCAAATTCCTTGGGACGAGGTCGTCTTGGAGGCTGAAGGCTATGTAACTTCTGACAATCCACTGCTGCCGTTCAAGGTCGCGGAATTGCGTCTGCAAGCGGATGAATTGCTCGCCACCCGCGATGCGGCTTGCGCCAACTGATGGGGGTTATTCGCGACATCCTTGGCCAAGTGGACGCCGCCGTTGATACGGTCGCGCAATCCGGATTTGTGACCAATGCAGCCGTGATTGGTGACGTATTGTCCACCGGAGCAGCCCTGCTGCTGATCCTTCTTGGCATCAATGTCGTGATGCAACTCAGACCCATGAGCTTTGGCAGTTTCTTTGCCTTTGGCATCAAGCTGCTGCTTATTTCGATATTCGCACAGACCTGGGCGAACTTTGAGATCATCTACAACATCGCCACCGACGTGCCCGACAGCATAGGCGCTGCTATCCTTGATCTGACGGCCTCCGGCGATGAGGCGGGTGTCTATGAGAGCCTCGACCGTATGGTCGCACGCATAACGGCCTATGGTGATGCCATCGGAGATGGCGCTGGCTGGGTCTTTGGTGCGGTTCTGGGCGCGATCTTCTTTGTGCTCTCCGCCCTCTTTGCCGCCATCACGGCAGGCATCATTGCATTCGCCAAAATCGTCTTCGCGCTGATGATCGTGATCGCGCCCTTCATGATCCTTTGCTCCCTGTTCAAACCCACCCATTCGCTGTTTGAGGCGTGGGCGCGCGCCACCATCGGCTATGCCCTGATGCCTGTCGCAGCGGCCGGGGCCGCGGGGATCATCGTGGCCATCGCCGAAGCCATTGGCGATGCATCCACTGATCCCGGTGATGTTGCCACTGTCAGCTTAATCTTGCCGTTTCTCGTCATTCTGATCCTGAGTGCCGGGATCATGGCTTCCGTACCCTACATTGCTTCAAACCTCACAGGGGTCATGGGTATCGCCTCCAACGCCGTTGGCATCACCGGACTTGCACGGCGTGGCATGGTCAATACCAGCATGTATGGCACGGGCGGGGCCACCCGGCTGGCCACCGGCAGAACACCCCAAGAGATGCGGCGCGGTGTCAGTGATGGTCTCACAACCGTTGGCAGCGCCGTCAGGCAAAGCCCCGGGGCCGCCCTTGGCGTCCTCAAGAGCTTTCGCAAGCCCTGATCCTTCCCTCGTAAACTTCCAGAAAGACAACACCGATGAGCAAAGCACGCGATGAATTTGAAGTGGACATGATCTTTGGTCCGCGCCGCCGCGAGCGCTTTGCTTATTTCATCGCAGGCGCTGGCGTCATTGTCGGGCTGGCGGGGTTTCTCGGAGCCGTCAGCCTGCTACCACTCAAAACCACCGAAACCGTTGTCGTTGTGGTCGACAAGGAAACCGGCGAGATGGACCGCGTCGCCCATGTCGAGGCCCTGTCACTCAATGAGAGCGATGCCATCATCCAGGCCAATCTCGTGGCCTATGTCGATGATCGAGAGACCTTTGATGTCACCGACGGTGAGAGCCGGATCAATTCCGTGCTGGGACGCTCTGATCTCGATGCCGCCCGCACCCTGCGCGATCTTTGGAACTCGGCCAATGAGGATTACCCCATTACCGTTTATGGCCGCGACGCGAAGATCGAGGTGGTCATCAAATCGGTCAATCAGATTGAAGCCGGTGTTGCGCAAGTCCGGTTCTCGCGCACGCTACGCCGCCCGCGCGATGTGCGCACCGTGACCCGTCAATACGTGGCCACCCTTGCCTATGAATTCCGCCCTGAAACCCGCCAGCGTCTGCAAGACGTCTGGGCCAATCCGCTTGGATTTGTCGTGACCTCCTACCGGGTCGACGCAGAGACCCTGGAGAACTGATCCCTTGAACAAATTGACACTCATAACCGCGGCGCTCACCGCTTGTCTTGCCAGTGCCGCCTACCCAGCAGCGACACCCTCTGGAGGCCCACTCGATATCCGCATTCGCACCGCAACCTACAACGAGAACCAAGTCTACACAATCGAAACCGATCTGCGCCATGCCACCACGATCCATTTTGGCCCCGGCGAGCGGTTTGAAGCGGTTATCGTGGGCGACACCGAGAGTTTCCAGGTCGATCCAATTCCCGAACTTGGCAATGTGCTGACCATAAAGCCCCATGTAGGCGGTGCCTCAACCAATATGACGGTGATCACCAATCGCCACAGTTATTCGTTTCATCTGCGTGAAGGACAGATCCAAGGCCGCACCGGCATGTTCTTTGAGGTGCGGTTTCAATATCCTGAAGATCGCCGCCCGAACACGTCAGCCCCAAAAGGATATGAAGCCCCGCGCAACTATGCCTATGTGGCATCCGGCACCGGCGATTTCCGGCCCTCCAGTGTCTATGACGATGGCCGGTTTACCTATTTCACCTTTCCGGAAAATGCGCGCCAACCTGCGCTCTTCAAAGCCGACGCCGATGGCCGCGAGCGCACCGTAAACTGGACCCAGCAAGGCAACACCGTGCGGGTTCTGGGGGTTAATCCGTTCTGGACCCTTCGCATCGGCGACGAGGCCATCTGCATCCAGCGTGATGAAACCGCCCTCACCGTGGGGAATTAAAGATGGCGGATCAAAACCCACCTGAACTGCAGGGCCGTTTGGACAATTTTCAAAACCGCAACGCCAAGAAACCAACAAGCCGTATTGGTGTCGGTGCCCTTGCCGCCGGGCTTGGGCTGGGCGGGGCGGCGCTCGCCTATGTCTTTGCCTCCAGCCTGCAGGACGCCGCCGACCCGCTGCAAACCTCCGATGTTGAAAGCTTCCAAGACCAAAGAACCGGCAACGGCGGACGGTTGGAGTTTCCGGCTGACGAAGAGGACCAGCGGGTCGAAGATGCGCTCATCGCTGTTGAGGAGGCGTTAGAGCCGCAAGTCGCTGAACCGGCCCCTGCCCCGGCGCCCGATGAAACGGTCCTGCGCGAACTAGCAGCCTTGCGCGAAGCGCTTGCCGCCAGCCAATCAGCCCGCAATTCTGAAATCCAAGCCGCAGTGAGCGATCTGCGCGAGGCGTTTGACGCACAGACCGACGCACTTGAAGCCTCGATCGCTGAGAAAGACGCGGAACTGGCCGCTACGGCGCGGCAGAACGCAGCGCGATTGTCAGGGCTTCAAGCCATGCTCGACGCGGAACGCGCGCAACGAGAATCCCTCGAGAGTGAGCTTACCCAATCAAGCCTGATCGCAGATCAGCGCTTGCTCGAAGAACGCCGCCGCCTTGAAGAGGAAGACCGCGCGCGCGCCGCCGCGCAAGAGGCCGATGAATTGCTGCGCGCTCAGATCGTCTCCCCCGCCGTTGTGTTCGCGGGCGGTGCGGGCACAGTCGGGCAGAACGCGCCACCGGGTTCTGGTGCGACCCTCGCGGGTGATCCTCGCGCCGGCGTTGGGGAAAACGAGGACTACCTCTTGCGCGCAGCACGCCCGCTGCAAATCGACGAGGCCGCCCGCATGGAATACCCGGATCGAACACTGGCCCAAGGATCGGTTGTCCAGGCCGCCCTGCAAACCGCGATCAACAGCGACCTGCCCGGCAATGTCGTGGCCGTGGTCTCAGAACCGGTCCTGGCTTTCTCTGGCGAGCGCGTTCTGATCCCGCGCGGCTCGCGCCTTTTTGGCCAGTATCGCTCCGGCATCGACATCAATCAAAAGCGCATCTTAATTCTTTGGACCCGCATTCTCACACCAGACGGGATCTCGATGGAGATTGCCTCAGCCGGTGGCGACCAATTGGGCCGCTCTGGCCTAACCGGCTTGGTCGATACCAAGTTCATGGAACGCTTCGGAGGAGCGGCATTGATCTCCGTCATTGGCGCCGCCCCCTCTGTTGCCGCAGAAGCCGCCAGCGACGAGACCGCCAGCGTTGTTCTGGAAAGCGTTGGCGAGGACCTGCAGGATGCCGTGGGCAGCGTCATTGCCGAGCAGATCGCCATCACACCGACGATCTATGTTGATCAGGGGGCAAATGTGACCGTACTCGTGGATCAGGATGTCGTGATTTTTGACTGACATGCAGCCCACATCCTACCTTGAACAGTATTTTGAACCGTTCCGCGAATGGTTAAGCCGCGATGACATTGTCGAGCTGGCAATCAACCCAAATGGAGAGGTTTGGGTGGAAGTGGCGGGAGACGCGACCATGCGCCCGGCCGGCAAACGTGTTGAGGCGAAGGCCGCGCAGAACCTCGCACAAAGCATTGTTGGCGATGCCAAGGCTCGCGTCTCTGAAAAGAACCCGCTGGTTTCTGGTAAAATCGATTATGCTGGTCGCCCGTTGCGGGTTCAAATCGCCGTGCCACCCGCGATTGAGCAAGGGGCCTCGATTACCATCCGCCTCTTTGCACCCAAAGCCGCGCGTGAGTTCAAACCTGCGTTTCTGTTTGGGGAAGCTGTATCTCTGGAAACGCTGCGCCGCGAGAAAATGCGCAAAGTTGCTGACTTGTCCCAAGCCAACCTCGACCAAGCGCTGAAATCCTTGATCGAAGATCGCCTGAACATCTTGGTGAGCGGAGGCACATCAACGGGCAAGACCACCTTTGCGCGCAACCTTCTCTCCCATGTGGATCATGGCGAGCGGTTGATCACCATTGAAGATGCATTTGAACTCTTCCCCGATCAGCCCAACACCGTATCTCTTCTCTCCGAGAGAAGCCCCACGTCGCAACGCAGCGCCAATGCGCTCCTGCAAGCCAGTCTGCGGATGCGGCCGGACCGCATCACCGTGGGCGAGCTACGTGGATCAGAAGCGCTCACATACCTTGAAGCGATCAACACGGGTCATGGTGGATCGGTGTCGACGATTCACGCGGAAACTGCTGAGCTTGCCATTGACCGGCTGGCGATTATGGTGCTGCAAGCTGGCACGCCCCTGACCTTCGCCGAAGTGCGCGAATATATACGCAAGTCAATTGATGTAATTGTTCAACTTGGACGTTCAGACGGGCGGCGGGGGATTACGGAGTTTTACCTGCCGGTGAACGAATAGAGCGCTTTTTGTTGGGTGCGCGCTAACCGCACCAGGATTCGCGTTGTTCGAACCATAGGCCAACAATCTGTCAGCGTTTCAAGGGCTACAAGGTGCCCCTATGCCCTTAACAGTACGAATCCGGGATCACTCCCAAAGTAGCCGCCTTGTCGGTCATGGTCTGTAAAGGTATGACTAGTAAGCGAAAACCCGCGAGGACCTATTACGGCTGTCGCGGGCATCTAAGAAATTGAAGACCTAACTTTGTCTTCGATTGGCCCCATATATGGTGAAATTCGCGCTGTTGTCAAGAGAAACGGTCTAGACCGATTAGGGACCGAACGGAGCATTAACGCGTTGGTATCAAATATAATTTCTCAGGAGCGGCTAACCAAATACCTCAAAGCCGCAGGCTATGATACACAACGTGCGCTGGATCTGTATGGCTGGAACATCTTGATCAGCGAAGCTTTTTTCCCTGTGCTAAGCGCATCAGAAGTTTGCCTGCGTAACATCATATCCTCACGGTTAGTCGCTCTGTACGGCCCCACTTGGTGGGACGATGCGGCATTTCTCACACAGATCGGGAACGGCAAACGCATTGTCAAAACAGCGCGCGACAAACTCCGCAAGAAAGGAGCTGTTACATCGGGCGGCATGACCGCAGAGCTCAATTTTGGATTTTGGGTAAACATGTTGCTTGCGCGGCACGAGCCCGTTTTTTGGGCGAACCTTCATGCCTCATTTGTAGATCTACCGCCCGCCGTCACATACAATGCGCTATATGTTCGGTGCGACGCCGTTCGAGAGTTTCGCAACCGCGTATTCCATCATGAACCAATTTTGCATCGCAACATCACAAAAGAATACAGCCAAATCATGGAGTTGATCACATGGCTCAGCCCTGACAAGGCCAAGTGGATCAAGCAGTATTCGCGTGTCATGACCGTGGCTCGACAAAAACCATGAAAAGACTGCGAGAAACCGCCATGTAAACAGAAGTCGTTCCCCTTACCTGTGTGCGAGACGGCGACACAATATAGGTCAACCGCGTCGCAATCAGGCCCGGGTTCTCAAACTGCGCTGAGCGCGATACCCGAGAAAGGTAAAAGGTTAGGGCGATGATGCAGGGATTAGTTTCTGGCCAAACCCTGACCTGCCATCTGAACGGGCGGTGCAGCTTTGATCGGGAAGTCGGGGGTTGCGTGATGCCGAATGGCATATATCTGGCCTCAGAGTGAACCCAAGGAAATACGCTAGAGTTGTAGCCCTAACACCAACGCTGGTCCCAAAACTGCCCAATGCAATGCTGCGCTGCAATATTTGCATAGCCCGCCTATTGTGCAGCCGCAGCATAACCCCTACCTTCTGTAACAGAGATTGGTTCTACCTCCTCCCAGAACTGATCGACAGTAACAGGCGGCATCCACCTCCTCCCGGATGCCGCCTTTATTATGTCTCGCGCACTGGTGAACGCGCTAATCCCCCAGACCCTGCTCTTCCATCAGCGCATCTAGAAAATCGCTCTGTTCGAGCAAAACATCTTCCCACTCTGGCGGGAGGGGGTCGTCAGGATCTGGCGTAGGGTGCAAGTCTTCGGTTTCGCCTGACGCATCTTGACCCATCATCATCGCACGTGCCTCCCTTAGGGCGTTGCGATCCTCGGGCGGACTGGCAGGCTTTGCCTGCTCTGAGGTCTCACCTGCGGCATCGTTTTTACCCTGCTTAGGCTCGACCTCTTCCCACGGCCCCACGCCTTCGACGTTCGGCGGATACGGAAACGCCCCCCCTTCCTGCTTTTCGACCAATTCCTTGAACAAAGGATCATCGTAATACTTGATCCGCTGCGCTTTGATCGGATGCTGAGGCGAGGCCAGAATAATCACCTCATCCGGGTCCATCAGCCGCGCTTCCGTCTCAGAGAGAAGCGGGCGTTCTTCGAGACGTGTTGATGTCGAAGTCGCACCCAACACCCCTTTGTTACGGCCATACATACGCGTGACTGCCTCACGTGTTGTGCTGCCGACCGCGGCAGAAACTTCGCGCACTGTGCGCTGGTCCCTCGGTGTGATGTAAAGTTTCAGACCCGCGCCATTTTCCAGACTTTCACGGCCCTCAGGACCGTAAATCCGATCCAGTGACGCCAGCGACTGCGCAATCATCGCCACGCGGCCGCCATAGCTGGCCAGAGAATGGATCGCCCTTTCCAGATAGGGCATCGCGCCCATCTGTTGGAATTCATCTATCATGATCATCACGGGCCAGGGCTCATCTTCTCCCGGCTCGTTCAAGCGCAGGCTGGCAATGAGATCGGCGAACAGCAAGCGCAACAACGGGGCCAGTGTTGCAATGTGATCTTCCGAGACCACGATGTAGAGCGATTGCGGTTTCTTGCGGAATATCGAAAAGTCGATATCGCTGCGCCGCGTTGCAGCCCTCACCGCCGGATTATCCCACTGCTTTAGTCCCGCCGTCATCAGGGCCTGGATGTTGCTGGTCAGCAAACGGCTCGAGGCACTGGCCGCATTGGTCCAAAGCTCGCGCACCACGGGTTCTTCCGCTTCTTCGGCGTATGCCTTGTATTGCGCGTTTTTGTAATCCCCTCCGGCAACGATGCGATTGACCTCGCCCAAAGTGGCCCTACCGCGTTGAATCGCCAGCAGGCAGGCCGCCACAAAGATCGATTTACCCGCCTCCGAGAAAGTATCGAGCGTCTTGTTGTCCTTATCCAGAAACAGATCCGCCAAAATGCTCACTTCGGTGAAGCGCTGCGCAAAGCTCGGGGCTTTGGCGATACGTGTCAGAGGGTTGTAGCAATGGGTGGCGTTGGACCAGTCAAACGGGCTGAACCGGTAAACCTCATCGCCATTGAGCGCGCGAAGTCTGGACGTCTTGTCAAAGTTCTCGCCCTTGACATCAAGCACCACCACAGATCCGGCAAAACCCAAAAGGTTTGGGATCACGAAGCCGACGCCTTTACCCGCGCGGGTCGGCGCCACCATCATCACATGCGGGATCACCGTCGACGATATAAACGGGCCTTTGGAATTTGGCTTGCCGATCTTGCCGCAGACAAAGCCGCGACCCGCATCTTGCAGCATATCGTTCTTCTTCAGCTCGGCTTTGCTCTGCCAATGGGCTGTGCCATACTCGCTACGCTCGCGCTGGAAGGTCCAGGCAAACGCCAGAACACCAAGCCCGATGATACCAAATCCTATCGCCCCAAAGGCCACTTTGAAGGCCTCGGGATGCGCCAGACGCGTGGCATCCCCCGCTTTCCAAACGGCCAGCATATCAAAATTGGCAAACCCGACCTTAAGCGCCAGCGTGAGATAGAAGCTGGCAATGATCGTGCCAATCACCGCGCCACAGATCGCGCCAATGGGAACCGCGGCCCAGAGAGGAAGTGACTTCTGCATATTCTCACCCTCCCCCTAGAGACCCATCTCGTCATCAAGATCGCGGCCCTGTTCGCGGGCCTTCGACATGTCTTGCTCTTGTGACGCTTGGATCATTTTCGCCATCTCGACCGACTTGTCTTGCTGCAGCGATGCAGCGCGCTCGGTAAAGATCATGTCACCCGTTTCTTCGCGCATCATCTCAAGGTATTCCTGTGCGACGGTGATCTGGTCGAACTTACTGGGCAATGTGTCCTCAAGCACCGCGTAGTTGCCGTCACGTAGTGCCGCCATGCCGCGCTCGCCGAGGGCTGCCGTCAGCACGACCTTCAGATCGGCATTGATCATCGCCTCTTGCTCTTCGTTGAGGCGACCGTGTTTTAGTATATCTGCGAGGCTTTGAAGCGCCTCCGGGTGTTCGGCAATGTCTTGGGCATCAATGACAGACAGTTCGGACGCTTCACCCGGATCATCTCGGCGCAACCCTTGCTCGGCTGACATATCGCCTGACAGTTCTCGCATCCGATCTCCCATGCCATCCATAAAGGTATCCACCACCTCAAGGGCTGCGATCCGTTGTGGCTCTGTTGCGGTATCAACATTCAGCCCGTCTTGAGCCAGGACCGCATTCATGTCACGCTCAACCCAGTTCTGCGCCAAGCCGTAGTTCTTGGTACCGCCCGCCTCAAAGCGCCCAAGAATGTCATCGGTATCAAGCCCATGCTCGTTCGCGGAAGAGACCAATTGGGTAAGCGCGTCGTCATTGCCCGATGTCAGCTCGGCCACAAAAGCGGCGTCCCCTGCCCCCGGCGGATAGGGTTCCAGCAGCACCTTGTTGAACCTGCTTTGCAATTCTGGGTCTGGCACCATCCGTGACAGCTCTTTGAGGACCGGCGCAGTTTTGACCTCAAACGCTGCGCGCTCCCTGGCATCCAACTCTTCGATCTTCAGCCCGATGGCCTCGATCGCGCGTTCCGCATACTCCGTGGCCTGACCCACGGTTGTGATGTCCTTCATGTCGATCTCTCCTTGCTGTCCTGTATTGTCTGGCCCGTGCCACGGCTCACCGCGTCCCATGGCGTCGGCCATGCCGCGCACCGCACTGCCGATGGCGCGCTGGTCCATCCGGTCTAAAAAATCAGCCATCGATGTGTAGTCTTTGGCGAACGCTGTCACCTGCGCCTCGGCCATCGCACGTTCTTGTTCGGTGAGCGCTATCTCTTGCGGGCGGCGCGCTTCAGCTTTGGCCGCATAAATCTCTTCCATGCCCGCAGGTTTGGCATAAATGCCGCGCTCTATCCGCGAGGTCGCGTCCAGCATGATGCCGTGCTTCTCAGCAATCTCCGCCTGCTTCTCGCGCATCAACTGTGGTGACATCACCCCTTCGGCCCAGCAGGAAAACCAAGTGCCTTGATCAACACCGCGGTTGTTCAAAAGGATATGCGCGTGTTTGTGGGCGCGGTCGTCATGGACCGCCAAGACATAGTCCCATTGATCGCCATATTCGCCGCTGTCAAAGAAATGCTCGGCCCATTCCATGGTAATGTCGCGCACCTGATCGACAGTAACATCTGTTGGAAACGACAGCAGCATATGAGAAGTGAAGCCAAGCTTGGTAGACCCACGCCAGGTCTCTGCCCAGTCCTCAATGATGCCTGACTTTTGCTCTTCATTCAGCACCGCATCTGAGGTCAATGCATTGGTCATACTGGAATAGGTAAACACTGCTTTGTCATTCACATAGGAAAGCTGGTTGCCGAGTGATACGCGCGTCTTGCAGCCACCCGATCGGATACGTTTGAAGATCGCGGCCCGGCTCTGGCCCGATGCCGCCTTGGCCACATTGCGCAGCGAGGCGCGGCCTGAATTGGCATAGCTGCGACCCTGACGCCGACCCGCCATGCGCGCCTCGATCCGGGCGTTGGCTTTGCCCCTGATCTGCTCATTTTCCCAGAGCTTGCCCATGACGGCTTCATAGAGGGCTGCCGTGTTACGCATCGCGCGCTGCCCCCTCAATCGCATCCCAACCCTTGCCGCCGCGCACGCGCGCGGCATCTTTCATTCTTCCCATTTCTCGGCTCAACCCGCGGGTCAGATCGACGAGGTTTATGAGCAGGTCGCGGTCCTGATCAGATAGGGACAGCTTTCCGAGAACCACGGCTTTCGACAGCGCCCGAAGATCGTCCGACAGGTCCTTGGCTTGCCGCCAAGACATTGCGAACGCCGCCAACTCACCCTGCCCCAGATCGAGAAATCCGCAACGTCCTCGCAGCACCGCGTTCAGGGCTTGAGAACGATTGGCAAAGCCACGCGCGCGCCACTCTGCATCAAAGGCAGCAAGCTCGGATTGGGTTGCGCGGAACGCTACCGTCTCTGACGGATCTCGCACCGACAGGCCTTCGCCCGTCTGCTCTTTGGCCACCCGCGCCACATGGCGCTGCGTCACGCCAAACACCTGCGCCAAGGCCACTGCCGGTTCACCGGCGCGGTAGCGCCGCGCCAAATCAATGCGTTGTTCAAGCTTTAGGTTCTTGCGCTTCGCCTTCACTTCTCAGACCCCTAGACCAAATGTGCAAACAGTTGGCATATCCTGCCAACGTCCTACCGTTCTCACTTAGCTTTGGGTTCCACTCCACGCAGTATATGCGCCATTCGACATACGCGTGATCCATTGGAGTTTGCACAGCGGTCCCAAAGATACATCGAAGACGTCCCCACGACCTAGGCGCAGGGCAACTCGAACAGTCACGGCTTCAATTGGAAAGCCGTTCTTTAATCCAACCGGCCTTCCTCGCGCCCGCATCAGAGATTCAGACCGAACACGCATGTGTTCGGACGGAAGCGAGGGGCGGCGCTCACCCTCACCGACAGGGCTGACAGACAGGGTCAAGGGAGGTCAGAATTGCTTGCCAATTCTCCGCCGTAAAAACCTGAAGGCAGCGCCGAAAGGTTTTTGGGGATGGCCCCCTTGAGGCTGGCTGGCGGCTCTGTCGCAGCGCTTCTTCAACCTCAGCAGAAACCATCAGGACTGCTCCGCAGTCCTGTCATTGGCAACCGTGACCGCTGCCGAAGGCAGGGGTCTCAGCGGACCGCGCAGCGATCTCTGGGACAGAGATAGGGCCGCCTCACGGCGGCCCATCCATGGGGAGGATTTACTCTTGGGGTTCCTTTGAGCTTGGTGGGAACATCACCAGCTCTTGGACGCCGACGGGAAAGTCGAGCTTGAGGCTGAAGAACTCCGAGCCATCCGCGCCCCGGGTGTTGCGGAACATGGCTCCGACGCGTTGGAAACGGGTGCGCTCGACGCCTTCGCCATCGGTGTATTTGACGGGAACTGTTGCGACGTAGTGGTTGGTCATTTTAGTCTCTCCTTTTTGCGATGAGGATCAAAAAGCACGGGGGCTAAGGACCGGTCGCAAGCGCAAATGCGGAGGGTCCGCGCCAAAGGCGTGGAAGCCGTATTTGTGCTTGCCGGAGCGCAGCGTAGGGAACGGCCGGTCCGACCCCGTGCGATCCACATCAATGAGCAAAAAGAAGAGACCAAAATGTATGCCCCCACATCGCAGTCGCCACGGTTCTTGTTGATCTCCATGGAGGTGAAGGTCGGGTGCGCTCTGATGCAACGTGTTGGGGTTTGGTCTGTCACGCGCATCGAAAGGTAGCGCGGTTGTTCAGCCTCGGACGAAGATCAATTTCTCGGTGTTGAGATGGTTCTGATGTTATCCGCACCAAGCTTGAGGACGCGGAGGACAGCTGGTCCGGCCGCACCGGTATGGCACGGCCAGTCCTTCCCCAATCAGAGTGCGTCCAACATCCTGACCGTCGACGATCAGCGATCCACATAGACGTCCGAAGTTGCAACGATCCGTGCCTTCGGTACCAGGCCTGCACGAACATGCCACGCGTTCAAATTCTATCGATACCGCATTCCGCACCAGCTGGCTCAAACGTGCCGTTGCACGTTCCCCGACCTGGCGCTCCGCAGTGCAGGACGGCCGCCATGTCTCTGGGGCATTGAATCCGACAAGTCGCACGTTCGCCGGCAGCCCGCGAATGTCGACGGTGTCACCGTCGATGATCCGCACATCGCTGGTACGGAGGGTCCGATCCGGTGGTGTGGGTTGCATCGCGGGCGGCCCATTTGAAGACAGGAAGCTGGAGGACATCCAGCCGGTTCCTAGGTCGGACCGGATTTGCGCCCATTGTCCTTGGTCACGAAGCAGTTGGACACGCGTGCCTTCAACCAGCACGCCCATGACCGGATCGAACGTGGACGGCCCGTCCCGTTGATTGACCCGTGTGCCCGTCACATAGACGTAAGCGGAGCTTGCCGATTGCGGCGCGGACGTCGCTGGTGAGCCGTTAGATGTGGATTGCGATGATGTTGAATCGAAGAACGATCCAATCAAAGCAACGAACGCGACGACAATAACAAGCGGCACCATGATTTGCCGCTGGGCCCTACGGACCGCCCGCCGAGGTGCAGTGATTGCGCTGGTGACAGACATCGGTCTGGACTTTGGTTGGTAAGACTTGGTGCGGCGCTTTGGAGTCGGGCGCGGAGCGCGTTCGTCGGTCTGCGCTGAAGTCCGAGATGATGGCTCACGTACCAACTTCAGGACTTTATGCAGACTGGCATATTGGGCCTTACTCAGACGTGTGTCGGCTCCATACTTCTGAAATTTCGCAGCCATGTTTGTTAGAAACGACACTTCCCAATCGTTCGCCTGACCAGACTGCAGTCGCGCATCAATGCGCGATTGAATCTCTTTGGTGCGTTCTGGAGAAAAGGGCATCGAATGTAAAACCTGCGCGCGTGTTATGCTGCACAACAAAAGTCATTTGTCTCGCAGACACAATAGACAGCAATAACATTGAGATACCGCTCTGCCATTCCGGAAACGGGAAATTCGGATGGCCACCGTCATGACCTAAATGAACCCTTGCTGCAGACCATCAACGTGAATCTGAACTTGGACCCATGCTTTTGAGAACGAAGAAAGGGCCACCCGAAGGTGACCCTCGCTAAGTTATGCCTCGTCTGGTGTCTTCGCTGGATCCGCGACCCGCATCACCGTCAGTCCTTTCGCTTCGGCTTTCTGGCCGAGGTTCAGTGCGACCCCGTTGCCGCCGAAGAGGACAACTCCAGTTGCGGCGAACTTATCGTCCAGCATCTCGTCGTTGCACTTGAAGGGTGCTGCGCGTCCATGTGCGGACCAGCGCGGATCAAAGCGCGCTTGGTTAATGCCCCGCGCGCGTGCCCACCGCGCCGCGATCATTTCAGCCCCATGCTTGCCCCCTTTGTGGCAGATGAAGATATCCTGATTGCGGTTTTGTTTGATGCGGTCCCGAACCTTATCGAGTGTTCGGAAGATGACGTCGATGTCGGTCCAGTCCGTCGCGCCCGAGACGATCAGCGGGACGCCTTCGACTTTCGACTTGGCGGCAGTCTCTCGATCATGCTGCTCCAGAAGTTGCTTGGCCTCGAAGACGGCTCCCGTCTCTTGCGCCCGAACGCTGGCGCGCGATCCCGCTGCCGGAATGAAGGCATTGCCGGTCTCGACCTCGTAGCATTCCGCTGCCGCCTCCCCCATCGTCTCGATGGCGTCCACGATCTCGCGCAAGTGCACGAAGCGCGCTTGCGCCTCTTCCAGTGCGGTCTCGGCGATTTCTGATCCGTCGTGACATTTTGCCAATGCGCCGATCTTGTCGGCTGTACGGTCGACTTCCTTGCCGAGGGCCACCTTGCGGCGCTGCAGAATTGTTGCAAACCCGTGCGCGAGAGGTTCGATCTCTCCTTCAAGTCCAGTATTCCGCAATTGCCCGAGCAGGGTCTCAAATGCTTCGCGGATGATGCTGTCTTTCAGGATATCGTCCTGAGGAATTGGCAGGTGTGCGTCTTTCTCCGTCAGGCCGAAGAGTTCGATTGTCTCGTATGTTGTCGCTTGATCGTAGGCCATGTGTTCATCTCCAATGTTTGAGTTTGATGACCACCACATGCGTGTGGGGGCATGGCCGATTTCTGGTTCACCGGATCTGTTCGGGTCAGGGACGGCGCAGCCGCCAGCTTGCTGGGCGCAAAAGTTTTCAAAGCACGACGACGGCAAAAGGCGCACCCTCGCGGGCGCGACGGACCTCCCCCCACACACCCACTCTTGCCGAAAAGTTTTGCGATCCTTGAGGCGGGCTGATTTGGGGGCCATCCGGAGGATATGCTTCCATACTCATGTGTGTGTGTTTTGACGCCAGGTTTACCCGACACGAGCAGGCAAGCGGTGGGGCCGGACACGCAGGCGGACGCAGCATCGGGATCGTTTTGCCTCGGCAAAACAGACCAAAGCGAAGTCCGCAGGCGTGGCCGAGCGCCGCCGTGCTCGCGAGACGGGCAAACCGAGACCCATGAGCCAACGCCGCGGTAAGGCCGCATGGCCGCATGTGCGACGGACCGCAGGGCCGTTCTCATCTGCGACACGCGCAGCCGAGCAGGTGAGGCCGTCAGGGATTTCGTCAGAGGCCAAGTTGATTGACAAAAACGGCAGAGGGAACTTGTTGCCTTTCGCTGCAAGCGCGTAAAGCAGAACGCGACCAGATCAGTATTAGCACGAAGGGCGGAAAGTGTGAATTCGCCGCGATCCAGCGCTACCAGAACGTTGGCGGGAAAGCGGACCTTGGTCGCTGCGAAATATTACGCGTTGCAGATGACTCTGAATTTCCGGGCATAGGTATCAATGACAAATGACTCTGTTGACGCAAGAACCTGAGAGTGAGTGCTGTTCCGTTCGGCAAATGAGTAGCCCGGCTGGACAACGTAAATCTCGAACTGATAGTCCAGTTGATGTCTTCTTGAGATTAGCTGCCTCAAG
This sequence comes from Yoonia vestfoldensis, assembly GCF_002158905.1. Classification (NCBI taxonomy): domain Bacteria; kingdom Pseudomonadati; phylum Pseudomonadota; class Alphaproteobacteria; order Rhodobacterales; family Paracoccaceae; genus Yoonia; species Yoonia vestfoldensis. The sequence continues at coordinate 54,874 of NZ_CP021432.1, forward strand.
TCATCCACGCTTCCTTTCAGAAAACGACTCGGGCCTCCATTTCGAATTCGGCCTGCTTCGCGTTTGAGCATGCGGTCAAGAATGCGTTGTGGTCTTTCACAGCGGCGGACAGATCTCTGCGCCTGCCCACAAACCTCGTACAAGTCGGCGACTCTCGCCCCCGGATTGCTCGAACTTGAATATTTACAATGATAGAAACGGACAGTGGCGTGATCCCCGTCAAGCTCGAAGGCAACTACGTCGGCGATTTCTCCAGCCCCATCATCATCAAAAATAATGTGGCAACCAGTGCTTGAGCTAATTTCTTCCACAACCCGCGCCTGCACGCTGTCTTGCCGTTGACCTACCCCTAACGACTCCACACGAATATTGGTTTGGTCCCAGTTCCAAATTTCAAAGTGATCTTCAGGAAAATAGGGAACTTCAGAATCCGGCAGAGCAAAAAACTCATCTGCGACAAGAGAGTCGCCATCAGCAAAGAAAAGAGTCGGGGGGTATTCGTGAAACCAGCGCTCTATAACAACTGGAGCTGTGTTCTTCTCCGCAAGTGATGATTGTGGGTCAAGACACTCAAAGGCGACACCGGATTCATTAATTGTCATCTTGAATTTGGCAACCTCTTCGCCAGCGTTTAGGGCGAAGAAAATTCCGTTATGGGTCTCATGTGTCGTGAGTTCCAACTCGCAATTGTAAATGCTTGCCTGCTGCCCCTTTATTGTAAAGTTCCAACTGTCCTCATCAATAACAGACATGCTTTCGTACCAGTCGATTCCGACGACTGGTTTGTTCGGAATTTCGGTGACAAGTTCAGGCTGAATAAGCCTTTCAATAATTCCGCTAGTGGAAATTGTTTCATCAGTGAGGGACGCCCCCAACCCATGGCACCAGTCCATCCAGCGGCCAAAGTCATTCGTCCTCTCTTGCGTCCAAATTTTTCCCTTCCTTGAACATCCAAGCGAGACTTTTCCGTCATCGCTAAAACCGACGACCATTAGGTTCGTTTTGCTGCGCGTTCGGTTACCTGATTGGGTTCGCAGTTCATCAGCTATATCGCTACCTTGATACTGAGAATAACGTATTTTTCGACGACGAGTTTCACTTAACCCGAGTGTATTTAAGACGGGGCGTCTGAGCGGATTGAGTGCACGGAACACAATCTCCCCCCTCACTCGCTCAGCATCATCGCCACAAAGATTTTTTGCCAGATCATCGAGCCTGTCATCGCTGGTTGCAGAAATGAACAGCAGTTGAGCATCTTGATCCCAGTGGGCGAGGTACAGGTCATAGACCGTATCGAAAATTCCTTTGAAACGGCTCCATTTTGGTTGGTCATTTCGAGCAGTAATAAAGATAGCAAGTGCATCATGATGGTTGATATGAGGGCCATCTACAATGTTGTGACGACGATCAAAATCTTCGATCCCGTTCACCGGGTCCCAAGGTCTATCAGAGGTCTTGTAAACGACGGTACCCAATGTGGGTCGCAGTGTTTCAAGCGGCACATCCGCATCGATTCCTTCAAAACCTTCAAATACTTCTTCTCGACGTACCGCACGTTCCGTCGCGCGCGTCCCGATTAGATTTATCAACTTGTTCCAGTCCGCGTCTTCAGCAAACAAACTCGCTAAGGGGGTTGCGTCGTTCTTAGTTACTGCGGCGACCACTGTAGCATGCCCCAAATCGTCACGACTGCGGATAAACCGCCCAACGAACTGAAGTGTGACCGCCTCAGACTTCTTTGGATCATGCAGACCGGCAATTTTGAGTTCAGGAAGGTCAAAACCTTCGCCAAGCATATCGACACAAACAACTATCCGGTGCGTACCTTGGCGAAGTCCTTTTAGCGCTTCTGATTGCTCGCCATCGCTGAGACCGCTGTGAAGTAGCACTGGGTTATATTGGGGTAGCTTACGTCGATACCTCTGAAACAGTTCTTCGGCCCGTGCCCTTTTACTTCCGCGAGCCATGGCCAAATGACGGAATCCTTGTTCTTCGTCACGATTCAAGCATTCGCCTATCTTATCGATTATCCGATCATCGATTTCAGTCCTATCAAGGCCTTCGATAGGCTCGAAATTTATCTTCCGGAAATACCCTTGGTTTTGGGCCAAGGTCAGTGGGTAAACGAAGACGAACTTGCCATCTACGCGCATTCCATCATTGCGAAAGGGGGTGGCGGTAAATTGTACAGTTTTCACCTCATCGAAATTCTGGCGAAACTCACGCCATGTCTTGGCCGCAACGTGGTGAGCCTCATCAATGAACAAGTGTGAGGTGAACGAAGCCATAGTCTTCCGAATTTCGGGAGATACACCGGCAGCAATGCTCATCGTGGTGACAACAACGTTCGACATTCTGAATATTGCAGCCGCTTCGTCTATTGTTTTGGGGCGCTTGCGTAAGAGCGTTACGATTGGCTTCTGCGCTGCCTCACCGATCAGGTTCGCTGTTGGCAACATTCCCAAATTCGAAAACTCTTGCCCTATCTGAGATCTAAGAGCATCGCTTGGAACGACGACGAGAACGCATTTTGCTTGTTCCATATACATAGCGGCGATCATGGTTTCAGTTTTGCCAGTTCCCGTAGGCATTACCACTGTCGCTACTTTGCTTGATACAGTCCAATGGGCCTTGAGTGCATGCAAAGCGCCGACCTGAGGAGGCCTGAATCCTGAACGCGTTACTTTTCCGTCCTCGACCTTTTCCTCATCCAAGGAAAGGCCATCTTTCCAACTTTCAGAAATTCTCGTTTTGAGTTCGGAAATAGCGTTCTGATCTGTCTTGGGATCGAGCGGCTTAGGGGACAACATCCGTGGTTCGGAAAAAATGTCTCGCTTCGAAAAGGTGTCCACATCAGTAGCTGTTGGACAGAGGAACACGTTATCAGAGGGTAGGCTGGCGGTAGTTTTTCGAGGCAGGAACAAAAAGTCAGCGCCGTCCTCACTTGTTCCAAGGACGCCGAGCAATGACCGCTGCTTGAAAGCTCTGATCTTGAGTCGTTGAACTTCAGAGGCCGTCCCTCGAGCCACCACACTTGCACCATGTATAGAACCCAAGACACGCGGGGATGCCGCGAATTTGACATCTAATTCTCTTACGTCATCAAATAGATCTGACAAATCTCACCCTTAAATAACTATACCTTAAAGATAAGCGGCTGCGGCGCACGTAACAAGTAATGAGTCTAGTGAAGCGCAATTAAAAGCAGCCGATACGCTGCATTTTGTGTACGCACGACCATGCAAAGGCAGCGCTCTGAACCGCAGGCAATGGATGTCTGCTATTTCAGGTGCCGTCGCAGCTTTTGGGGGGCAGGTCGAATGTCTGGAATGGGCCTATTCCGTTGAAAAACTCTTGTTGATTTGGGTGCCTGTCGCTGATTCAATTCCTCGTATGATACGGGGGGAACTGCGATGTTGGGACCGAAGCAAGAGGCGCAAGGCGCGTTGTTTTACGAGTTCTCGATCGAGGGTCACGTTCCTCAGGATCACTTATTGCGTTCGATCGACCGCTTCGTCGATCTGTCCGGTATCCGGCATCACTTGGCTCCGTTCTACAGCAACACAGGCCGCCCTTCGATTGATCCCGAGTTGCTGATCCGCATGCTGTTGGTGGGGTATTGCTTGGGAATCCGGTCCGAGCGGCGGCTTTGCGAAGAGGTGCATCTGAACCTCGCCTATCGGTGGTTTTGCCGCCTCGATCTGGCGGACCGTGTGCCGGATCACTCGACCTTCTCCAAGAACCGCCATGGCCGTTTCCGCGACAGCGACCTGCTGCGCCACCTATTCGAGACGACTGTGGCGCGGTGCATTGCAGAGGGTCTGGTCAGCGGCCAACGCTTTGCGGCGGATGCCAGCCTGATCGAGGCCGATGCCAACAAGCAGAACTCGACCGCGAAGGAAGGCTGGAACCCGTCAACCATCGATCCGGATGATGCGCCACGCGCAGTTCGGGAATATCTGGAGGTTCTGGATGATGCAGCCTTTGGCGCGGCCACGACCGTCGAGCCCAAGTTCACGTCCCACTCCGACCCGTCCAGCCAGTGGACGGCAGCGCGCAAGGGCCCAGCATTCTTTGCCTATTCCACCAACTACCTGATCGATACCGACCACGCCGTGATCGTCGATGTCGAGGCGACCAGGTCGATCCGGCAGGCCGAGGTCGGGTCCGTGCGCACGATGCTGGACCGTGTCAAAGACACGTTCGATCTGCATCCCGAGCGCATCATCGCGGACACGGCATACGGCTCCGGCCCGATGCTGGGCTGGCTTGTGGATCGCAAGATCGCGCCACATATCCCCGTCATTGATAAGGCAGGCCGGACAGACGGCACCTGGAGCCGCGCTGATTTCGAATGGGACGCTGACAACAACCAATACATCTGCCCCGAAGGCGAAGCCCTCAAGCAATTCCGCCGCAACTATTCTGATCCAAACAGAGGCCCGGACGGCAAAGGTGTCGCCAAATATCGCGCCCTGAAACTGACGTGCCAAGCTTGCCCCTCAAAAGCGAAATGCTGCCCAAATGCCGACTTCCGCTCCATCACGCGCGAAGAACACGAAGACGCCCGTCAGGTCGCCCGCGACATTGCCAAGACCAAGCAATACGTCATCTCGATGCGGCTCAGAAAGAAGGTGGAAATGCTCTTCGCCCATCTCAAACGTATTCTCGGGTTGGGCAGACTCCGATTGCGCGGCCCGAACGGTGCAAATGACGAATTTCTCCTCGCCGCAACCGCCCAAAACCTCCGCAAACTAGCCAAGATCTTTCCTGCACCGCAGCAAACGCGCAAAGCCTGATAAGAAAGGCGCTCGCGCCCTGTTCAGACCGCTAATTTCTGCACCAGCAACACGGTGTTTTTCCACAGAATCGGCCGGAAGCGACGCTCAACCAGATTGGGGGTAACAAAGGAGCCATGTCAGGCTACCTGAGCATGGCAACACGCTGACCGGCCGTTTGCTGCGCTTTGCGGTCTCTTGCTCAATCGGCCGCAACCGATAAGGATCAGCCTTAGCCGGAACAATCCGACCTTTCCGTCCCAAGACCTGTCATTCAACGTAGAAGCGATTGGCCTGCAGGGCTAAAAGGGTAAATTAGCGAGAGCCCTCTTTCATTTCTTTTTTGGGGGCTTGCTAGATTTACTAGGTTTGAGGGAAGGTGTATTCCCTGGCGTGGTTTTGTTATCACGACGGCGCTGATCTGGTTTCCCTGTCGATTTTGCTATCGGCTTTGGTCCTGGTTTAAGTGTCATGAATACTCTCTTTTTTCGGTCTAAAATTAAGCCTGCGCGTTCTTTCTGACTGGGTAATACGGCACGCGACACTGTGTAAAAGTCCACACGATTTCTGGCTGAAGTCAAGGCCAAATGGATATTCATACACTACCAACACCGCACTAAAATCGGTAGGCGGCGCCAGAAGCACTTTGCCTCTCTGGATCTATGAACGGCGATCCGGCTGTTACGGCTGGACGAAAATTCTGATCGCCTGCTGTCGGCCTGGATTGGCGTCAGCTTCGGGCCGATCGCAACAAGCTAAATTTTCTGCTCAAGCTAAATTCTGCGGGGCGGCATTTGGGAAAGAGCACTCTTTCGAGACTTTTGCTGCGCAAGTCGTCTATTTCCGGCTTGGGCCGCACCTAAACGCCTAGGAAAGCCCGAGTGTCTTTCAAGCACACTCACACAAAAAAGGGGAACCGCGTTGCCGCGGCTCCCCTGTCCTGTCAGTCGATGGTTTCGCGTACATCAAGCAACAAGTGACAATCCACTGCTTGCATCCGGCTGCTGATCTCCGCTCTGTACAAACGGGATGATCGAGAAGGTTTGCCCGCCACGCTGCTCTTCGTTCTGCACGGCGTTGACGCGCAAATCGCCGTCGGGCGTGTTGATCAGCAGCGAGACGTAATCGTGCCCCGTACGGTTGCTTTTGGCCATCCAAGCGGAGCCAACGCGGATCGGGTTGCCTTTTGGGGAGCTCACTTCGATCCGGTAATCTGGGTGCGTCTCTTCCGTCTTGAAATCATTTTCGATGAGCATGAAATCCAGATCGAACATCATGTTGGCGATGTAACCTGCGAAGGCGTTGTCAGCATCCATCGCCGTCAGCTCGCCCGAGATTGACCCGGATTTCATCGTGCCGTTTGAGACCAGCGGGATGATCTCGAAGTCTTCACTCTTGGCTTTACGCGCTTCCTGTGTCTGCACGGCATTGACGCGGAATGGCCCAAGGCCAACATCCAGCTGCATCGAGATGTAGGGATTACCGCTTGTGTTGCCGGTCTCGTTCCAGGCTGTGCCAATACGCACCTTGCGGCCTGATTTATTGACCGCCGTGACGTCATAGTCCGGGCTGCGCTCTGACATCTTTGCGCGGGTTTCCAACTGGATCGCGATGTCAAACTTGGTGTTGTGGATTGTGCCGGTGAAGACAGCGGCTGCGGTGTCGGCGGTTTTCGTGAGGGTTCCTGCGAACATGGGTCTTATCCTTCTTGGGTTATCGGGGCCCGACATCTTGCCAGACCATCCGAGATTGCTTTTCGACCCCTTGTGGGATCACAAAACAGAAAGCCTGCTTTCAACTTTCTCCCGACCTCTCAAACAGTGCAGAGCCCCAAATGGACGCACGACGCCACAACACCAGCGCGACCCATTCTTTGCCCAATGGTCAAATGGGATGTTTCAGACACTACGATCGGAAAGGAAGAACTCCTCTTCCTGACCATTCAGACGGCCCCCACTGCGGTCAGCCAAACCAATGGCACTGCCGTTCGGCTCAAAGACGATGAGATACTGGCCCAGTATATCCTTGCGGACCACATAGCCCTCGTTTGACCAGTGAACGGTCTTCCCTCCGTCTACAGCTGTTTTGATTTCTGCAATGTTCATGAGTCTATCCCTTTAGAGTGACGAATGCCGGCCGTGCACCCGCCTGTATGGGCGGGTGCTTGCTGTGATGCGTTTGAAGTATTGTGATGACTGTCAACGCCACTGATCAGGCTGCGTTGCGGATACGCGCATTGCCATCGCCAACAATGCGGGCGAGGATTGCTTCCGCATCGACACCTGCACCATGCGGGACAAAGACCCGCAGCTGGAAGGCGATGATTTCAGTAAAACACCCGAGGGCCTTGAGACCATCAATCGTGCCTTTGTCCGCCCCACCAATCTCCAAGCGCACGTCACCCGCAACGCGGCGGCGCGTCAGCGTCAGGCCGCGCCCCAGATCGACCGGCGCTGTAGAACCAAGGGCCGCTGTCAGCAGTTCACCCGGCGTTTCAGGCGTCCCTTTCATGAACCGCGCCCGAAGGGCTGCGGCCCCCTCCTCGCTGAGGGTGCGGCCAATCATGCTCGCACATCCTTCGGGCGTGACGCGATAGATGCGCTCGTTGCTTGTCGGGATGGTCTTCCAGATCGGAAGCAACAGACCCGTGAGCAAATAGAGCTTTGTCGTGGTGGTTTTGGGAAGACCATCGGCCTCCTCGTCCCAAAGCCGAATGAACTCTAATTGCTCGGTTTTCTCCCAAGCCGAGACTTCAAACTTGCCCTCTTCAAGATAGGATTTGCCAGTGGGCCGCACAACCTTGCGCATGAGGGTGACGATGTCTTCGTCATACATCTGCATGGGGCGTTTAGAGATCAGCCCAACCCGCCTTGACGCCCGATTGACCATAGGGATTTTGTCGACGTTGTTGCGAAGGGCGCCATCGGCGCGCGCGATGTGAACAGGATCTGTCACCTCCAATCCAATGATACGTGTCACAGCACCGGATTGCGGGCAGGTCCATAAATCCTCCGCCGAGACCTGTTTGATCGTCTCGCCCCGCAGCGTTTCCACCCCAAGATCGAGCGTGCCTGCGTCCCGTGCACGCTCTGTCTGATCCGCAATCCGCTGCATGAACTCTGCAAAGAGCGCGTTCTGCATGTGGATCGGCAAGGCCAGCACCCGGTTGAGGAACCGCTGGATGGGAGGCAATTCTTCGAGCAGCACGCCATCCTTGTCGATCAGCCTCAACGCCGTCCAATCGGTAAAGGTCTCATAGCCCATCGCTTCCGCTCGCCCCGCAGCAAGATCGGCGTAGTATCCTCGCAGCGCGGATCGCGCGATGGGGCTTTCAAGATTGTCCTCTTCACGAAACATGCCTTGCGAGCCTGTCTCACGTTGGCCTTTGGTGAGTGCGCCAAGCTGATCAAGACGTTTGCTGATTGTTGAGGTGAAGCGTTTTTCACCGTGCACATCCGAAGTACAGACCCGGAAGAACGGCGCGCTGACCTGCGCGGAGCGATGCGTACGCCCAAGTCCCTGGATGGCTGCATCCGCGCGCCAGCCGGGTTCCAGCAGATAATGGCGACGCCGCTTCTGGTTCTTTGCCGTTTGTGCCGCATGATAGGATCGCCCTGTGCCACCCGCATCCGAGAAGATCAGGATGTTTTTCTCGCCATCCATAAACGCCTGCGTCTCGGACGAATTGCTGCTCGCAGCGCGCTTTTCAATAAAGAGCGCGCCATCGCTAGATTTGAGTGGGCGAATGGACCGGCCTGTGACTTCTGCCACGGCCTCATCCCCGAACGCCCAGAGGATTTGATCCAGTGCCGCAGGGATCGGGGCCAACGCCATCAAATCCATCATCGCCTCGTCCCGCAGGGCCAACGCTTCGCGAGAGACGACCAAGGCCCCTGTTTCATCCCGCAGCGGCTCTGCGACGACATTGCCGTCAATCTCGACCAGCTTCTGGGTGTGGATCGGAAACGCCTGTTCGAGATAGCCGAGCACATAATATGCCGCGTCACCGTTATGCGGAGTTCGGGATTTCAACCTGTTGTTCTGCTGATTCATTTTCGGGTTTCCACTTTGGATAATCATGATGCCTCTGCTCTCAACCGCAGAAGGACATCCCCCATGAACTCCCCCTCCAACTCTCCGCTCGGCGGCCGTGCTGACGCCGACGACGTCGCTCTGGTCAGTGCCTATCTCGCAGACAATCCCCGGCTCTCGAAGGGCGCCGTGGGTGCCGCCCGGCATTTTCTGAAGTGGGCACGCGCCCGGAAGATCCCGACCAGAGACCTCGACGCATCGGCGGTGGATCGGTTCCTTCGCCATCGCTGCCGCTGCGGCCGCTACAGCCCTGCGCAACTGTGCAAGCCTGCCTACGCCACAGATACACGCAGATTCCTGAGCTATCTCGAAGCCACCGGGGTGGTCTTCATTGCAAATGAAGTCGCCCGGCTCGGGCAATATCTGGAGGCCCATGCAGAGAAGCTCTGCGCCACCGGATATAGCAAGGTGACGTACTCGACGCAGCTGACTCAGGCCCGCCATTTCGCGGAATGGGCGCTGCTGATGCGTGTTCCGGCCCACGGAATCGATGAGGCTACCATCGATCATTTCGCACGGCATAATTGCCGTTGTGGGGAGAAGACCAAACATGGCAAGGACATGCTGGGCTCGCGCCTCAAGAACCGCCGCCGTGGTGCGCGTGCTTTTGTCCGGTTCCTGAGAGATGAGGGTCTGATCCCGCCTGAAGCGCCTGACTGCGTTACCACCTGCGATCCGCGCCTGACCGAGTTCTCGGAATGGTTGCGCCGCGAACGTGGGGTGACGCACGAGACCGTACGGCGCTTCTTGTACGAAGCGAGCCGCTGGCTGGATAGCCTCGGGGCAACCCCGAAAGACTACAACGCGGCGGCAATCCGCTCGATCGTTTTGAACCAGGGCGAAGAGCGCTCAAGATCTTCGGTGCGGATGACGGTGACCGTTCTGCGCGCTTTCTTGCGCTTCACGATTGTTCAGAATCAATGCGCCCCGTTGCTCCTGTATGCTGTGCCATCTGCCGTTTCGCGCAAGCTGTCAACGGTACCACCGACGATCCCTCGAACCAAAATTGAAGAGATAATAGCGTCCTGTGGAACCAAAACGCCTGTCGAGATACGGGACCGCGCCATACTCCTTCTGCTCGCGCGGCTGGCTTTGCGCGCCGGTGACATCTGGCAATTGCGGCTGTCAGACATTGACTGGCGTGCGAGTCGGTTGCGATTGCATGGCAAAGCCAGACGCGAAGTTTTGGTACCAATACCACAGGATGCTGGGGATGCGCTGCTGACCTATATCGAAGATGTGCGTCCGGTCGTCACAACTGACAGGGTCTTTCTGCGCATTCAGGCGCCATTCACTCCGTTTCGGTCCTCTGCTGAGATCGCCGGGATCGTTTCCCGTGTCCTTGCCCGGGGTGGCTTCACCGGTCTGCCGACGGGCGCGCACGTGTTTCGCCATTCACTGGCATCGGCCTGGTTGCGCGGCGGCGCGGATCTTGATCAGATCGGTGTCGCGCTTCGCCACAGCTCGCGTGATACGACCGCGATCTATGCCAAGGTCGATATCGAGATGCTGGCAGGTGTGGCCCAGCCTTGGCCGGAGTGCGCATCATGATGCATTCCCATGTCGATCGCTTCGTTCAACTGAACCGCGCCCTTGGAAAGAAGTTTGCCGCGCAAGAGACGTCCTTGCGCTCTTTCGCGGATTTCGCTGCAGACCGATCAGCCAGCCACGTGACAACTACCCTGATATTGGAATGGGCTGGTGGCGCCTCGACGCCAGGTGCCGTGCAAATCCGGGTCGATCAAGCCCGGGCGTTAGCCGTATTCCTGCATGCGGAAGATGCGCATCACGAGATACCGCCGTTGAATCTGCTGGGCCGTTCACGACGGCGGCGGCCCGCCCCGTATATCATGACGCAGGGCCAGATCAGTCGGATCATGCGGGAAGCGCTTCTGGTGCCGGGCCTGACATCAATCAGCCCGCTGACTTACCACAATCTTATCGGTTTGCTTGCATCGACAGGTTTGCGGATTTCGGAGGCTTTGTCCCTCCGGTGCGACGACCTGACCGACGACGGTCTCATGATCCGGCATGGCAAGTTCGGCAAGAGCCGCCTCGTGCCGATACATGCTTCGACCCGCGCCGCGCTTGACCGCTATCTCGAAGCCCGAGGCGTCGTGCGCAATCCCGGCGATGATCTTTTCGTACTCGGCCATGGCCGTGCCCCGACGGCGACCAGGGTCCACGTGGTCTTCGTCCGGATCGTCCGCAAGCTCGGATATCGCACTCCGACTGGTCCCGGACCCCGGCTGCACGATCTGCGCCATACATTCGCGGTGCGATCTCTGGAAGCCTGCGGGAACGATCCGCAGGCGGTCATGCGGCACATGAAGGCCCTGAGCACGTATCTCGGCCATGTCGATATCGCCAACACCTATTGGTACCTTGAGGCCACGCCAGTGCTGCTGGAGATGATCGCCTCGACCGCCGAAGAGACCTGGATCGGAGGTGCAGCATGACCCCGCTCGCTCCCGATCTTTCGGCCTTCATGCAAACCCATCTTCCGGGCGAGTGCGGTGCAAGCCGACATACCATCGCAGCCTATGCCCACGCGTTCACCCTCTTGCTGCGGTTTGCCGCTGGACGGCTCAAGCGCTCCCCTTCGGAACTCGCAATCGAAGACCTCGATGTTCAGATGATCAGGGCGTTTCTTGAACACATCGAGGTAGGGCGCGCCAATTCCGTCCGGTCCCGCAACGCGCGGCTGGCGGCGATCAAATCGTTCTTCCGTTTCGTCGAACATCGCCACCCGGCCTGTCTCGAGCAGGCGCTGATGATCCGAGCCCTGCCCGTCAAGCGCACGGATACAAGGCTCATCGACTACCTGACCCGGGAAGAACTCCAGGCCCTGCTTGCCGCACCGAACCGCCATACGCTTGGGGGACTGCGTGACCGGGCGATGCTGCACCTGGCCTATGCTGCGGGCTTGAGGGCGTCCGAGCTGCTCGCAGTGCGAATGGGCGATTTTCCTGAAGGCTCGTTTTCCAGCGTGCGGATTCTTGGCAAGGGTCGGCGGGAGCGGATTCTGCCGCTCTGGAAAGAGACCCAGGCCGCCATTCGCGCGTGGCTGGCTGTCCGGCCAGGCGATGCGGGGCCGGAACTATTCCTGAACCGTGATGGTCGCCAGATGACACGGGACGGGTTCGCCTACAGGCTCCGGCAGCATGTGGTGACAGCTGAACGCTCGGCGCCGTCGATCGCCGCAAAGCACGTCACCCCGCATGTGCTACGACACAGCTGTGCGATGCATACACTTCAGGCAACCGGCGATGTCCGCAAGGTCGCGCTCTGGCTCGGTCATGCCAGCATCCAGACAACGGAGATGTATCTGCGCGCAGACCCGACCGAGAAGCTCGCGCTCTTGGATGCCCATCACGCACCGTTGATCAAACCGGGCAAGTTCCGGGAACCCTCGGACAAGCTGATGCAGATATTGGCGGCGGCCACGCAGCGTTCCTGACCGGACGCGTAACAACTGGCGTCCCGCGTCCGGCGGGGCGCTATTCCATCACATAGCCGAGCGCCCGATAGCCTGTTCGTCGCTTGGTCGCCATTCTGGACAGGACCGGAACCGAACTGTCGACATAGTCGACCACCAGGACGTCTTTCTTTCCGTCATGTTGCCGATGCAACCTGCCGACATATTGCGCCAGCGTGCCTTTCCAGGCGATCGGCATGGTCAGGAACAGGGTGTCGAGCCGCGCATCATCGAAGCCCTCACCGATGTAGCGCCCTGTCGCGAGGATCAGCCGTTCCTCATCGTCATCGACAGTCAGCCCCGCATGCGCTGCCTTCCGGTCCTTTGCGGACATGCCGCCGCGGAGCACGATAATGTTTTTCGCAAATCGGGAGAACCGGTCCTGAAGATACTGGAGGTGATCCTTCCGTTCGGTCAGCACGATCGGCGAGCGTTTGGCCTCCAGTGATTTCAGCACATCGTCGAAGATCAGATCGTTTCGAGCAGGGTCCTCCGCTAACGCGGCATAAATTGCAGGTATGGATGGGCGCTCCGCCATGGCGAGGGGCTCCGGCAAACGGAATCTCGTGTGACGTTCACGCGCCCGATGGTGAATGCCGCTTTCGGCGGCCTGCGATTTGGCGCTCACCTGATGGCGCACGGGGCCGCATTGCATGAAGATGATCGGATGATGTCCGTCTTTTCGGACGACGGTCGCCGACAACCCGGTGACGTAGCGCGCCTTCGATCTGCGGGCGACCAGTTCAAAGCTTGACGCAGACAGATGATGGCATTCATCGACGATAAGGTGTCCGTAGTCGGCAACAATGTCGTCTACTTCGCCTTTGCGGACCAGGCTCTGGATCAGCGCCACGTCGATCACACCGGTAGGTTTGCGTTTGCCGCCGCCGATGGTGCCGATCAGCTTCGGGTCGATCTGCAGAAAGGACTTCAGCCGCTCGACCCATTGGTTTAGCAGTTCCCGGCGGTGAACCAGCACCAGTGTATTGCGTGCACGATGTGCGATCAGCGCCGCGGCCACGACCGTCTTGCCGAATGCGGTCGTGGCGGCAAGCACACCGGTATCATGTTCGGCCAGGGCGTCAAACGCGCGCGTTTGCGGCGGGCGAAGTTCGCCACGGAAGCGGACCGTCTCCGGCAAGCGGGTTCCGTCTGCACGTAAATCGTCCAGGTCGGCTGTCGCACCGTGATCGGACAGGAACCCGATCGCTTCGTCGAAGCAGCCGCGCGGCAGGGCGACGTGTCGGGGATGTAGTTCGGCACAGGACACAATTCGCGGCTTGCCGAATGTCGGCAGCCGCATCGCCTGGGCGCGATAGAATTCGGGGTTCTGGAACGCGGCCAGCCTGACCAGTTGGGCAATCATGGCCGAAGGCAGCTCTGACCGGTCGAGATAGATCTGGTCTGCGACTGTCACCTTGATGGTTTGCGGGATGGGCACATCCAGACGTCGTGGCGTGCTGTGGCGTGACGGAGACATCTTCCAGGGCTCATTCGCCTGTTCGTCATCCACCGGCATGCGCACGCCCAACACCCGCCCGGAAAGCTCCGCCGTTTCGACGAGGTCACTCACCGCTGACGCCGACATTCTCGGCAGGGAAGACAAAAAGGCCCACTGATCGTCAAATGGCCGCATTCCCGCGTCCACAAAGACGCTGTTGCCAGCCTTGCGCGCAGTGTTCTGAAGCGGCAGTGCGATCAGATTGCCGAAACCGCCGAGCGGCATGATATCCTGGTTTGGAAACAGCCGGTCATAGGAGGCAAAGCCAATCTCCGGCCGCCTTTCCATCGTTTCCGTGATCAAAACCGATCCGAGCTGGCGCGCCAGACGGGCGGACACGGGTTCTGAGAAGAAGATCCAGACATGACCGCCGTTGCCCGATCTCGACCGCTCCAGCGCTGCAGGGACTCCCTTTGCTCGGCAGGTTTCCAGCAGCGCACTGGCGTCTTCCGCCCAGGATGCCTTGTCAAAATCCGCAGCAAGAAACCAGCATGTATCACCCTGGAGCAGCGGGTAGACGCCCGCGACAAAATCCCCGCTGCGTCCATCATCACCGCGCAGGTGTTTTTCCATGATGCACTCATTCGGAGGGATGAATTTCTGATGTGGGCACTCGCCGCATTTGACCTTCGGCTTGCCGCAAATGCCTTTCACCCATTCGTTGGCACAAGCAGGCGAATATCCTGAGCGTTCGGTCTTCCTGTTTTCCCACCGCACAGGAAACACGTCAGGCCGACCGGCGAATAGACTTCGGAACAGATCGACCTTTTCATGCGACGGCGAACTGTTCGTCACCGGAGCGTCCTCGAAGGAAGGCTGTTTCACGGCTGGCGCGTGCTCAGCGGCGAGGCGAACCTCGAGGGACGCCATCTCGCGCTGAAGCTGCTGCCGTTCGGCATCCAGATTGGCTAGACGCGCTCGAACCCGCGCCATTTCCGCCTCGATGTTGCTCTTTTCTGCCACCGCGGTTTCCACCCAATCCTTTCCGTCCCGTCCAGCATAAAGCGGGAAAGCGGCTCGCGTAAGCAGGCTTTCTCGATCGTCAGCACGGCCGCCGAGCGGAGAGTTGGAGGGGGAGTTCATGGGGGATGTCCTTCTGCGGTTGAGAGCAGAGGCATCATGATTATCCAAAGTGGAAACCCGAAAATGAATCAGCAGAACAACAGGTTGAAATCCCGAACTCCGCATAACGGTGACGCGGCATATTATGTTTTATCCGGAGTTCCGGATAAAACATAGTCGCGCGGTGTCAATGCCCCCTCAACGAGTTCATCATCGGGGTCCATCATCTCCAAGCGGCGCTTCAAGAGGCTTTCGCCCGTCGAGACCACTTGGATAACGCAAGCATAACCATCGGATATATCCTGCTGAATAGCGCTGACAATTGACGGGGCTTTCATGCCCATCAGCAGATGATTGAAGAAGCGCTGCTTTGTGCTCTCGAACCGCGACTTGGCGGAGGCTTTTGCAGCGGAAGCATTTGTCTCGCCCGATGCGTCATTGACGCCTGTCGCGGTCAGCGCGGCCTCCAAGTTATGATGGATTGTGCGGAACGCGCCCGCATAAGCGTCATAGATTTCTGTTTGGGCAGGCGTCAGTGCATGCTCCAGCACATCGTATTCGACCCCGTCAAAACTCAGCGCCCGCGCCGTATAAAACCCGAGTGTTTTGAGATCGCGGGCCACCACCTCCATGGCCGCCACACCGCCCGCCTCCATCGCTGAGACAAAGCTCTCGCGGCTGGGGAACGGATATTCTGGCCCTTGGCCCCAGAGCCCGAGCCGGGAGGCATAGGCGAGATTGTGGACAGATGTGGCCCCCGTCGCCGAAACATAGAAGACGCGAGCGCGCGGGGTGGCGAGTTGCAGGCGCAGCCCTGCAAGACCCTGCTGGGACGGTTTCGCCCCCCTGCCCTGCTCCGATCCAGCCGCATTTTGCATCGCATGGGCCTCGTCAAAAGCGAGCACACCATCGAAGTCGTCACCCATCCAGTCGAGAAGCTGGTTCAGGCGCGTGGTGCCGCATTTGCCGGCAGACCGCAGCGTTGCGTAGGTGACGAACAAGATGCCGTCGCCCATGGTGACAGGCTGGTCGGGCTTCCATTTCGAGAGCGGTTGGATATCGGCGGGCGAGCCGCCGAGGTCAGTCCAGTCGCGCACAGCGTCCTCAATCAGCGTTGCGGATTTTGACACCCAGACAGCTTTGCGCCGCCCAGAGAGCCAATTGACCAGAATAAGGCCTGCGCACTCGCGGCCCTTGCCGCAACCGGTGCCATCCCCGAGGAAATAGCCCAAGCGGTAAGCACGGGCCGCCGCCTCCTCATCACTGCGCAGCATCTTGGTTTGGTCGTCATCTATGGTGAACTTGCCGGGCAAATCGCGCGCATGGGCATCGTTGGCCATGATGATGGTTTCCAGCTGGGCCTCAGAGAGAGGGCCCTCTGCAATCAAGCGGTTTGGCAAGCGCAGACCCTCGGCGGCCAGCAAGGAAGGCACGGGTGGTGCGACCGAGGCCATGGCAATGCTTTCAACCAGCGGCGTTGGGTGTTCCTGTGCGCCGACGATATCGATCCGCTGCGGGCGATAACGGGCGTAGATCTCGGAAATGGGGGTGTTTTCACGAGGCGTCTCAAGCGTAGCGAACGACAGCGGTGTTGCTGCGTGTTTTGGCGTTTTGGCGGCAGATGCCGTTGATGCGACAGGCTTGCGCGCCTTGTAAGGCGCTGATCCCATCAGAGGGCGACCGACATTCAATGAGCGTGCCGCCGTCACAGGCGCTACAATCGCGCGCACTTTGGCAATCTGGTCGACGATACTGACCGCCGCGTCGAGATCGTCGACAGAGGCGCGGATTATCTCGACGTCATCATCGACCTTATCAAAGACCATCAGCTGGGTATCCACGCTGGTGCCAAGCTTGCGATAGACATGGCCGGGGATGGTCAGGGCCAGGCTCGGCGTGAGAAGGCTCATTGCCCGCTTCCAATGTGCTGTGTCGCGCTCAGGGGTGAAGCCCATCGGCATGATCGCAACAAGACGCCCGCCGGGTGCCAATCGTTTCGCGGCTCCGATGAGATGCTTGGCCGCAATGTGCTTGTCGCGGGAGCGATCGACCGAGGATGCAAACGGCGGGTTCATCACGATAACGCTGGGGGCTGTTGTTGATGTCAGCAGATCATCGATATGTTCGGCGTCATGTCCGCTCGCCTGCGCGTCGAACACCACATCGAGCAGCCGCTGGCGAAATGGATCGACTTCGTTGAGCATGAGCTTGGCATCTGCCCGTTTCATGAGCCCCGCCAGCGAGCCTGTTCCCGCAGAGGGTTCCAGCACCGTCTCACCGTGGCGGATCGCCGCCGCGCGCACGGCGAGGGCCGCGTAAGGAAGCGGGGTCGAGAACTGTTGCAGTCGGATCTGTTGCTCGGACCGGCGGGTTTCGGTCAAAAGTCGCATCGCGAGGTTCTTGGCAGCACCAATTGGGTCTGACCCGCTCGCATCCAAGAAAAGCGTTTGAACAGCCGCAGCCTGCATCATGTCATAGGCCATGCGCCAGTTCCATGCACCGCTTGCATCGCTACCGCCAAAGGCGTCGCGCATGATCTTTGAAAGAGAGGAACTGCGCAGAGGGCCGCGCGCGAGCTCGGCGGCGATCAGCGAGAGGGCTGTTTTAAGCTGGGCGTTAGATGGTGTTTGAACCGCCCCGGGTTTACCGGAGAGTTTGTGGTTCAATGATTACGCTGCTTTTTCGTCAACGTTCAAGTTTGCGTAGAATGCCTCCTCTGCTTCGTTCGGTGTAATGTATCCGATGGCGCTGTGCAGGCGCGTTTTGTTATACCAGTCGACCCACTTGAGAGTTTCCCATTCGACTTGGCCGACCGATTTCCATGGACCGAGAAACTTGATGACCTCGGTCTTGAACAGGCCGATGATGCTTTCGGCCAGGGCGTTATCGTAGCTGTCACCAACGCTGCCCACCGAAGTATCAATCCCAGCCTCGGCCAGCCGTTCGGTGTATCGGATCGACAGGTATTGGCTGCCACGATCGCTGTGGTGGATGAGCTTGTCCGCCTCGGACGGGGCGCGCTGGCAGATGGCCTGGTTCAAGGCATCGAGCACGAAACCGGTGGTCATCGAGGTCGAGACGCGCCAGCCGACGATTTTGCGGGCGAAGACGTCGATGACGAAGGCCACATAGACCATGCCCTGCCAGCTGGAGACATAGGTGAAGTCACTGACCCAGAGCTGGTTCGGCATAGCGGCCACGAAAGCCCGGTTCACCTTGTCGTCCGGGCAAGGTTGTGCCGTATCGGGGTTGGTCGTGGTCACTTTCTTGCCCCGCACAACCCCTTGTAATCCCATAGCCTTCATAAGCCGCTCCACAGTGCAGCGAGCGATATCGTGCCCGCTGCGGCGTAACTGGTGCCAAACCTTGCGCGCGCCGTATCGGCCCCGACTGCCATCGAAGGCCTCTTTTATGGCGGCCATGTCCAGTTGATCCTGCTTAGCCCGATCCGATGCCAGGTCCGGATCACGCTCCACGGCCTTGAGGGCGTAATACGTCGATGGTGCGATCCCCAGAACCCGGCAGATCGGCTCGACACCATGGACACGACGGTGATCGTCGATGAACACGATCATTTGCGAAACGGGCGGTCGAGCTCCGCCGCTGCGAAATATGCGCTGGCCTTCTTCAGGATCTCGTTGGCCTGGCGCAGTTCACGGACCTCACGCTCAAGTTCCTTGATCCGATCCTTCTCGGCAATTGTCAGCCCAGCCCGCTGCCCGGCATCGCGTTCGGCCTGCTGACACCAGACGCGCAGGCTGTCCGGTGAACAGCCAAGCTTCGGCGCAATTGCCTTATAGGCTGCCGTGTCGCTGGCATAGTCAGCACGGTTCTCTCTGAAAAGCCGAACACCACGTTCACGCAGTTCGGCAGGATAGGCGGGGGTATGTCGATTCTTTGTCATAGGGTTCATCCTTTGAGTGTTTTACTCTCCGGTAAACCCAGGGCGGTTCAGTTTGATAGGAGTGCTTGGTGTCGGCGTGGGCCATGATTTCTGTCCTTTGTGATCCGGTTTGAGGTTCACAGGACAAAAAGCCCCCTTTGCACTTTGTGAGTGCCGAGAGGGCTTCTATTTATCTGAATGGCTTTGAAACGTGCCGACCTATGGCCATTGCTGAGCTGCGTGCAGCACCCGCAAGATCACTATGGCACTTGGGTCGTCAGCATAGATCACGATGTAATTTGGACGCACAACCATTTCCCGGGTGCCGTCAACACGTCCCACACGGTACATCTGGGGGCGCTCAGGCAACCTTGATGTCTTGGCCTCGATTTCGTCCTTGAGAGCTTGGGCCGCATCTGGATTGTCGTCAGAAATGTAGTCGATAATTGCCAGCAGATCAGCGATGGCCGTGGCCTTCCACTCAAGATCAGGCACGGCGCTTCTTGTCAATCATCGCCTGAGCGTCTTGCATTACCTGAGCCTGCGGTGTTGTCGGCCGTGGGTCGTCCAATGCTTCTTGCACCTTGGAGCGGAACCATGCGTCATAGGCGTCTGGATCTGCTGTCAGTCCCGCCGGCAACCCGCCCTCCGCGGCTACACGGGTCAAGAGGATGCGAACGGCATCCGAGAGTGTCAGGCCGACGCCCGAGAGCGCATCCGAGGCCTGCGCTTTAAGCTGATCATCAACACGGACATGGATCATGGATGTTTGAGCGGGCATATGGATCTCCTTTGGATATTGCTGTATCTCAAATGAGATACGCAATCAAGGTGCTAGAGAGTTCCACTCTATGCATCCTGCCCCGCAAAAAACTCCGCCAACACCGCACTGCCCTCAGCCATTTCGCGACTGATGAGGGTCGATCCCGCCAGTGACGCCTTTGAGAGCCGCACGAGGCTGCCAGTTTCCTCAATACGGTAGCAGCGCCGTTTTTGACGCCCGCGCCTGTAATGGGTTGCTGTGACGATCTGACAGGTACTGCCATCGCTGAGTGTCACAGGGGAGGCGAGTTTGATCTTGTCGCCCTCTGCGTAGTCGGGGATCGTGGCCCAGTCTCGACACCGCTGCCGCCAAGCGTGGGCATAGCTGCCGGGGTCTTTCAACTCGGACAGGAGATTAAAAAGGCTCAGCGGCGCGCGGGATTCGCAAGGACCAGCGCTTTCCTCCATGTCCTTGTAGCCCAGCACCCTTCGTCATACCGCGTCAGAAACACCGCACCGAAGGTGAACGACCCGTCTTTGTCGATCACATAGGTTCGATCCTCCAAAGGCATGGGATCAAGGCTCTCAACCTTTGCTGCCGCATACCACGTCAAGCCAACTTTGCTGGCTTTAATCAGTGTCGTGCGGCGCGTATCTGTCTCGAAGGTGCAGAGACGCGTGATCTCTGACTTCTCATCGGCGTAGGTCTGAACTCGTCGGTCCGTGTAAAAGAGCCATCCCATTTCAGAGTCCTTTCTTTCATAGAAAATTAATTTGTCGCCAATGTCCCGAGAGTGCCGAAGGCATGGCAGGGTATTGGCGATGCGAGTGAAGAAAGGGCGCGTTACGCTGCCCTCCGGTCTTCTAGCTCCATGAGTGCATCAAGCGGCACGCGATACGGCTGCATTGCATCGAAGTCCTCGCAGTTGCCGCAGTTCTGAACGATGGCAAAGGTGTCGCAGGCGTCCTTGAGGACCACTCGGAATGTGCCACCCAAGCCTGACGGAACCTCATAGGTTCCGCCAATCAGGAAGTCTGAGGCGCGACGGACGAAGACGCGGATGGAATGACCATCGGTTGCCAGTCGGATGGCCCCCTGCCCCCGATCGATAAGTGTCTGCACATCATCAAGGATGTCTGTGTAGAACTGCC
Organism: Yoonia vestfoldensis; assembly: GCF_002158905.1. NCBI lineage: Bacteria > Pseudomonadati > Pseudomonadota > Alphaproteobacteria > Rhodobacterales > Paracoccaceae > Yoonia > Yoonia vestfoldensis. The sequence goes on from NZ_CP021432.1 coordinate 75,582, forward strand.
CGGTTAGATCGCGGAACGCCATTTGACGTTGTGCCATCCAATCGCTGTCCCGAAACGGATTGATGCCGTTAGCAAAGGCAAAGCTGGGATCGGACTGTTCTGTGGTGACAATACGGGTGGTAGAGCCGTCGATACCGTTGGAACGCAGATGCACACCGTTCCCAACGATGAGGATCAGGGCGGGCTTGTCGACTGGCCCGTTCCAATTGGGCAGGAAGGTTGAACACGAGCGCGCATGCGTGATTTGCGCCGCGACAGCGGACGCAGAGAACTTGAGAATAGCCATGAGGATGTCTTTCATATACGGCGGCCTGAGCCGCTTGTTTCTGGGAGTTGTTGGGGAGTGGGATGACCCGCGTCTGGTTGTTCCCAAGCGCGGGTCGCCTCAATGGATCAGGCGGCTTTTGCCTGAACCGTCTCTGCTGGAGCGGTCTCTTCCTGCGCATCGACAGCCAAGCTGATGCCACCAGTCGTTTGCATCATCGGCGGGCACCATGCAGCGACTGCCGCGTGTTGTGCCTCTGTGAGCGTCGCAAAGGGCTCGGCGAAGAGCTTGTCGCAGAATGCGACGATCTCTTTCTTGCTCATGGAGGCCAGTGTCACCGCCTCCTGTGCAAGGCCGAGATCTTCGCCAAGGATTTTGAGCAGCCACGCCTTCTTGAACCGGTTGAACAGCGCCGCGTTTGGCGTCCAATGCGCACGAATGTCAGGCATCACCTCGATCTCGAAATCAAACATCAAGCTGTCACTCTGAACGCTGCGGGCAAAACAAGATTGCGTGGTGCTGGCCGTGGCATAGGCGACCAGTTTGGCCTTCTCGCCCGCCTCAAGGGCGCGGAACGCCGCAAACTGATCTGCCGGAGATTTCGCCCCACCCGCCCAGGACAGATCGAGCGCATCATGCGCCTCGGCCACCTGTTCTAGAGATGTGCCATCAATCTCATCCATCTTGGCATGGCTGCGGTATTCCTTGCGGGCCTCGACCTTGACGGCGTGGGTTGCGCTCATGCCGCCAAGCACGTCCGTGACCAGTTTGAACAAGGTCAGATCGAGCGTAGCTTCGGGATGGAGCGTCATGGCAGCCCCGAGTGCCATTGCCCGTTCGGCCTTGAGGTCTTGGGTCAGTGAGGCGGGATAGACGATTGCGTCTGCGCCCTGCCCTTCTACCTCATTGGATGTGCCGCCGGTGCTGGTTGTCTGCGTTGTCGCCTCGGGCTTGTCCTCTGGCCGTACCAGACCGACATGCAGCGTAATTTTGCCGTTTGACCACGATGCGATAACCCCACCCTGCGCAAGATCCTCTGCACTGTAGGCCTCCTGCAGATCCCGCGCCTCTTCTTCGAGCGCATCCACGCGATCGTAGAGGGCGTTGTAGGCATCAGTCTCAAGGGTCTCATCCTCCATTTCGAGTTGCAGTTTCTCGAGCTCCTCCGTGATCGCATCCACGCGCTTTTGACCATCGGCATCAGGCTCGATCGGACCGGGATAGACGCGACCATAGTCTGCCATCGTTGCATAATCGTAGCGTACCAACGCTTCGGCCCACGCAAATCCCAATTGCGCCCGCGCCTCCTCCGCAGCGGCGGTGAGTTTTTCGACCATGATGGCCTCGACCAGCGCTGTGTCTTCCAACACCGAATGCTCCTCGAGGAGATCGGCAGCGATGGGACCACCCCGCGCCTCATAGTCCTCGCGCACAAAGGCGCCGATATCGTCGCTCACTTGCACACCGCGGGCCTTGAGCGCCTGACGCACTGTATAGGCCTGCACATAGCTGTCAGCGCTTGTTAGAGCCTCATATACCTCAAGCTGCACGTCCTGGCTTGGATGATCCGCGAAGGCCTTCATGGTATCGAGGGTGATCGTCTTGGCGCGCGCGGCTGCGCGGATGTTGGGATGGATAAGACCGTAGCGCAAACGGCCTTTGACGGCGGCAATGGTCGTCCCGAAGGTCTTGGCGATGGTGTCTGGCGATTGCCCGTCGACTTCCATCATGCGCGCAAACGCTTCGAACTCGTCGATAGCATTCATCGGGGCCTGCGTGATGTTCTCTGCCAGCGATAGGGCCGTGGTCACATCGCAGTTGTCCGGCACCAAGCGGCATTCGATCTTCGTCTTGTTGGTGAAGCCCTTGGCGGTTTTGTCGGCGACCAGTTCATTCAAGGCAGCGCGACGTCGACCACCTGCCAAGACGCCGAACTTGCCATCGATCTTTTGAACCAGCAGCGGTTGGATGATGCCCAGAACGCCAATGCTGGCCGTGAGGTGGGCGATAGCCTCTGTCTCGTAAGTTTCAGGTGAATTGCTGCGCACATTGGCAGGATGCGATGTGAGATCGCCAATGGCGACCGAGATGGATTTGAGTGCATGTGTCATGTGATGTCCTTGTTGAGATGTTTGCGCCGCCCCGAACATTCGGAACGGCCTGACCAATCCCCGGGTTTGAGGATCACATGGGCATTGGGCCCGCCTTCCCTTTGGAAGGGTCAGCGGGCCTTCAAATTGTGCTTCGTTTGTGAGGTTAGGCCCCCAACCCTACCAGTCGGACGCCATCATGATGGTGAGCACGCGCACGGTGGTTGCGGGATTGTCAGGGGTCTCAGCACCGTAGCGGAAATCGCTATCCGCCTCATAAAGATCAATCTTCCAGAAGACCTTTTGCCCCCTGATATCAACGGCCCCGAAGTCGTGGCATCCGTCAGGATCATTCTCGGCTTCAAAGGTGTCGAACTCACCTGTTGCTTTGACCGCCTCAGCCATGAAGCCATCCTCGGCCTCTGCAAGAGACCGTGTGACATGCATACGGCCGACAATGGGCTGATCCGGCGCAATGCCAAGGCAGGCGAGTTTACGGAAGGCCTCGTTGTGCGCGGCAATCACAGTGATATCGGGGCGATCTGTTGTCGAGGCTTGGGAAGTGGTCATGGGTCTGTCCTTTCGAGAAAATTGAAAACACAAAACCCAAAGCTTGCTTTCTCTTTGCAATCGCCGGTATGGCCTAGATCGCCCGCCCCTCCCTTCAGTTACGCCGCCTTTGCCCCCTGCCCCGCCTCCGATGCGGCGACAAGATAATCACATGCTTTCTGCGCATCCGCCGCATGTTTGAAGATCGCCCGTTTATCAGATCGGAGCACGCGGACCCAATTGTCGAGATAGGCCGCATTCATCTCCAGCGTGTGGGCAGAAAACCCCAGCTTTTGACCCAGAAACACCGTACAGAGCTCAGCCACAATTTCCTCGCGCGCATAGGCCGTGTTTCCGAATTTCGCATCCCCATAGCTACGGTTGAGCCTATGCCTTGCCTTTGTCCAATGGGCGAGTTCATGACCCCAGACGGAATAGAAATTGAGCGGGTTTTCGAAGTGTTCGATCGCAGGCAGGTACATCTTGTCCAGAACGGCCATATACGACGCCTCGCGACCTGAAAAGCTAACCGTCGCGCCAATGGCCTCGAAGAAGGCTTGCATGTGTGGGATTGGTTTGCGTTCTGGATGATCCGGCAGTTCTGGCGGCTTGGGATGAAAACGGACATCCAACCCCTCGATCTGATCAGCGTTGAACACGCGGTAGGATTTCATGAAGGGGATCGTCTTGGGGTCGTTCGCTTCGTCCTCGGCTGCATCTTTGTTGCGGTCGCGCTCCGTGGTCCCGTAATAGACTACAACAGACGATTTTGATCCCTTGACGATCTTGGCATCCAGTTCATTGGCCTGTCGCAGGGTCATCCAATAGGGCGAGGTATACCCTGCCATCATGGTGCGCATGGTCAGCAAGAAATTGTTGATGCCCTGATAGGGCTCGCCGTTCTGCCGCAGCGGCACCGCACTGCCGCCAACCTGCCAGGGTTTGCGCCAGGGCAGAACGCCCCGATCAATGATGCTGATAAGCTCATTCGTGATTGACGCGACTGCGTCGAATTTGGGTTTAGATTTTGCCATGAGTGTTCTCCGGAACTGGGAGCGCGTGGTAACCACGCGCGGATTGGAGATTGGTTCGAGGGATTTCCAACGCGTGATGGCGGGGCCCACCAGGACCCCTGCCAGACCCCTCCCCCAAACTCCGGATCCGACAAAACCCAAAGCCTGCTTTCACTTTCCCGAGCCAAGAAAATCAAACTTCAGCGCCTTCAGCACTAGACATCGAAAAATCCAGAGTCAGGGCATATCGATGACCGGGAATCTTAAGTTTCTTCCGGTTCAGCTGAAAAGTTATGCAACATGCGCCCGGCTCAATGCTGCAATGCAATAAAATCTTAGATCGACCATTGTGCAGTCGCAGCATGTTACCTATCTTGAATTTTAGAGATTGGTTCTACCTCCTCCCAGAGCCAATCCAAACTCCTCCCAGAGCCAATCCAAAGTAATAGGCGGCATCCACCTCCTCCCGGATGCCGCCTTTATTTTGCTCAACGCAGGAATGTTATAGTTACCCGAGCTCACCAATTTGCTGACAACGTAGGCAAATTCAAATTAGCGATAAGGAGGGCCCATTATCGTTACTGGCTGAAGGAGCCCCAATTTCAACGATACCGACGAACGTGATGCATTGGCCGGACACCTCAACAGGAGTCCAACATGCCCCCTCTCGATCACAAAGATTTCGTCAATTCCTGCCGCGATGAACGCGGCGTCGGCCATCACACGCTGCGGGCCTATGCCCAAGATCTGCGCACCTTTGCGCGCTTCACCTAGATCCACAGGCTCACGGATCCGCTGTCGAAAGACGACATCTTGGACTACCACCGCCATCTGCGTGATGACCTAGAGGCCAAGCCCGCAACCATTGAGCGGCGGCTGGTTACCCTCAAGTCGTACTTTGCCTGGCGCGCAGATCGGAATTGTGCCCTGCCCTCCCCGTTCGCCGATGTGCGCATTGCAGTGCGGATAACAAGGCGCCTGCCGCGCCCCATCGAAAGGGACACCCTCAAAGCCGTTTTGAAATCGCCCGTTGGTGTGGCCGATGCCCTAACCGCCAAACCAACGCCATGCGCGATGCAAGACATCACAATCCTGATGATCAAGCTGCTCATCGTAACCGGTCTCCGGATCAGCGAACTTACCAATCTGAGGCTCGGCGATGTCTCCACCGACGCCTGCCAAATGATCGTGCGCGGCAAAGGCAATAAGGAACAGATTGTGTTTGTACCAAATGCGGAGTTGCAGGCCGCGTTTCGACGGTACTGCACCTACCGCGCCAAGCACGGTTCGTTGAAATCGCCGCTTTTTCTGAACGCGGTTGGTCGCCGGCTGCGGTCGCAGACGTTCCGGAAACGGCTGCGCGTGCTGTCAAAACGATTGGGCATCATGCCACATCTGACGCCGCACCGGTTCCGGCATTCGGCGGCAACGCTGCTCATCGAGGAAGGCATCGATATTCGTATGGTTCAGGCTTTGTTGGGGCACGCCAGCCTCAAGACCACGGAGATCTATGTGAGGGTTTCGAACCATGCACTACGACGCGCGCTCGAAAGGGCCGATGTCCTAAATGCATTAGTTGAGTAATATCGATACGCTCTATCGTTTTCTAGTTTCGCCATTGCTGCTTAAACTCTTCATCAAACCAGAGCTCGGCGTCCGCTGACGCACCACGAACGGAGCGAAAGTTCAGGTAGTGGCCGTATCCTTTTTGATCCAGCCAAGACTTGAAAGTAAGAAAACTTGGTTCGCTTTCTGCCGCGCGTGGAATGTCGACTTCATCCCCCCAAACATGGCACAGGTGCCTGATCACGGGTTCCGCCTCACTCTTCTTCATTGTCAAATTCCTAATAAACGAGCAGTAATTCACAGGCATGCAGCCTCGGCCAATGAGATGCGCCAGTTTTTGTACTTTCACCGCTCATTTCTTGCCCTGATCAAATCAATTGTTCAAATGTTTGATGGCAAAGCTGCAGGAGATGAAGCCTCAGCCTTGCCATCGCTCGGTTCACGCATTGCCTCGAACTTCATCCGTCGCGCATCGTGGTGCGGGGATTGCGAGCGCCATATCCAGAGCTGACAAACTTGCCCGAGACAGCACTACGTGTTGCACCGTGAGTTGATCCACCACCAACTCTTTCACTCACTGTTGTGCGTGGACTGCGATTTGCGTGAGCTTTCGTAACGAAGCGTCCAGATATGGTGCTTCGGGCACGAGTGCCACTTCCTTTTTTAGCCATGTGATTTCCTTTCATTTGCTAGGATGACGTTATGTTGCTAGGTAGCAATTGCTGTATATCCGATTCCCGGTATATTGCAACAATGAAACGGGAGATCACATGTCGAATTTTTTTGATGCTGAAGGATTCTATGCGGCCCTCGACGCCATCAGACGCGACCGGGAGATATCTTGGAAGAAAGTTGCAGAAAAAGCCAAGGTGTCTGCCTCGACGCTTACCCGCATGGGACAAGGGAAACGCCCCGACGTTGATAGCCTCGCGGCACTCGCCTCGTGGTCAAGCCTTGATGTGAGCCAATTCTATCGGACCGAAACGATGACACGATCGCAAAAGGATACCTTAGCCGAGATCACAACACTCTTACGGGCCGACAGGAACATCAAGGGTGAAGACGCCCAGACGATGGAACTGATGATTAAGACGCTGTATGAAGACATGAGGAAACGTAGGGCGGATGGCGCACAAGTTTAAGCACGGATTCAAGGCAGAGGCAGAGCGATACGCCGAAGAGTTTCGAGGTGAACTGAACCTCGAGCCACATGCTCCCCTGTGTCCGAGAAAACTCGCCAAACATCTGGGCGTTCCGATATTTGGGATTATGAAAAACAGCTGCCTTCCACCAGAGATTCCAAATTACTGGGCCAGCCATCCCGATGATCCCTTCTCGGGATTGATCATCTCTGACGGTAGCTACAGGGAAATCCATCACAACGATTTTAGTCACCCACGCCGACAAAATTCAGATTTGGCCCACGAGCTTGCTCACGTCATCTTAGGACACGACATGGACGTTCCAATCAAAGAGAACGGCGAGTGCGCCTATGATCGCAATATTGAAGAAGAGGCCAAGTGGTTCGGTGCGACACTTCTGTTACCCAAAAAGGCAACAGTTTTCATGGTCATAAATGGTTATTCAAGGCCACAAATCGAAGATGAATACCAGGTTAGCTGGCAACTCTATCGGTATCGGGTTGGTGTAACAGACGCGGTGCGCGCATCAAAAAACATCCGTCGAAGAAACGTCGCGTAACATTTTCTTCTGCTCACTCGTCAGAGCGACCTCATCTCGGCAAGCCGACTAGCAAATGAGTCGTTCAATTAAGAAGGAAGCCCATACGTGCCGCACAAGTCAAAGACAGATTTTCTACGAGGCGTTCGCGAATTCAACCCGAGTGCCTATGGCACCCCAGGTACGGCGAAGGAAGCAGCACGCCTGAAAGCCAAGGTTGATGAGTACGACGCTCAGTCCGGAGGAACTTGGAATTACGACAGCCTTTATTCAACTTGCATATCTCATTTAAAAGGCATTCCACACGAACAGGCCGAGAAATTTCTGGCCTCTCATGAAGGTCCCGGCGAGGCGAAATCGAAACTGTCGATTTTCCAAGCGATGCGCAAATCGATACCATTTGATCATGCGCAATATGTTGAAACCGGCGGAAAAACGGTTTCTTTCGGTCAACAAGAGGCAACCATTGCGCCAGACTTTAGCTACAAAACAGATAAAGGTATATTTTGCGTTTTTGTATATCCTTACAAACAGCCTGCGCTGAAACAAAACCAACGGATGGCGATAGTCAACACGCTTGCGTCGCCACCCCATTCCGAGCCGCACTTTCTCCAACTTGTTGAGTATTCCGAGATAGCGGGACAGCGCCGTGCAGTGATTGAAACATTTGAGTTTTCATACCGAAGCATGGACGAGAACTTCCTTCTGCACATGTCTGGCTTTTACGAAGCTCTCGACACACCTTCGGGCACGGGCGACTTATTTGGCTCATGATTTTGATCCCTGCTTTTTTGCTCCCAAGCCACTTTGCAAGAGAAATTCCGGAGCATAATCGAACCCGTCAATCAGGCATGTTTACAATGGTCACCCCATCGATACAGCTGCGTGCCAATTCGACCAGATGGGCGTGATGCGTGAAGAGAATTGCTTGTCCGTTCCCGCCGATCTCCGCGCAAAGCTTTAGCGCCGCCCGGGCGCGCGTATCGTCGAATGTTTCCATGATGTCATCCAGGATCATCGGCAGCGGACCGGGTTCACGCGCAAAGCTGCGATATCCAGCGAGGCGCAGCGCAAAGTACAATTGACCCATCGTGCCCGTCGACATCTGTTCAACAGGAACGGTGCCCCCATCAGGCCGGATACCGACGAGCTTTTCGCCTTCGGCCTGGGTCCAGACGTCGACGCCTGTCCACGCGGGGGCGGTCATGGTCACAAAGGCCTCTTCGACGTCACGCAACATGCTGCTGCGCCGCTCTGCCGCAAGCCGACGCAACGCTCCGCGTGCCGCAAGCACTCCGAGCCGAGCGACCGCAGCCAGACGTGCGCCGCTCCGCAATTCTTCGAGCAATGTTGCCTGTTCAGTTGCGAGATCGCTACGGTCGGCGGCCTCAAAGGCTTCACGGTACAAACGTTGAGCTTCGGTTTGCGCGTCGCGAGCGGCGTCGCGGGCGAGCTGTGCGTCTTGCAGCGCCTGTTCCAGCTCTGGCCCGCGTGTGGCATCAGGCATTTGGGCCAGTTCCTGGACAAAGAGACCATCATCGACGCCATCACGGGCCTTCTGACGCTCATGTTCCGTTGTTACCTTTTCCGCCCGGAGACGATCACGTTCCGCCAGCTTTGCGACACGGTCGCGCGGTGCGTCGTCTTGCCCGCCTTGCCCCTCGAAACAGGCGGCCAACTCATCTTTGGCATCCTGACGCTCGGTCTCTGTGCGGCGTTTCAACTTTTCGGTTTCGTCTAGTCTCGTGGCGGCTTCGGCACGTTTTTCGTCTGCCCGCGCTGCCTGCGCTACGCGCGTTCGTGCGCGGTCGACAAGTTGGCTAGGGTCGATATGTGTGTCGTCCTCGGGACCATCCATGATTTGAGCCAAACGCTGAGCGCCATCTGCAAGGGCGGCAATCGCTTGCTCCAAGGCCTCGATTCGCTCCGAGAGCCCTTGATGATCGCCATGGTGCCGATGCAAACTGCGCAGATGTGGTAAGGCCGAACGGATTGCCGAGATAGATCGATCCGGCAAAGGCAGCGCCGCTGTCAACTGGTCGAGCTTTCCCTGCGCCTTTTCGAAGTCGCTGCGACATTGCTCCGCTTTCTTGTCCAGTTCGGCAACGGTCTTCTCTCCATCCTGCCATTTGGCCCACGCCTTGCGATCGCTCTCCTCCAGCGTCAATGCGCGTTGTACCTCATTGGGCAGGTCGCCCTGTGCAGGTTGAAGCCGGAGGGGCCGCTCCGCATCAGCCAGCGCAGTGCGAGCGGTGTCCCTTCGGGCAAGACGATCTTGCAGCGCTGTTTCAGCGTTGGACAGATCGGCAGCAGCGTCTGCCGCTGTCCGAAGAGCCTGTTGGCGCGGGCTGAAGGCGGAGGGGGGCGCGCCGTCTTCCAATCCCAGTGCATGTGCCAATCCGGAACAGCGCTCCGTCAGGCGGTCACGCTGCGCAACCAAATCGTCGTGACGGGTCTTTGCGGTTTCGTGCCGGACTTGGTCGCTGCGCACTTGCCCTTGTGCTGCCAGCAGCCGTTGCCGGGCCTCGGCCCCCGTCAGATAATGTGCACGGGCACCGTCATCGGCGTACATTGCCGCTTCGAAATGATCGGCTGTGTCGGTTGTCAGTTTGCTCCGATGCTGCTGCCATACGAGGTCACGCTGACGCCGGGTCTCTTCGGTCTTGACGACATCAACAGCGTCGGGTGCGTCCTCCTGCGCGGAGAGATCTGCCCGCGCCTCGGCCAATTCTGCTGTGCGGGCCTCAAGGTCTGTGCGTGCCGATGCAAGATCTGCGGTCAGGGTCGCCCATTCGCGACTGACTTCACCAAGCGTTTCCGGCGCAGGCAGACCTGCGGCAACACGGTCTTTCCAAGTACTTGGCAGGTCAGCGGTGACCTTGGTCAGGCGCGCCAATGCCTGTCCCTGGCTTGCCTCGGCGGCGGAGACATCTGCCACAGTCTTCCAGACATCGAAGGCGGCGCGCAGCGCTGTTAAATCTTGCGGTTTGGTGGGCGCTTCGCCATGTTGGGCGCGGGCTGCTTGGACGGCCTTGTGTGCGGCGTCGGCTGAAAGACTAGCAGTCAGGCAGTCCTGCACTGCAGTCTCCAGCGCCTCAAGATCGCTTTGCCCCAATGCGATTGTGGATGCCGGCGCATGTGGTATCTGGAGAAGCCCCAGAGCCCCGGAGATCTTTTCAGCGAGTTTCTTCCGCTCTTCGCGGCGACGGTCCAGATCAGCTCGCGCAGTGCTAGCCCGTCCCATCATCGGCGCGCCGTCGATGGTCAGGAGATCAAGCCGCTCCAACTCTGCCGCCAAAGGCTGGGCCAGCGTGTCGGCCGGATGGTCTGCGATGATCTGTTCTTGTTTGGCGATCTCTTCTTTCGCTTCCTTGATCCGGATTGCCCGCGCTGCGATTTTCTCGACAAGGCCTGCAACACGCTCTGCCGCATCGGGAATGAGATCAGGGCCGTCCGGGAAATTGGCCAGGGCCTCTTTCAGCTGCGTTATCTTCCCGGTCCGGTCGTGCCAGTCCGCCGCAGCCTTGGACGCCGCTTGTCTTTGATGGGCCAGTCTAAGCTCGGCATCGGCAGTTTTGAACTCGGCTGATGTCCGGTCGCGATCATGACGAAGGGTGCGTTCCCGATCGGTTGTCAGACGATCAGCCCGCAATTCGCGGCCAATCTCTTTCAGGCGATCGCCGCCGGCCTTCAACGTTGTGCCCCGGCCACGTTTCTTATAGAATTGGTCGGCCCGATCTGCCAGTGAGTCCAACGTTTGAGCCATGCCTGTCAGCCCGGAGAGGCCTGCATGCAGGAGTTGGCCAAGGTCCCCTTGCGCTCCGGCAATCCGTTCGCCGCCTTCGCGCAGACCCTTCTCGTTGAGCGAGAACCGCTCCTCATAGGTATCTCGCGTTAGGCCGTGCAATGCACCCGAAAGGATTGCCTCGTTTATCGGGCGGTCATCTGCGTCCAAAAGCGATTGGGTCCTCTTGCTGTTGCGGCGCAAGACCATAGGCCCACGCCCGGGCAGATCAAGTTCTGCCCCTACGACAAGATCACTTCGGTCAAACCGGAAGGCATAGGGATGCGCACCGCCCTTGAAACCGAAGAGCAACTCCAGAAATCCGTTGAACGTGGTGGATTTTCCCGCCTCGTTCCGGCCAAAGATCACCGTCACGTCGGGCACGCCTTTGGCTGGTTTCGGGAAAGCAATGCCTGCGTCTTTAAAACGCCCGTAGCGGATCAAGTCCAACCGGTTCAGCCTCATTTCGAGGCCCCCGCGTGCAATGTCAGAGAGACCTCGGCAATCGCTTCCTCAAGTAGCGCATCAAGACTGTCATCACCCAACTCGTCCATAATTTCCAAGGGCATAGCAAGACGCAGTTCTTCAAGTTCTTGCAAGGCGGACTCTCGAAAGCCTTCTTCGGCCAATTCATCCCGCATCAGACGAACCAGATCGTCGGTCCCGGCCCCGGTTTTGCCGAGCGGCAGGGCGCATTTAACCTTGTCGAGGAACACACAGTCAATGCTGTCCAGCACTTCAGTCGCCAGTTCCGTCACAAGGTCCGCGCCGTGTTGATCCGAGGTTGCGAAAAGGCGCACCGCCGTGTCGCGGTCCGGCACTTGCACGGACAAAAATGCGTCGCGCAGATTTCGCAGAACCTCCTGTTGATCAGAACAGTCGCTCAAGTCCAACGAACATTCGGAGAAGCCAAGGCGGCCAATGGGGCGGCGTTCGAATTCCGGGCTACCGTCGCCCAAGGACACCAAGGTAACGGTGCCACCCTTGCGCTCACCAAAGTGACGCGGCTGCGGTATGCCGGGCATGATCACCAAGGCCGGTCCGTCGAGCCGCTCAAAGGGTGCATGAATGTGCCCGAGACACCAGAGGTCGAAGCCATGCGCCATCAGGTCTCGTTCGGAGCAAGGAGCATAAGGATCATGACCTGGGGCACCATCCAGCGAGGTGTGCATCAGCCCAATATTTCGTTTTCCAGGAACTGGAACCGGGTAGTCAGGCAGGAAGCTCTTCGACACATGGGCCGTATCGAAGGACAAACCATGAAACGCAGCATCACCGATTTCGACCGTGGGCGCGCCTTTGTGCAAAAGGTGGATACTTGGCCCCAAGTCTCCATGTGCATTGTGATCCAAAAGCGCATCGTGGTTGCCCCTGATCAGCACCGTAGCGACACCGGCTTCTGAGGCACGCGCTAGCTGAGTAATCAGAAAAGCGCGGGACTTAAGATCCGGGTAACCATTGTCAAATATATCACCCGCCAGCACAAACGCATCGACCTGTTCCGATATCGCGAGATCAACGATCTCGACAAAGGTATCACGGCTGGCCTGTTTCAAACGAGCGCCAAGGTCTGGATTACGCAACGCGACAGATCGGATGGGCGAACCAAGGTGGGTGTCAGCTGAAACTAAGAGACGCATCATATTCCATCCGTGATTTTGCGAAAAATGCCGCTTTTGTTTTGACGCAATAGTTTATCTGTTGCCCCCTTAAACAAGGCCGTCGATCGATGGCGACAACCAGACATTTGATACGTTCTTTTGATCACCTACCGCCCTACATGTCAGTTCGTAACCGTCTGTCCACCCACGACTATCACCGCCGCAGCCACTCGTCCCGAATTTCATCAATCGCAAGCTCTTTCCACTGTTCCTTCCAGAGCGCCCAATACGGAATATCTGTTGAAGCTGGCCCCGTAGTGCAAACGTCAATCTGAACAACGGAAGGAAGGGCAATCGATTCTCCCACAAGGAGCGCCTCTCCTTGCTTGAAAGCCGGCATTTTGTCGATCAAGGAGCCCAATGAGTCCGGCAAAAGCTTGCGAACATACCCCTGATCAACTGGATTAGTCAGACGCATCGCAACGAAACTATTACACTGCGAAAAAATAGTCTCAGAAATCTCTGACGGCCTTTGGCTAGCGAGTAACAAGGTAACTCCGTACTTCCGCCCCTCCTTAGCAATTCGTTCAATCGACACTTTCGAAGCGCGGAACTTGGAGAGTTCGCTGCTTGGGACATACTTGTGTGCCTCCTCATAAACGAGGAGGATTGGCGCATCATTGTTGATCTTCTCGTCTGGATCAGCAACGGAGCGGAGCCGCTTGTAAAAGTAACCATGCTCAAAAATTAATCGCGAGATTAGTGAAACAGTTATGCTCAAAACCTCAAATGGGACACCACTCAAATCAATAACGGTGACATTCTTTGGCTTATCTGTGCTGTACCCGAGAATTGAGCGAAGCGTTTCTTCGAAGGTAATGGCCTGTGACTTCTCCCCTAAAAAAAACTCAAGGCGGCGGTCGCTGATTTTGCTTTCTAGTCGGTTCACAAAGTTTGTAAGTCGCCCATAAAGACTTCCCTGAGTAACTTTCGATTGCCCCTTTTTTTCGCCAGTTTTGTATACTTCGCCAGTGTCGATCATCTCATCATTTCGATCAATCACATGCTTAAGAACTTTACGAATATCGAACGGCAATGGCGTATCCATGTGGATCCGTTCCTCTACATCGCCGGAACCAGTGTAGTGCGCCTTCCTGCTTTCAAGTACTGCATCCTTGAACACGTTCCGTTGATTGTGATCGTTCGCCTCGGTATCAAGGAAAAACTCTTCTAGCTCCTCGCCGCTCAGCAACCAGTATGGAAGCACAAGATTTGTGCTGTCCAAAAAGTTTGCATCGGGGAAGGCCGCACGATATTCGGAGTGGATATCAAAAATGATCACGTGCGAATTGTTCAGGGCAAAATCACCCTTTTCAGCTACAGCATTTTGAACGATTTTTGCGACCGTGTGTGATTTGCCAGAACCAGTCGATCCCACCACAGCAATGTGCTTGTTGAAAAATTTGTTCCCATCGACTGGAACTTCGACTTCTTGGTTCGTCGCGAGTCTTGAGAAGCAAAAACGATCGTTTAAGGGTAGTGCGCTGCCATAGATGAGCCGGATATCATCTATCGTGGCTGGCTCAACCGTCTTTGGTGGGATTGCAAGGGCATCACCGCCCCGCTCGAACTTCTCATCACGCAACACACCGAGCGGAAAGGCGTCAATTACGTAATCTCGGGTACCGTCGTCACGAGCTTGAATTTGAAAATTCTCAATAATTGCGATCAAAACAGCATTCTCGTTGTCAGATACCTTGAGATAAGAACCAACTCGCAAGGCTTCTTCAGCCACGCGAAAGTTCTCTAAATCATCGACAACAATCTTCACCTTGTCAGGGAACACTGCGACCACTTCAGCTTTTACATTGCTCATAAATTTTCCCCTAAATTATGTTTTTGATTTCTTTATGGTCTGGAATTTGAAACTTAGTGTGCTTTATCGCATCGTCGCCAAAGCCAGACACAGGCCTGGTTCCGTAAAACTCATAAATTTCGCGAGATCGTTGGAAAGATTGAAAAGTCTGTTGTGCTTCAGCTAGGCAGGAAAATATTCTTAGTTCAGGACCATTCTCAAATGAAGCAGTGCGGGAAATTGAGTTTCCATCAAATGCAGCGTCTTTGAAGTCATACCCGTCGAGGAAGCGAAAGCCCTCATTGTGAAGTTCTTGTTTAAGGGCCGAAATCTCTTTGTCATCTATGCCGCAAAGCAATGTATATGGCGAAAACGGCCTCGCCTCCCGCTTTGAAAGTTTAGAGTACTTCCGTGAAATTGTCTTGAGCAAGTCTTTTACATCTCCCCTTTGATAGGAATCCTTGCTGACATGGATGATGAAGAGCCTCTCTGCTGATGAGACGTTCAATCCATTAATGAAAAATTCATTTCGGAGTCTTTGAAAATGCTTAGCCTTGCCTCTCTTGGCAACGAACCACTCCTCAAAGAGGATTGATGAGGTTTCTATGCGCTTTAGAAATTCTCCCCTTGTGATGACCCGTAAGGCCTCATCGTTCTGGATAGACAGTTCTTTGATAACTCGAAGAGCGTTGTTGTAGTAGAAAAATTCGGCTGCAAAAAGTGAACAGTCAAACTGCTTTGCAAGCGCGCCGATGATGGATTCAAATTGATCTTCAAATCTTGCTGCATGCAGTTCGATTGAGAGGGCTTCTAGGAAGTTGGTGAGTTCTAGATCGCTTACTTTCAGTTCCTCGTGTTGCCTTACCGTAACTCCCTTTGTCGTCTTTGTCAGGAAGTGCTCTTTGAGGAACTCAATGCCAAGTGGCAAGATGAGTTTTTCTTGGCCGGACTCGAAGTAACCGCTGAGCTTATACTTTATGGATGGTTGGCCGTCCGTGAGGCCCTCTTTGAAGTGCGAAAGCATATAGCTTATGGCTGGCTTTATGACCGAATGATTATATTCTGTTTTCTCGTAGTATTTGCATTGAACAGCGGTGGTGTCTGTCGCGGTATGCACATCGATGTCTTCGATGCATTCAACCGACACGCTTTCTTGGTCTTCGGCGAGGTCCAGAATGCTCAGAACCGAGCGGTCAAACTGGTAAAAGTACCCTCGAATTGTGAAAACCGCACTACGATCTGTCAAAGAAAGCTTCTTTCATAATAAACTTAGCTAGGTAATGTGGCTCAAGCCTAGATGAAATCGCATCCAACTCCAACAATTCGCGAGTCAAATACGGGTGAAATTTCTCCGTAAGCAGATTTCCGGCCCCTGCAAATAGATCGACGTCTTCACCTTCCCCAATCCTCTTGAGAACTTCGGTTATTGATGGGGTCTCGTCCCCCGCTCCTATTTGAAGGAAGCCATCAAATTGTTCGACAGAAAACCCAAACCCTCTAAGCGCCAGCGCTAAAGTTGTCGTTTTCATTGTACCTACGCGGGTTGCGATGATTGAGGTTTCTTCGCCCAAGTTGACAAGTGACGCGTTAGTAAATCCCATCTGCGCATAGTTCAGCCGCGCCTCCTCAAGCATTTCAAGCGCCCTGGCATCCATGTAGAGGGGCTTGGTATCGGCCTCCAACACATCGAACATGCGTGCGATCACCTTGTCATGGATATCGCCCGGGTCGCCACCGAACACAGGTGGCGCACCTGCCTTGGCGGGTTTGACCATAATTACCTTTTCCTGGTCATGAATTTCCTGAACTAGCCAACGACGTCCGGAAAAGATGAGCATCATCCCAGGTGAGAGGATGTTGTCGATTGGCAATGTTCCAAGGTCTCGCCCACTTGAGACCAACCGGTATTCTTCGGGCGTCTTGAACACCACGTAAAAACTATAATGCTCGACGAGCCGCTCTCCGTTTTGGCCCAAGAGTAACAACCCGCCGTCCGTTTGCTCTATCAAGCCCGTTTCAGGATGCCCAAGCGCGCGTAGCACATCAGTGAACATTACTATGGTGACCTGCCGAAACGGGCCTTCGCGACACAGCACGCTGTATAGAATATTTGCGGGTGCCCCTCCCCGTTGTGCGATTACGGATAGAATTTGATGGACAAGTGTCGACAGATGCAACGCTTGCGGTTTCGGTGGTTCGCACCAGCCCTCCAAGAGAAGGTCAATCATTGCAATCGACCTTACCAAGCCCAGCCTCAAACGATCCACAAAACTGCTATCCGAAGTGAGCCTCGTTTCTACAGCGTATTGGCGCAGGATGGCTGGCTGGCCCTCCCTGCGTCCCGACCGTCCCAATCGCTGCCGCAGGGCTGCGACGGTGAAGGGTGCGCCAATTTGGGCAACACAGGTAACATCGCCGATGTCGATGCCAAGCTCCAGTGTGGACGTGCAGACTGCTGTGGTCGGTTTACTGCTGTCTTTCAGGCGGCGTTCAACAAAATCACGGTGGTCGCGCGAAAGGCTGGCATGGTGCGGGTAAAACTCTTGGGGAAGATGCTCTTGCTCGCAAAGATTGCGCAGTCGGTCAGCGTAAATTTCAACACGTTGTCGGGCACCTGCAAAAACAAGATTGTCGCTTCCCCTTAGATGCTCGAATAAATGCGCTGTGACAGCATCTGTGGCAGATGGGGTGTTGTCGTCTTCTCCGCCGGAAAGATACCCACGCAGCTGGAGTTTCAGTTCCGCTTCTCCGCCATCTGCTTCGATCAATGAGACGTGTTCCACATTGTCAGGCCGCAGATAAGCGCGGGCGAGATCCATGTCGCCAAGCGTCGCAGATAGTCCAATCCGGCGGATGGGCCTTTTGATTGCCAACTCAAGACGCGTCAGCAAAGACCGCAATTGCACGCCGCGCTCACTGTCGAGCACAGTGTGCAACTCATCGATCACCACCGCCCGAGTTGCACCGAACAGGCGCGCGATTTCCAAACCTCGACGTACGAATAATGCCTCAAGCGACTCTGGCGTTATCAACAGTATCCCTTTGGGCTTTTTCATCGCGCGCGTTTTGACTGATTGTGACACATCGCCGTGCCACGGCACCACTGGCAGCTCCGCTTCCTGGCAGATACCTTCCAGTCGCCCCGCCTGATCGGTGATGAGTGCCTTTAGTGGCCCGATGTAGAGCACATCGAATCCGCCGCCCTCCACTGGTTCGTCCAGCACCTGAGAGATCAACGGGAAAAATGCGGCCTCTGTCTTGCCGCCGGCCGTCGATGCCGCAACGATGAGGTCGTTGTCGCTTTCATAAATTGTCCGAATAGCCCGCGCCTGAATATCGCGCAACTCACGCCACCCCTGCTGTCTGATCCACTTCTGAACGGGGCGTGCAAGTTGGTCAAAGGCGCTACTCATCCCCGCTCCTCAGAGTTTGAAGCTTATCAGATCATCGTCACCACTTGGCTGAGCACCAGTCGTTTCCTCCACCTCACTCATGTCTTCGCCTAGATCTTCTGAGACGTCGATCTTCTCGATCAGGTCACTCCATTCAACGCCTGGGTTTTGCTCCAGCACGGACAGCAAGTTCACGAAAGCCGTCACAGTATTGCGCGGCGTCCTGAAATAGGCCTCCCCAATCCGGTCGGAACAATGGTTCATAAAGGCCTCCAGCGCTGTATCCGGCAAAGCCGTTTCATCGCCTTGCATCACGCGTCTGACATTGGCCAACAGAACAAACAGATCTTCAGGCGTCAGACTTGCCAGCCGCACAACCGGCCCCGACAAATCAACAAGGCCATCACGGGCGAAGGTGTTTTCTGCCAGCCGCGATTGCAGGGCCTCATAGCTGTAAAGCCCACGGCGTGTGTTCATCAAAAACTCTGGCGTGCCCCCCATGAGAAACCCAAGGTTCTCGGCACTGCCTTGAAGCACATCGTTCAAAATCCGCAGAATCTGCTCGTAGTTTGCATTGCGTGCTTGGGACGATGTGAGCTTGAACAGGTTCACCATTTCATCAAGGCCGACAAGCAGCCCTTTGTAACCCGCCTCGCACACAAATGCCGACATCAGTTTGAGATGATCGTAGACGCTCGCATCATCGACGATCGTGCGCACGCCAAGAGCTTTGCGCGCATCCGTGCGGGTTGCGAATTCTCCCCTGAGCCAGCGCAGAGCAGCAGACTTAAGCTCGTCATCCCCATTCTCATGACCTTCCCAATATCGCCGAATGACCTCTGCAAATTCAAAGCCACCAGTGAGTTCTTCGAAATGGCTCAGACGCTCGCGAATAATGGTGCCCGTAGGTACATCTTTTCCCTCGGCGTCTCGGTGCGCTTGGCTGACAAACCGCTCAACCACACTGGCCAAGGCACCACCATCGGGTTTTGTGCGTGTCGATAGGTTACGCGCCATCTCTGCGTATAGGCCACGTGCCTGACCACCAGTCGCATGAATACGTCTGTCAGGTGCAAGATCAGCAAACATCACCACCAGCCCTTTTTCCAATGCCACAAGCCGGATCAAGTTCATAAAGAAGGTTTTGCCCGATCCATACTCCCCGATAACAAAACGGATGGCAGAGCCACCGTCCGCTATGCGTTCCATGTCTTTCACAAGTTCTTCAATCTCGCGAACGCGACCGACCTGGATGTGACGAAGGCCCAATTTGGGCACGACCCCTGCCCGCAACGCCTGAACAATTGCATCGCGCTCACGTGGCTTCAATTTAGACATGACGCCCCTCCCCTTCTAATATTTGCTTTACCGCATCCGCAATCTCGGGAGACACGTCATATCCATCATACTCGTCAAGTAAGGCTTCGTCATAGGCCTCAAAGGCCCATTCGTTTACGGCCTCCAATGCACCTGACGACATCAATCCATGCTTTCCGCAAAGCTGCTGGAATGCGTCCTCGGTCCAGTTCTCTTGACCCACCAAATCCGACAGCAGTGCCCCATGTTTTGCATCGAGCCCAGCAAACAGCGTTAAGTCCTTGGAGTCCCCGCCCTCTACTGCTTCTTCCTCGGCTTCAAATATCTGTCCAAGGACAGAAGACACCCGCGCCGTATCTGACCTAATGGCCGCAATCCGCGATGCATCCAGCACTGGCCCCGTTGCCTTTTGTAGTTCAGGAATAGCCTCACCAGAATTGCCAGGCTGGGCCGCACGCACAGTCCGTGGCGCGTCGGCAATCTCTCCAGCGTGAAGGTCTGAATAGGCGAGTGATGGATCAAGGCCCAATGCCTTGTACACCTTTTCGATGCTGGCGACTTCTTCGGATTGGATGACACTGAACCGCCCTGGGTTTACCGGAGAGTAAAACACTCAAAGGATGAACCCTATGACAAAGAATCGACATACCCCCGCCTATCCTGCCGAACTGCGTGAACGTGGTGTTCGGCTTTTCAGAGAGAACCGTGCTGACTATGCCAGCGACACGGCAGCCTATAAGGCAATTGCGCCGAAGCTTGGCTGTTCACCGGACAGCCTGCGCGTCTGGTGTCAGCAGGCCGAACGCGATGCCGGGCAGCGGGCTGGGCTGACAATTGCCGAGAAGGATCGGATCAAGGAACTTGAGCGTGAGGTCCGTGAACTGCGCCAGGCCAACGAGATCCTGAAGAAGGCCAGCGCATATTTCGCAGCGGCGGAGCTCGACCGCCCGTTTCGCAAATGATCGTGTTCATCGACGATCACCGTCGTGTCCATGGTGTCGAGCCGATCTGCCGGGTTCTGGGGATCGCACCATCGACGTATTACGCCCTCAAGGCCGTGGAGCGTGATCCGGACCTGGCATCGGATCGGGCTAAGCAGGATCAACTGGACATGGCCGCCATAAAAGAGGCCTTCGATGGCAGTCGGGGCCGATACGGCGCGCGCAAGGTTTGGCACCAGTTACGCCGCAGCGGGCACGATATCGCTCGCTGCACTGTGGAGCGGCTTATGAAGGCTATGGGATTACAAGGGGTTGTGCGGGGCAAGAAAGTGACCACGACCAACCCCGATACGGCACAACCTTGCCCGGACGACAAGGTGAACCGGGCTTTCGTGGCCGCTATGCCGAACCAGCTCTGGGTCAGTGACTTCACCTATGTCTCCAGCTGGCAGGGCATGGTCTATGTGGCCTTCGTCATCGACGTCTTCGCCCGCAAAATCGTCGGCTGGCGCGTCTCGACCTCGATGACCACCGGTTTCGTGCTCGATGCCTTGAACCAGGCCATCTGCCAGCGCGCCCCGTCCGAGGCGGACAAGCTCATCCACCACAGCGATCGTGGCAGCCAATACCTGTCGATCCGATACACCGAACGGCTGGCCGAGGCTGGGATTGATACTTCGGTGGGCAGCGTTGGTGACAGCTACGATAACGCCCTGGCCGAAAGCATCATCGGCCTGTTCAAGACCGAGGTCATCAAGTTTCTCGGTCCATGGAAATCGGTCGGCCAAGTCGAATGGGAAACTCTCAAGTGGGTCGACTGGTATAACAAAACGCGCCTGCACAGCGCCATCGGATACATTACACCGAACGAAGCAGAGGAGGCATTCTACGCAAACTTGAACGTTGACGAAAAAGCAGCGTAATCATTGAACCACAAACTCTCCGGTAAACCCGGGGCGGTTCACACCATCGGCGTGTGCCGCACTCACCAAGGCCGCACGCATCGCCTTTTGGTCTTCAACGCCAACATCTTTGAGTTTGCGGCGCAGCAGCGTCATGTCAGGCGGCACTGCAAGGAACCATGCCATATTTGCCTGAAGCCGGCGCCGCTCTTGTTCACTCAGCACCGCAGCAGATGCGATTTGAGCCTCCAACGCTTTGCGCTCAGCATCGGCGATACGCCCGTCAGCATGGGCAACAAACGAGGCAAGAGCCAACTCCATCAACGCTGTCTGATAGCTTGCCGAAACATCTTCCAGCTTTTCGATCTGTTCGCCGAGTTCAAACAAAACCACAGGCTCTTCCGGTTTTGGTGACCGCAATGCAAAGCGTGGATCAGGTGCCAGCCCAAACCCAAGACGCGCCAAAGCATCTGCCGCTCCCGTTAGCTGTCGCTTGCCAATCTTCGTGCTGCGTTGTCCTTCGAGCTTTTCGATCACGTCGGCCAACGGAATAAGTCCGCCGCTCTGCATGATCCCACCGGCCCATTCTTTCAGCGCTTCCATTTCGGTCGACGGGAACAGACTCCAAAGATCTAGTGGCAAGAGAGCGTGCGCTTCGATACTTCCCTTGCCCTCAGGGTTTCGACCAAGATAGCGGCTCAGCTTATCAAGATCGTCTATCACTTCATCAGCGACTTCCTGTGCGATCTCGACCGGCTTTCGCAATCCGGAGATATCAGGAACGGGTTTGCCGTCGGCCGTCGGGTTGATAGTTCCTTCGAACTCGCTTGAGGCTGCACGATACGTTGCTTTGAGGTGTTTACGCGGCTTGCTGACCTTTAGGCCATTTGGGAAGCGATCGTCGAACCGGATCTTGAATAGCGCGAGGAATTCATTGCGGCAGCGCGTAGCGGGCGTGCGTAAATGGCTCTCCGGATGGCACATCAACCAGCTCAGAACCCAGTCTGCACTTAGGGTTTCTCCCTTATCAAGACGAGCGCCAATCGCATACTTCAGCGAAAAAGGAAGCTCCCAACCTTGACGTTCAAACGTCGGTTCCAGCGCATCAGACTCAGTTTCGGCAAGTGTCGCGATATCGAGAAATTCACCCAAGTATCGTTTGACCGAATGGTTCTCAGGATAGAGAGAAATCAATCGCCGAACTTCGGCGATGATATCCTGGGCATCCGCGTTGGTTTGGTCGACGAAAAACCTTCTTTCCAACCCATAGAAGTACAAGAACATGTAGCCCGGATCGTAGGATGGGTCAGAACGGCCACTCGCCAACCATTCAAGATAGGTTGCCCTGCTTCGTGCTGAAATATCGGAGTACCCAGGCCAGTACGACATGCCCTCCCCTGCCCTATCGTCTCCTGTCCTAGCAACAGAGAGTGACGGATCGATATAAGCCCTGCATTTGTCGCGATAACCATGGTGATTGAGTAATAGCGGCGTCCCGACATAGACCATTCCACCAATATCTCGTCCGGCAACAGTCGCTGTCTCTGCCGCAGGTATCCAGCCATTTTTGCGGGAATTTGATTGCGACTTATGGGATGATGGCCGTGCATTCTCATACCGCTTTGCAATGGCCGAAAGTGCTGG
Organism: Yoonia vestfoldensis; assembly: GCF_002158905.1. Lineage (NCBI taxonomy): Bacteria > Pseudomonadati > Pseudomonadota > Alphaproteobacteria > Rhodobacterales > Paracoccaceae > Yoonia > Yoonia vestfoldensis. Next base: position 98,181 of record NZ_CP021432.1, read on the forward strand.
TGCTGCCGTTTGGCCAGGCCGCACAATTTCTGAATAGTTCTGTTTTGTTGGTTTGGGCGGTGCTATCGAAGGCGATTGAACAGTATTCGCTTCGCGCGTTCTCTCTCGCTCACGTTCGATGCGTTTTTCGTGGGCACTTACGCGCGCCACTGGCTCGGATTGAGTTACTTTTGTGTTTGTTGTTTCTGCGGCAACCGCTTTGGCTTCCACTTTTCGGGATCGTCTCTTTTCTTGCCACCATACCAAAACGATAGGCAATCCAAAGGCAAAGAGCATTTGACCGCCAACGGGCCAGCCTTCCAACACGGTCACTACGGCAACTATGCACAGCAATAAATAGAGCGCGTAAAAAAATAGAACTCGAAAAAGCTTTAGTATTGATGCCATTAACAAAACCCTCTTGTGAATTACTTTAGTTTGTTAAGCTTTTGCTGCAATCACTATCGTTAAAGTAGCAACGCAAATCTTTTGAGTTTCTCAAATTATGTTCGAAAGTGTCTTCGCGACGGTGCTTCCTTCAAAAGCAATGACACGCCTTCCGCGCCTGATATGTGCACCAACTCAATCATCGATTTTCATGGGCGCCGAAGCGTGGTGCGAGTATGATAAGAAGCGCACCAAACCCAGATTCCCCTTAGCTGTCGGTGACCAACGCGCAGCCATTCAAGAGTCACTGACTGCAACGTCCAAAAACAATGCCACCAACTTTGCGTTGATGAAATAGTTGTTCCGGCCTGCCTGGATTTTCTCAACAAACCCCTTATCAGCAAGCTCATCCAGATACTTGGCAGCCGTTTGGCGTGAGACACCAAGATCCTGCACGACATAATCGATACGTGTGTAGGGATGGCGGAAGAGATTGTTGAGCAGGTCTTGAGAATAGAGTTTCGGGAGTTCAGCTCGCAATTGCGCCTTAGTATCTGACATCTGTTGCCGAATGCCCTCGACCAATCTCAATGTAGCGCCCGAGGTTTCAGCGACAGCTTCAAGCATAAACAGCACCCAGTCTTCCCAAGCATTTTCGGCTCGGACAGCCTGCAGCAACCTGTAGTAAGTGTCTTTGTTTTGCGTGATATGGCGGCTCAAATAGAGCACCGGAATATCTAGCAACCCAGTTCGCGCCAGATACAGAACATTCAGTATCCGTCCTAACCGCCCATTTCCGTCAGGAAAGGGATGAATGCTCTCGAATTGGTGATGGATGAGCGCCATCCGAATAAGCGGATCCAACCCGTCTCCATTCTCGGCGTTGATATAGTGCTCGAGGTCGCCCATCAGACTGATGATTTCATGGGCATCCTGAGGCGGCACAAAAACTATTTCACCACTTGCTTCGTTCTTGAGCGCTGTTCCGGGCGTTTGGCGAAACCCTCCATCGTGTTGCTTCAAAAGCTGGAACATCGCGATCAACGTACTGTTGGTGATCAGCCCGTCTGTCTCGCGAAGCCGATCATACCCAAGTTTCAGTGCGTCACGATAGAGCGCCACTTCTTTTGCAGCGGCACTGCCTGGACCTTCGGGAAAAAGGTCCGCCTGAAACAGATCGTCCTGCGTGGTGACAATGTTTTCGATTTCCGAACTTGCCTTGGCTTCTTGCAACGCAAGTGTGTCAATCAAGATGCTCTGATTTGGGATAGTCGCCGCTCGACCCTTCAGTTCAGCCAACGCGCGATTGGCGCGCGCTAAAGCCTTGAGTATCGGCACAGTGTCAAAATCAACACCGGGTGGCAGCGGTTGGATGTTGTAGGTGGGTTTTAACATGACTGGCTCGATGTGTTAATTATTTATACTTTCATTAACACGTGAAAACAGACATGTCACCCAAACGAGCATTTTTTGACATGACGGCAAGATCGAGTGCCCTACCATTTTCCTCTAAACAGTCATTCTACCAAACCAGCATCCTGCAGCCCTTCGCGATCGGGCAGGTCGCGCAGACTCTGCAAGCCAAACACCACCAGAAACCGCTCCGTCGTCACGAACGTATAGGGTGCGCCGCGACGTGGGCTCCGCGGCCCCGTCGCTATCAACTCCTGCGCATGCAGTCGCCCGATCAGATCGCGACTGATGTCTTTGCCAAAGATGTCCTTCAGCCCTTCGCGGGTGATGGGCTGATGATACGCAACCGCGGCCAGCACCGCGACATCGAACTCATTCAAGCCCAACAGCTGGTCCCCAACATCTGCCGCTGCACGGATTGCCGGTCCATACACAGCACGAGTGCGTAATAGCCATCCGTCGACAACCTTCGCTACCTCGAACGACCGCCCTTCTATATCGGACGCAAGGTCTTCGATGAGCAGGTCGACGGATGCACCCTGCCCCACCACCCGCACCAGATCCTCACGTGGCACCGGCGATGCACTGGCAAACAACACCGCCTCGATCCGCCGCATCCATTCCCGCCAACGCATGTCAGGCGGCAGGTCGGGTAACTCGCGATCCAGCTCTGGCTCAGGTCTGTCCTTCGCCATATTTACACCCCGTAAAGCCGGAACGTATCCCGCCCGGTCAATTCACGCACAACACCCAGCTCAACCAACCGATCACAAAACCGCCGCGCGGCACGGTCCGAGTTTAAAGACGTCAGCCCGGCAGGAGTCATCGCATCACGAGTGAGAAACATCTGCACCGCTGCTGCGGCCCCTTTTGCCCGGAGCTTTGGCGCAACCGCGTTCAGTCGCTCCGTTTTCCGCGTTAAATCTGTTGCAACATGAACGACACGTTCTGCAGAGATTCTCACCGCCCGATGGCAGGCCAGCCGAAGTTCGTCGCCCCGTTTGCGCAAATCACCACGCTTCAGACCAGATACAAGCAGCGGCATAAGATGGTCCCATCCAAGTGCCTGGGCAAGAGCGGCGTCAGCAAGAACAAGCGCTGGGACCTCACTGCGCGGGCTGTCCGTCAAAACCGCCTCTAGGATTTGTGCAGCTCGGGTGATGGGTGCCCCCGTTTCGGCATCAAGCCAGGTTGCTAACTGTTCTGGCGCGTGGTCCGGCAGAGCCCGATGCAACGCCTTGATCGAAACAGGCCGCTGAACAGCACGCCGCCAACACTGATAGATTTCTCCAGCTGGGCCCGGCAGATCGCCAGGTCGAAGCAAATGTACCGCGTCACGCAACTGCCCTGCCCGTTCCGGGCGACCCGAGAAGAGCACACAGGCCTCGGCCGCGGACAGTGCCAAACGATCACGCAGCAAGGTTTGGGGCACAACCTGATGGCCAACCACACCATCGAGTGTGGCTAGTGTCGCGCCTGACAAAAACGCCACATCTTCAAAGGTTTCGCCACGTGCGGAGGTGACCCAAGACGGCATCCGTAGTAGTGTAGTGAGGTTCGGTTCTTGGACGATGCGCTCAGATTTCATGCGAGAAGTCTATTTGATGACGGCGCTTATAGCCAGCAAATAACAAAGTAACCGCCCCACCTTACAGCTCTCACTTAAGTCCAATAAGTTTGCATTATCGGACATCAAGAGATATGCTAGGACGCAGTTTAATTTCACCACCGGATTCACTGGAAAATGCCCTCAGAGGACGAGAAGTCGACATCATCAAACTCTGGTGCGTTTTGTATCGCTCAGAACGGCGACAGCGATCAAGAAAAAAGCGACGACATCTCCCTACCCGCCCACGTCGCGGGATCCGGCAGCCTTGATCGCCTGGTCGACGCCGCCCGAGATTATGCGCGCGCCGCAGCTTCTGACAATACGCTGAAAGCCTATGCCAAGGATTGGGCGCATTTCGCGCGGTGGTGTCGGATGAAGGGCGCGGAGCCTCTGCCCCCGTCGCCTGAAATGATCGGGCTTTATCTCGCAGACCTGGCGTCCGGAGCGGGCCCCTCCCCTGCCCTATCGGTCAGTACCATCGAACGTCGCCTCTCCGGCCTTGCCTGGAACTATGCGCAACGCGGCTTTGTCCTCGATCGTAAGAACCGCCACATCGCAACAGTGCTGGCCGGGATCAAACGCAAACACGCCCGTCCGCCGGTGCAGAAGGAAGCGATCCTGGCCGAGGACATCCTCGCGATGGTCGCCACCCTGCCCTACGACCTGCGCGGGCTCAGGGACCGCGCCATCCTGCTCCTCGGGTACGCCGGCGGGCTCCGCCGCTCCGAGATCGTCAGCCTGGATGTCGGAAAGGACGACACGCCCGATTCAGGCGGCTGGATCGAGATCCTCGACGACGGCGCCGTGCTGACGCTCAACGCCAAGACCGGCTGGCGCGAGGTCGAGATCGGTCTGGGATCGTCTAACTCCAGCTGCCCTGTGCATGCGCTCGAGCAGTGGTTGCACTTCGCCAGGATCGACTTCGGGCCGGTCTTTGTCGGCACCACTCGGGGTGGAAAGAAGGCCCTGGAGACAAGGCTGAACGACAAGCATGTCGCGCGGCTGATCAAGCGAACGGTCCTGGACGCCGGCATCCGATCCGAACTGCCCGAAAAGGAACGCCTGGCACTGTTCTCTGGCCATTCTCTGCGCGCAGGTCTCGCCAGTTCGGCCGAGGTGGACGAGCGGTATGTGCAGAAGCACCTTGGCCACGCTTCGGCACAGATGACCCGCCGCTACCAACGCCGCCGCGACCGCTTCCGCGTGAACCTGACGAAAGCCGCTGGATTGTAATCTTGCGAACTGTCATCCTGTCATTAATCCTTGGCCGGTCTGAGCTGATGAAGTCAAGAAGATCTGCATCTTCAGCCTGCTCGGTGTCGGGAACGGGCTCAGGCAAGGGCTTCAACGCACCATCGTCCTCGTCGTCGCGTGCGTTCGCGCCAAGCGCTTGACCAGCAGAAGTGATTTCCGTACCGTGGCCGATACCATCCGCGTAACTCCCCGTTGAAAGCTCAGCGCCCTGCTGTCGGTTCACAGCTGAAGACATCAGCGTATTCCCGAGGCTCATCCTCGGGCCGGACAAAGCCGCGATTAACGACAAGCTCGCCATGCGATAAAGCGTCACAAAAGCCCCTGCCCGCGCGATCTCTTCATCGTCGAAGATCAACGGCCGAGTCTCGAGCTTCTCCATCGCAATTTCCAACTCGCCAAGTCGCGCGTCGACTTCCTCGGGGAATTCATCCTGGCCCTCGTATTCCTCTTCGAGCGCCCGGTATTCGGCAAGAAGCTTGGCATGGGCCGCGCCTTCGTCATCCGTCATCGGTGCCGGGTCTCCGCTCAGCCGCCGCAAACCGTGGCTGTAGCCATAGGGCAGGTCGAGCGAGACCTCGATCCATTTCCAACCTTCGGTCGCAATGGCTTCGGCTTCAGCCTGAAGCTTCTCGCTGACCAGACGATCGAACAGGGCGGGGTCTTCCAGCCAGCCGCCGTCATCGCCCTGGAAGAGGTCGTGCAACATGGTGCCGCCAGCAGACTCATAGGCATCGATGCCGACAAAGACAGCACGACGATCGGATGCCCGCACCGAGGTTTCCGTCAGCAGCCGCCGGATCTGATAGGGCTCCTTGTTCCAGGACGAGCGGATCGCCTCCCAGACCTGAACCTGGCGCTCATGATCCGGGTTAACCGTCAAGGCCATCAGCTGCTCCAGCGTCATTTCATCCTCGGCATAAAGCTCGAGCAGGGCAGGGGCCACGACGGCGAGTTTCAAGCGCTGTTTGATCACCTGCGGCCTGACGAAGAAGGCGGTTGCGATCTCTTCGTCGCCCTGACCCTTCTCCTGCAGCGCCACGAAGGCGCGGAACTGATCGAGTGGATGCAGGACAGCGCGCTTCATGTTCTCGGCGAGCGAGTCGTCTTCGGCGAGGATCGTGGACTTCGCATCCCGCACGAAGCAGGGAATGGGCGTCGTCTTGGCCAGGCGCTTCTGCTTCACCAAGAGTGACAGGGCCTGGAAGCGCCTACCGCCAGCGGGTATTTTGAACTTGCCTGTCTCGGACCCATCATCCGCCAGAACGGGCCGGACGCACAGGCTTTGCAGCAACCCGCGGCGGGCGATGTCTTCGGCCAGTTCCTCGACCGAGATGCCGGCCTTGATGCGCCGGACGTTGGACTGGCTCAGCACGAGCTTGTCGAAGGGAATGTCCCGGAACGGGGACTGGGTGACTTTCTGGGCAGGTTTCGCCATCAGATCTCCTCCACGACGGGCGCCGGAAGCCACTCTTCCGATCTCACTTCCCGTCACCCTCAAACCAACAACCCTTTCCCTCTCATATTCTGACGCTCGCGAGGCAGGACTTTAACAGCTGTTAAGTCGACAGTCCCGAGGTGGCGGAAAAGTACGCAGTCTCTCAACCTTAACAGCTGTTAAGCTGCAGATCGTCGCCCAATCAATGCCATGACCATCGGCCCACAGGAGAACTCGCCGGCCGCAGCTTTGGCAGTCAGAGCTCGCAAGTATCCACCAGGCGATCTTATGTCGGCGAAGCGTTCCAGCATCGCAGCAACGACGATCGACGCTTGCTCCGGACCCATGAACCGCTGTGCTTCTTCCCATGCAGACGCACTGATCCCCATGGCTGGCCGCACATGGCCCGCCGCATCGAAAAGCTGATGCCAATGCCGGATCTCACCTTGGTAGAAGGTCTTCAGCGAGGGACATGCCGCTATCACTAGGTGAAGCGGGATCTTTGGCAGATGTCTTGTGTCCTGTTCATCAACGTCAGCCACCGGCTCATTCGTATCCACATCTGGCACACCCGCCGCCGCCCCGCTTTTTTCTAAAGCCGGCTCAAAATCTATAGATTCTTTATTTGAATTATGATGGTGACGCTCAGATTGGGCATCATTGGTGTTCATTTCTTCTGTTTCAGGGCCATCAATGATGTTGCGTGCCTGGTCAAGGAGAGCTTCAAGATCGGCTCGATAGGCCGCGAGGTCCTCAATTGAAAGCTTGCGGCGAAGCGCGCGGGCTGTGAGGGCAGCCTTGTCGCGAAGCTGATCCCAGAAGCCTAGGCCTGGCTGCATCTCGTCTCCGAACTCGGCGAGGGCCGCGAGATCGCGTCGCATGAGGCTTACGACCTCTCTCAGGCGCCTGACGCGCTCCTCAGCCTCACGTACGGCCTCTGCGGCCCGTGCTATCTCCTCGGACTGGCAGTAGAGCGGGGAAAGATCGAAGCCAAAGGCGACGCGGTCTTCGCCGTGCTTGCGGACGTAGCGCTTCCCATTGGGGCTATCGCGCCGCTGGAGCAAGCCAGCCTCGACGAGACGCGCGAGGTGACGACGCATCGTTGAGCACGGCATGCCATTCAGGCGCTCGCAGATCGCCTTGTTCGAGGGGAAGACGACCATCTCGGCGTTCCCGCCAAGCGCATCGTCCGGAAAGAAGCTGAGGAGCCCCTGCAAAACAGTCAGATCACGTTCCGAGACCCCAAAGGCCGCTTGCGCCTTGGAGAGCTCGCGCAGGAGTTCCCACTTGTTAACGGGTCTGGCCGGAACAGATGCCTCGGGTCGCTCGATGACGCGCAAATGAGCGTGCGAAATCGGCCGCATAAACGGCGAAATTGGTGTGTACTCCATGAAAATGTTCACGAAGACAAAAATTCTAGGGCCCGCGAATCGCTTTGCGCTTGCGGGGTAGGGGCCAGAACGCTACATTCAGAAGTGCGAAAACTGAGATTTTGTAGCGGGCTGATCCCGGTGCGAAACCTTACAAAGGTCTCGTGAAGCTAGCTTCTCGGGGCCTTTTTCTTTTTGCCTGTATCGTGCCTCCTTCTTGTTGGTTGCTCTTCCTCAGTCTTCTGAACGCTTCCAGCGCTCATGAAGCTCGGTAATCAGCTTTGGGGCATTGCCCTCCAACCAGCTGATAAAATCAGGTTCATCCGTAGTCAGATCGAGTTTAAGCTGCTTGCCTTGGCGGCTGGTCTTGACCGTCGCAGCTCCGACACCGGGGATCGCCAAAGCAGGCACGCCTTTTCTAGACGGGCTTGCTTTCTTCTCTGCGCTCTTCGCGGCTGCCAGAACTGCGAGAAACGCACGCTCAGAAACCTCATCGACCGAGCCGGAACTTTCGGACTTGGCTGCATGAGCTACGGCTTGCAGTTGGTCTCGATCACCGTCGTAGGCACCCAAAGCCTTTTTGAGCTCTTCCCATCTCGGGCGACCAATCCCGGGAGCCGCACCAATTGCCTGGATGAGTTCCTCGCCGACCGTCCGAACGACACTCAAGAGTTGTGAAACCCCGGCTTCGTGGAGGTTAAGGACTTCGGCGACACCTCGATTGGTGCGCTCAGCCCCTTCCAAATGATCACCGTCCAGAAGTGCCGTCGCAACGAGCGCACGCTCAATAAAGCTCAGATCACGACGCTCTTGGTTCTCGAGAAGCTGATCTCGAAGCGCTTGATCACCCTCAACCTCTGTGACGATGGCTCGAACTTTGATACCGAGTTCGCGACATGCTTCCAAGCGTCTGCGGCCATAGATCAGGTTGTAGCGATCGCCTTCCAGTGGGCGCACCAAGACGGGCACACGCTGACCGTTCTTGGAAATAGAGTTCTTCAGGCCCTCAACTTCAATCTGAAGCCTGTCATCCAACCGTCCTTCGGTAAGGATCTGCGCCGGATCGATCTCAAATACACCGCCACGCAGTCGGCGCCCTTCAAGAGCGTCAGGAGCGTTGCGAAGGGTCTGCAGCGGCAGGCCAAGTTTAGGCTTTCTTGCCATTCCGACCCCATGTGTTCTGGATGATTTCAGCGATCTCATCGTTCACTGCGTTCATGGATTCGATCGCACGATCAAACGTCTGACGCGTGAAGTCCTTTTTGTCAGCTTCGTAGAGCGTTTGCTTGGTCAAGCCGGCATCAGATATTGCGGTCGATTCAACCATGTGATTGGTCAGGACCGACCTCCCAAACAGCCCGCGAATGAAGGCGATGACTTCGGTTTGTGGCGCGTCGCCGACTTTGTATCGCGTTGGCAAGAAGCGCAGCCAATCGAAGCGCAGATTTGCGCCTGCATCCCTGATCACTCCCAGGAGATCCGCAGTCATTCGCAGGAATTGAGACATCGACATGAGGTCAAGCATCTGCGGGTGAACCGTCACGAGGACACCCGAGGACGCAGAAAGTGCTGACATCGTCAAGAAACCAAGCTGCGGCGGGCAGTCGATCACAACAACGTCGTAGTTTGCTTCAACACTATCGAGTGCGTCATGAACTCTCGCGAAGAACGCCTTCGCTCCGCCTCGCTGGATAGCAGCAGGCGTCTCGTGCTCGAACTCCATGAGTTCAAGGTTGCCCGGGATAAGATCAAGGCCGCGGATGTAAGTCTTGCGGATCACTTCGGCGATCGGAACCGGATCGTCGTAGCGAACGGCATCATAGAGGGTTCCGCCCTCCATAAGGTCGAGTTCTGGCTGGATTCCATGAAGAGCCGAAAGAGATGCTTGGGGGTCGAGATCGATCGCAAGAACCCTGTACCCCTTTAGCGCCAAGCGCTGAGCGAGGTGAGCAGACGTCGTCGTTTTGCCGGAGCCGCCCTTGAAGTTCACCACTGATATGACTTGAAGCTCGTCACCGTCGCGACGCCCAGGCACGTAAGTTCCAGACTTTTTTGCATTTCCTTCAAGCGTCTGCCGGATTTCCCAGATATCGTCGAGCGTATAGCGGCGATGACTTCCCGCCGTCGTCTCGACGTCAACGATCTTTCCTTCTCGATGAAGCTTCCGAAGATAGGTATGGTCGACGCCAAGGAGCTCAGCAGCTTCGCCGCTGGTCAAAGTGCGCATCACCTTCTTTGCATCTGGTGGGAAGTGCGCAGCGCGCTGAGCATGCAGGTTCGACGCGAGAAGTTCCGCGTAGTGCCCGATGGCGATATCAAGATCCTGTTCTGCTTCGCTCATGTCTGCCCCGATCCGTGGGCGCGTTTTTTATGTGACCGCGCGTTATTTTTCGAGACTATTGCCCGACCAGCCAGATTCGTGCAAGCACTTTCTAGATATTGCGTCGTGCACCAAGTCCACCACAAGGGTAGCGTTCCATTACTCCGAGGCTGTGGTCGTGCGGGATCTCCTGCGCGGTGCGTGAACCGGGGCCTAAGCCCCGATCCTCTTGATGCGGATGCCGAGTTTGCGGGCCTTGTCGACGATATTCTCGGTGATGCCCGAACCGGGCGTGGCGATCAGACCCTGGGGCATGGTCTCGAGCATCTTGTCGTTGCGCTTGAAGGGGGCAGCCTTGCCATGGCTCTTCCAGTCGGGTTTGAACGCCACCTGCGTGACACCACGGGTATCTGCCCAGCGGGCAGCGATCATCTCGGCACCTTTTGGTGTGCCGCCGTGTAAAAGAATCATGTCTGGGTATTTCGCATGGGTGGCATCGAGGACGGACCAGATCAGGTCGTAGGCGTGATAGTCCCCGCCCGAGAAGGCGATCCGCGTGCCTTCGGGGCAGTGAACCTCGGTCTCCTTGCGCCGCTTGGCCGAGAGATAGGCCCGGCTGTCCACCACGGCGGAGGTGAGACCGCGATGCGAGACCTTGGATCCGGTGCGGGGCAGCCAGGGTGAACCGGTGGCGGCCGAGAAGTGGTCCACGGCCAGATCGCGCATCTGCTCGAAAGCGTCGCGATGGTCCCAGAGCTTCAGCCCGATCATCTGGAGGCGCTCGAGTTCGACCGAGGCGACCTCGGAGCCGTCCTGGATGGCCAGACTTTCCCGGACCTCGAATTCGTTGTCATCGAGGAGCTTCTGGATATGGGTGAGCCGGCGATGGAAGATCGAGGTCAGGGACCAGAGCATCTCTTCGAGATTGTCTTCCAACTGGCTTCCGGTGAGGAGGCCGATGGTGGTGTCAAAGAGCGTCGCCATGGCGAGTTCGACCTCGTCGGGCTGGGGCAGGGGGCGATGATCGGTCTCGCCGGGCCCGGGCGTTGCGACGTGAAGTGCGAGGTGGTCGAGGATGGCGGAGGTCACGCCGGTTTCCTCTTGGATGTCTGTCTGATGGGGCATTGTCTGGTTCCTCTGTTTGATCTGACCCGATTTGGATGGGGCGATAACAGGACCGGCGGCGACCGGGCCGCATCCGTCAGGATCGGAGCGCAGCGGAGAATGTGACCCGGACCGGAAAATTGTTCCCGCGAGGAATGGCCCGCCACGGTCATGTGGTGGGGCAGGGGAATTTTCCGGGTAGCGGGCGCATTGCTGCCCGGGCGAGGAGCACTCTGCTCCGACCCGCCGGTCCATCGCTCCCCTTGTCCAAACGGGATCAGATAGAACCGGCGAAACCTTTGCCCGGTCAGGCATCCCCGGGGAGGTTGGCGGTCACCCGTCCTCGATCTCCAGACCTTGTGCTTTCATGGCCTTTAGCAGAGAACGGCGCAGCGCATCTTTGCCAAATGCCCGCAGATCGTCGTTGAAATCGCCCATGTTTGGTACGAGATCACCACAGGTAATTCCAAGCGATTCCAGTTGGTTAAGCAATCTTATTGATGCGTCGCGTCCAGCTTCGTCATTGTCCCGCGCGATCCAGATACGCTTGATCCTCGGCGGCGGGATGAAGAGGCCGAGATGGGTGGCAGTGAGACAGGAGGCGAGATCGAACTCGGGGAGAGCCGTGCCGACCGAGAGGGTGTTCTCGAGACCTTCACCGACGATGAGATCGCTGCGCGCCTTGCCGGACCAGAAGCGGATGGCATGGCCGTGCAGCTGTCCGAGGATCCGCTTCGGGCTCTCGATCTCGGCCAAACCGCCGGTGGACGGGTCGAGAAAAACCCTTGCGCATCCGGTGATCTGGCCGCGATTGTCGGTGATCTTTGCCAGTAGGGCAGGGGCCCGTTCCAGCAGATCGGGGTCGTCCTCGCCCTGCCGCAGGAAGACACGCGCGTGATAGCGCAGGGCCGGGCCGAGCCGTGTGATCCCGCGCCCCTGCAGATAGGTGGCGGCCAAGGTGCCAAACACCGGCTTGCCAGCAGCGAAAAGTTTGCGCGCCCGCGCGATGCGTTTGCTGGAGGCTGCATCCGGGCGCTCAGCCCTTTGGGTGTCTCGAGGTACGGCAGGGCAGGGGGCTTCGCCGAGGAAGGATCGAGCCTCCCTCAGGGTCTCCTTGAGCGTGACAGACCCAAGCCGTTCATGCAGCAGGTCGATCAGGTCGCCATATTCACCCGTCGCGAAATCTTGCCAGGACCCGGCTTTACGACCAACCTGCGCCTGCAGACGGATGGCGAGGCTCTGGCCCTTTGCACCGGACGTGTCGCCGACCTGCCAATAATTACCCAGCTTGCGCCCCTCGGGGAAATACTGGCGGCAGAAACTCTCGGCATGGTCTGCCAGATCGGCCGAGAGGTCCGCGATACTGTGGCGCGCGCTCATGCGGCGGCCTCCGATGTGCCGGCGCCAACTGGATGCTCGGCAAGGACCCGTGTCAGCACCTCGATGCCGTCGACCGGAATGAACACCCGCGTCTTCCACTGGATCACTTCCGTGAAACAGCCCATTGCCTTCAGTCCGGGCAGGGCCGCGCCTGAAGCACCTATCAGCTCAAGCCTCGGCTGCCCCATGACCAGCGACCGGCGCAGCTGATAGCCGCCGAGGAGGTTCAGCGTCGTCCTGGCTTCCATCACGGCGGCGAGCACTTCCCGCGGCGTCATCTCGATCTGGCAATCGAGACCAAGGCGTGCAAAGACATTGAGAAGCTGCTCCTGGCTGACCAGTCGACCGATGGCGCGCTCCCCATCCTCGGTCTGAAGGCGGTAGATGCGCATGTTGTCAGCGGGAAGCCGATCCCAGATCGGCAGGAGAAGCCCGCAGATGAGCGTAATCTTTGAGGTGGTGAACTCCGGCACTGCCTCGACCTCGGCCTGCCAGAGCTGTTCGAATATCGCATCATCGATCTCTTCCCAGTGCGACTTCGAGAACTCGGTCAGCGCGAGGATTTCTGTGGCCATCGGACGCAGAAGCTTCACCCGCAG
>NZ_CP021433.1 GCF_002158905.1 Yoonia vestfoldensis
CTTGATCTCCTTCGATCAAAGCTTCCCGGCCAACAAGGATGTCACACTCAAGTCCCGGGGTGGCGGCACGCGCCTGTCTCTACGCCCCTTGAAGCCACAAACTGATCCTGTGGGGCTTGAAGACCTGAAAGCAGAGCTCGGCCGACGGTGGCCGATGACCAGCCTGCTTGATGTGCTGAAGGAAGTTGACCTGCGCACGGAGTTCACGCCGCTGTTCCGTGCGGCGGGATCTCGGCAGACCTTGCCACAGGAAGAGGTCTCCCGGCGCCTCTTGCTGGCCCTGTTTGGGATCGGGACGAATATTGGGCTCAAGGCCATTGCGGCGGGCCCCCATAAGGTCAGCTACAAAGAACTGCTCTACATCCGGCAACGCTTCGTTCACAAAACAGCGCTTCAGGATGCAACCCGGCGGATTGCAGACGCCACCTACCGCATCCGAAGCGCCGATATCTGGGGAGATGCGGGCACGAGTTGTGCCTCGGATTCCACGCAGTTGGCTTCCTGGGACCAGAACCTGATGACAGAGTGGCACCAGCGCTATGGCGGGCGCGGGGTGATGATCTACTGGCATGTTGATAAGCAGGCCACCTGCGTCCACTCACAGATGAAACAAGTCTCGTCTTCAGAGGTCGCTTCCATGATCGAAGGCGTGCTGCACCACGGCACGGACCTGGATATCGACCGCCAGTTTGTTGATACCCACGGGCAAAGTGTCGTGGGGTTCGCCTTTTGCCATCTTCTCGGCTTCGACTTGATGCCGCGCCTGAAGGGTATCGCCAACCAAAAGCTCGCCCGCGCGGACAAGCAAACCGACCATCGCTTCGCAAATATCGAGTCTATTTGCATGGCCCGGCCCATCGACTGGGGTCTGATCGGGCAGCATTACGATGAGATGATCCGCCTTGCGAGCGCCCTCAAGCTGCGGACAGCAGACGCGGAAACCATCCTACGCCGCTTTACACGGGGCCAAACGCACCCGGTGTTCTCGGCGCTGTTGGAATTGGGCAAGGCGGTTAAAACGATCTTTCTGTGCCGGTATCTCGGCAACGCGGAGCTGCGCCGCGAGATCCATTCTGGACTCAATGTTATAGAGCGCTGGAACGGGGTGAACGACTTCATCTTCTACGGCAATGGCAATGAGCTGGTGTCCAATCGTCGTGACGATCATGAAATCTCTGTCCTCAGCCTGCATCTGCTGCAAGCGGCGATGGTCTACGTGAACACCCTTATGATCCAGGAGGTGCTCCGTGAGCACGCCTGGCGCGAAAAAATGACAGACCGAGACATGGCGGCGCTGAACCCACTGCCGCACAGCCACTTCAACCCATACGGCGTCTTCGATCTTGATATGGACACGCGTTTACCTCTCGAAGAGGTGAGGATGGCAGCATGACATGTTCCGAAACTTATAACAAACGGAACGACCTTTTTTGTGCGCAAAATCAGCGCCTTGTAAAATCCGTATATTTGTTCCGTATGTGGCGCCTTAAATCCGGGCAAAATCCATGCTGATCGGGTACGCGAGGGTCTCGACGACTGGCCAGAACCTAGAAAGTCAGATCGAACACCTCCAGAGCGAAGGTTGTGACACGATCTTCCAGGAAAAAATCACGGGGTTTGACCGGCGCAGGCCTCAGCTTGAAAAGATGATCGCTTCCCTACAGCCCAGTGATACGTTGGTCGTCACCAGCCTCGACCGTCTGGCCCGATCAACCAGTGATCTCTTCGTGATTACCCAGAAGGTAGAGGCCGTCGGAGCATCATTCCGCTCCCTGCGGGAACCCTGGGCCGACACAACAAGCTCCATGGGAAAGTTCTTACTTACTGTTTTTGCTGGACTTTCTGAACTTGAACGCAACATCATCAATGAACGCACAGAAGAAGGACGGACCTCCGCAAAGAAACGCGGCGTGAAGTTCGGACGCAAGCTGAAGCTGACACCACACCAGCAGGATCAGGTCAGGGCCATGCTCAAAGAGGGAAAATCCATTCGTGCCATCGCGCGCGACTTCAACGTCGGTGTCGCAACAATCGACCGCATCAAGCGCACAACAGCACTCTCATGAAATGTGGCCGTTTTTGAACCCCTTCGTGCGTACGGGGCCTAGATGCCGGGCACCGATGTTTGCATATCCTCACCGACGACGATGGACCCACGTGCGTCTGTTTCCACGCCGATTGCGTCCAGGCCCATATCTTCGGTATTTGCCCGCCTGCCAGCGGTCGCAACAAGATGATCCGCCGTCACTTCGACAGGCTTTCCGTTCTGGATCACGCGCAACGTCACGCCCGCAGCAACGTCGCGGCGCACGGTGTCGTAGCTCAATCCGGTCAGAAGGGTGATCCCTTCGGCCTCGAACGCCTCCGCCAGCGCCTCCGAGACTTCCGGCTCCGCGCCGGGCAGCAGGTGCGACCGGGCGACGAGCGTGACCTTCACGCCCATGCGGCTCATCATCTGGGCCAGCTCCGCGCCGATGTAGCCCGCGCCGATGAAGATCAGGCTTTTCGGCAGCGCTTCGAGTTCCAGAAGGCTGGTGCTGTCGAGCGCGCCGATTTCCTCGATGCCGTCGATGGTCGGCAGGATGGGACGCCCGCCCGTGGCGATGATGGTCTTCGGTGCTTTCAGGATTCTATCACCGACTGCCACGCCACCTTCGATCAGCCGCGCGGGACCTGCGTCGATGTAATCGACACTCTCATATTCCGGCAAAAGGTCCGCGTATTTCTTCTGGCGCAGGGTCTCTACCAGATCGTCTTTGGACTGAACGAGCGTCTGCCAATCATCGACTTGCGCATGGCCTGATAGACCGGGGAACCGTTTGGCAGCTCCCGCACCGTGCACGGCCTCTGCCGCGCGGATCATTGCCTTGGACGGCACGCATCCCACGTTGACGCAGGTTCCGCCTATGGTGCCATGTCCCACGAGAGCGACGCGCTTTCCGGCATCCGCGCCAGTAATTGCGGCGGAGAACCCCGCCGACCCCGCCCCGAGGACGATCAGGTCATAGCCGCCTTGGCCGTAGCCGCCTTTAATTAGGTCTTTCATCTCAGCGTACCTCACTTGATTCGTGATTTCTCGATTTAGCCGCGAGCAGATAGATGACTGCGCCGATTGCGATCAGCGGTGTCAACATGCCGAGAAGACCGAAGAACATACCGGTGGCGGTGCAACATCCCATCATCATGAGAGCGTTCCTTTCTTTTGCGCACGGTTCACGAGAACCGCGTAGAGTGCTGTGGCGGCGAAAACGCCGATTGTGATCCGTATTGCGAACCTGAATTCGAGGAGAATGATCAGGATCGACAGAACTGCCGCGAGGCCGGTGGCCCAGAGTTTCGGGGCCGGTCCCGGCTTGCCAGCGCGCAGCCAAAGGGCCTGTGCCACCACGGCGAGACTGAAAAACAGCAGCGGGAACAGGGCGTAATCGAGCCAACCCGTGAGGGCCGACAACCCGACGCCAGCAATGATGACGACCAGAAGCGGTGTAAAGCAGCAGAGCGCGGCGAAGAGCGCACCGCCAAGCCCCCATTTCAGCAGGCGGTCGGGATTTTCAGGTGTGTCAGTCAAGGGGCCGTCTTTCGTTGTGATGGGTCTGAGCTGGAGGCGCGTCTCATGTGCGAACGACGCAGTGCGCGGACGATCAAGTAGGTCAGACCCGTCAAAACCAGCACGGCAATACCGTTTACCCCGGAGAGCCAGGCACCAATGCCGCCGAACAACGCTGCGAGCACGGCAGTTCCCCCGCCGCAGCAGACGACCACGACCGGAGCTGCTATTCCGAAGGCCAACAGCCCACCCATCAGATTGTCACGCATTGCAGACGGCTCAGGAGGCTGCGTCAGGCAGCACTTGCGCCGGATAGCCATTGGCCGTCACCGCGCCGATGATGCTTTCGATGGAAGTCTCGGCGTCATCGTAGGTCACGCTGTAAACACCCTGTCCGTATTCGGGGCCGTCCTGGAACGCAGCAATCTCGACCGAAGGAACACCGCGCATCGAACTGGCAACAATGAACGAACAGGACGGGCATGTCAGTTCGCTGACGGCGATCTCGACCTGGCGCTCTTCAGCGAGGGCCGGGGTCGAGAGTGCGGCGATGGTCAGGGCGTATAAAAGGAGATGCTTCATGGTCATGGTCCTCGTTCAGAATTTCAGGATGATGGGGGTGATGTAGGGAAAGATCATAGCAACAGCGACAATCGCGGACGCGGCCCAGAGGGTTGCGCGCATGATGCGGCGGTCGATGGGGCGGGCGCAGGTGCCATCGGCACAGGACTCGGCATTTACAGGCTTGTAAGCCTTGTAGAAGCCGTATCCCAAGAACGCGGCGCTCAGCGCGAAGGTGTACCACTTGTAGGCATAGAGCGCCCCGAGCTGCGCGATGAACACGCCTGTTACGCCAAAGCTGACCAGCACCAATGGAAGGATGCAGCACGAGGTCATCGCCAGCGCACCGAGGACGCCGAGGCCGGTCACGCCCCATCCCTTGGTGGTTTCGTCGCCAATTTTCTGCGACCGAGATTGCGGAAGTTCCGCCAAATTTTGTTCCATCGAATCTTCCTTGAACAGATATTTCCACCGTTCTAGGGTCTGTAGTTGATACAGGATCAAGGGATTTTTTGGCACAATGAGTAACACAAGCGTGAGATCTATTCGGCGGAGCGATTTGGCCCGCGCAACGGGCTGCAACCTGGAAACCATTCGCTACTACGAGAAAATCGGGATCATGCCGGACCCGCCGCGCAGTGTGAAAGGCTATCGCAGCTACGATGATACCCACGTCAAGCGGCTGAAATTCGTCATGCGGTCCCGCGATCTAGGCTTTTCTCTTGAAGAGGTTCGCGGGCTGCTTGGGCTGGTCGATGACCGATGCCGGACATGCGCCGAGGTGCAGATGATCGCCGAAGATCATCTGACAGACGTTCGAGCCAAGATCGCCGACCTGAAGCGGATCGAGCGCGTTTTGTCGGACACCGTTGCACGATGCACTGGTGATGCCGCGCCGGAATGCGCGGTGATCGACGCGCTACTCGATGCTTAAGAAATCTGAGCGGTTGTGTTCGCGTTCGAAGGGCAAAAACGGTGGATTTAGCCAGTGACATAAACGTCTGAGTTCGGTCCAGATGTGGCGAAAAGCAGACCTTAGTCTCCATCTGACCATCCGGCAGCTTTGCGGACATTCCGGACATTCAGCCAGTGAACGCGATGAAGAGATTGCGCTGCGGATCGAACAGCGCAACATTTCCGCTGTGATCAAATGAGTTCATCGGGCTCGCCGCCTCAAGGTATTCCCAAAGGCTATGAGAGCCGGTCACCTTGCGGATCTTGAACCATATCGTCGTTCTATGCGGCTTGCCACGGATGATGCCTTGAATTCCCATGTCTTTCATCAGCCTTGCCACAGTGCAACGCGCGACATCGAAGTCCTCCCGGACGAGCTGCCGCCAGACCTTGCGGATGCCATAGACCCGCCAGTTCTCCTCGAACACACGTCGGACCTCGGGCCCCAGGGAGAGGGGCAGCTCAACCTCAGCGCCGCCATTGAGCCTGAACAAGAAATTAAAACGCACCCGCAGCTAAGGGTAGCGCAGGTGCGTTTATTAGAAAATTATAGTCTCAGCCTCAGTAGGCCTTCCCGCGCGCGGAAACCGGCCACAGGGTCTCTACCTTGCCGTTGCGGACGCCGACATACCAGTCGTGGACGTTGCAGGTCGGATCGCAATGGCCCGGCACCAGACGCAGCTTGTCGTTGACCTCGAGAACGGCGTTGTCGTCCTGGACCACTCCGTGCTCGTCGCTGCACTTGATGTATTTTACATCGTCGCGGCCATAGACGAGTGGCAGCCCGCTATCGACCGACTGCGCCTTCAAGCCCGCGTCCACTACCGCAAGATGCGGCTTGGCGTGGGACATGACGGAGGTCAGGATGAACAGCGCGTTTTCCCATTCGCCCTGGTCGATGCGCTTGCCGTCCTTGTCGTGGATGCGGCCATAATCCGCGTCCATGAAGGCGTAGGAGCCGCACTGGAGTTCGTTGTAAACGCCCGAGTTGCTTTCGAAGTAATAGCTGCCGGTGCCGCCGCCCGAGACCAGTTCCGGTTCCAGCCCCTCGGCCTTCAGCGCCTCGACGGCATCGGTCACTTGGGCAATGGCGGCGTCTAGCTTGGCCTTTCGGTCCTGGTAGCTGTCCATGTGCTGCATGGCGCCTTGATAGGCCTGGATGCCGGTGAACTTTAGCCCTGGCGCCGCGTCGATGGCCTTGGCGATCTCCAAGACCGCATCAGAGGTCTTCACGCCGCAGCGGCCCGCGCCACAATCGATCTCCACGAAGCATTCCAGCGTGGTGCCGTGCTTCTGCGCGGCAGCCGACAGGTCGGCCACGTTCGCCACGTCGTCCACGCAGACGATGATCCTGCTGCCCAGCTTCGGCAGGCGGGCCAGGCGGTCGATCTTCTGCGGGTCGCGCACCTGGTTGGAGACGAGCACATCCTTGATCCCGCCGCGCACGAAGACCTCGGCCTCGGACACCTTCTGGCAGCAGACTCCGATCGCGCCGCCCAGTTCTTCCTGCAGCTTCAGCACATCGACCGACTTGTGCATCTTGCCATGGGCGCGATGGCGCATCCCGTGCGCCTTGGCATAGTTGCCCATCTTCTTGATGTTGCGCTCCAGCGCATCCAGGTCGAGGATCAGGCAGGGCGTCTGGATATCCTTCTCGTCCATGCCCGGCAGCGCGGGCACGTCGAAGCCGACTTCTAGGTTGTCGAAGTTCACGGGTGCGTTCATAGTGTCTCTCCTCAGAGCCAGGGCAGCTTGTCGAGATCGACATTGCCGCCGGTGATGATGATGCCGACGCGCTTGCCGGCGAATGCGTCCTTGTTCTTCAGGATGGTCGCCAGCGGCACGGCGCTGCTGGGCTCCATCACGACGCGCAGGTGCTTCCAGATCAGCTTCATCGCGTCGACGATCTCGGCGTCCGAAGTCGTGTAGATCTCGGACACATGGTTGCTGACGAAGTGCCAGGTCAGGTCCTTCAGCGGCACCAGCAAACCGTCCGCGATGGTCTTGGGCGCATCATCCGCGATGATGTGGCCCGCCTTGAAGCTGCGATACGCGTCGTCGGCCTGCTCGGGCTCGGCGGCGATCACCTTGGTTTCCGGCGCCAGCGTCGAAAGCGTCAGGCAGGTGCCCGAGATCATCCCGCCGCCGCCGATCGGCGCGACCACCATGTCCAGCCCGCCGGTCTGCTCCATGAACTCCTTGGAACATGTGCCCTGCCCGGCGATCACGCGCGGATCGTTGTAGGGGTGGACGAAATCGCCGCCCGTTTGCGCCTGCACCTTGGCGAAGGTTTCCTCGCGCGAAGACGTGGACGGCTCGCATTCGGTGATAACGCCTCCATAGCGGCGCACGGTGTCCTTCTTGGCCTGCGGTGCGGTGCGCGGCATGACCACGTTGCAGGGGATGCCTCGGCGCATCGCGGCATAGGAAAGGCAAGAGGCGTGGTTGCCCGATGAATGGGTCGCCACGCCTCTGGCCGCCTGCGCGTCGTCCAGGCCGAAGACCGCATTGGCGGCGCCGCGGACCTTGAAAGCCCCCGGCTCCTGGAAGTTCTCGCACTTGAAGAACAGCTGCGCGCCGGTCAGCTCGTTCAGATACTCCGAGACTCGCACCGGCGTGCGTCGGATATAAGGCTGGATGCGCTTATGCGCGGCCAGCATGTCCCTATATTCTGGAATCAGCATCTATACTTACTCCGTTCGCTCAGGTTTTTCCTTGCTTCCGGATGGCGCGTGGGGATCGAGCGCGACAGCGTCCAGTTCGATCAGAAATCCATGGTGAAGTTCCGGCACGGGAACAACTGAGCGCGCCGGGCGCACGTCACCAAAGGCTTCAGCAAAAGCAGCGTTGAATATACCCCACTGCCCTACCCCGACGATGTAGGCTGTAACCTTCACCACGTCGCGGGAACCAGCGCCTGCTGCATCCAGAATAGACAGCAGATTACGCAAGACCAGGTGCGCCTGCTCTTCGAAGGGCAGGCTTGAAGCAATATTTTGATCGCCCGCCTTGATCGGAAGCTGGCCCGAAACGTGGATCAGGCCATCAGCTCTTACAGCATGGCTGTAATGTCCTAGAGGTTCAGGCGCGTTCTGCGTGAAAATGGACTCTATTTTGGTCATGATTGTCCTCAGGTGTTTCTGGTAGGGATCGTGGGCGAACTAGCCGCTCACACCGAGTTTTTGCTCGCGGGAGACTTCAGGAACTTGCTTCCCGAGCTCTTCTTCCCGGCCTTTGAAAAACGCGAAGGAGAGAATGGGGAGAGATCGATGGATGGTTTCATCCCGGAGATAAGCTCAGAGACGAGCATCGCCGTCATTGGCGCTCCGGTCATTCCCAAATGCCCGTGGCCAAATGCATAGACGACATTTGGCGTGCGACGCGCGTAACCGATGACTGGGAGTGAGTCCGGCACGCTCGGGCGATAACCCATCCATTTCGTGTAGCGGTCCTCCGGCCTCACCGAGGCGATTGCGGGAAGAAGAGCACGGGCGTGATCGTAGAGAACATCAGCTCGCTTCCAGTTCGGTGCCGCGTCCAAGCCGGCGAACTCAACAGTCCCACCGATCCGGAGGCCCGTTTCCATCGGGGTCGCTATGAATTTTCCGACTGCGTCCGTGGTCGGAATGCGTGGCTGAACCTCTGGGTCGCGGATCACGATGTGATACCCCCGCTCGGTATCAAGCGGCACATTGTCTCCCAGCAAGGCGGCGAGTGGCTTTGAATGAGCGCCGGCCGCAATTACCGCTGCGTCAAGGTTTACTTTTCCGTTTTCCGTTTCGACGGCGCTCAGGATCTGTCCGTTGACTTCAAAGCCGGTCACACGGCTGGACACCAAAATGCCGCCATTGGCGATCACTTTCTTGAAGAGCAATGTGACCAGTTCGTGCGGGTTGGTGGTATGCCCGTTCTCTTTGATCAAGATGCCCTTGGTGAAAGCGCGGGACAGGTTGGGGTCAAAGTCCCGGAGTTCGTCTGCGTTGAGAATGTTTGAAGTCACACCATTGCTGCGACGCAGTTCCCAACCACCCTGATCCTTCGCAAACTGCGCCTCTGTACGATACACATAGAGGTGGCCTTCGTGCCGAAGCAGATGCTCTGCACCAGCCTCTTTCGCCAAGGACGTAATCAGAGGAACGGTGTTTCCGATCAAGCTGCGCAGAGCTCGCGCCTGCTCCTCGACCTTGGCCGGTTGCCCTGCAAGCAAGAACTGGACCAGCCAGGGTGTGATTTTGTGAAAGTAGCCAAGGCGAATAGACAGCGGACCCATCGGGTCAAGGAGCCACTTCGGCACACTGGTAATCATTCCCGGCATAGACATGGGCACAACGGAAGATCCGTTGAAACACCCGGCATTACCGAACGAGGCGCCTTCGCCTGCAGGGTTAGGGTCGATAATGGTAACCTTGAACCCTTGACGTTGAAGCGTCAGCGCGGTGCAAACGCCAACGATACCGGCACCAATGACCCCTACTGTCTTATCGTTTGAATTCATAATACTCTCCCCATGGCGGGCGCGCACCGCGCCGCTCAACTGCCGTCTCAGTACTTTCGGGAATGTGCGGAGCCTATGCGGCCGCAGTCACCACGATTTCAATCAGGACATTCTGTCCCAGGTCGGACACGCCGATTGTCGCGCGGCAGGGTAGATCTTCAGCCGGCAGCCAGGAGGTCCATACATCGTTCAATTCCGCCTTCTGGCTCATGTCCGTGATAAACACAGTCGCGGAAAGAAGCTTGCTTTTGTCACTTCCAGCGTCAGACAGTAGCTTCTCAATCTTTCCGCAGACCTCAGTTACCTGGGCCCGCATCGATGTGCCATTGACCTCGTCGGCAATCACGCCGCCCAGATAAACAACGCCACTGTGTTCAACGACCCGGTGCATGATCTTGGTCTTCTCGATGCGTTTAATCATTGTTTGTCCTTTCTTGGCTTGGGTACGAGAGCGTGCCTCGCGAGAAATCATTTGAGAGGGGGCTGCTTGGGATCCGGCGGCATCGTCCACAAGCCCGGCCAACTCACCCAAGGTCACCGGCTTGAAAGGAGGCCGGAAGCGGTAGTATCCGGTGACCTCTGGCTCCGACGAGTTGGCCGCGGACAGGAGGTCATTGACCGTCAAGCCGCAATACCTGCCCTGACAAGGACCCATTCCGGCGCGGCCGAAAGCCTTCGTCTGGTTCGGCCCGAGGCATCCGAGACGTGCAAATCCAGGGATCGTGCCGGCGGTGACCTATTCGCAGCAGCAGACTATGGTGTCGTCTGCGGGAGTCAGTTTTGCCTCCGCGGGCGAATAGGCGACGTCGAGAAAGGGTCGCGCTCGCAACTCGGCAGCCCTTGCCCTGCCCCCATACGAGGCCGAAGTTGCCGCGCGAATCCCGGAAATCAAGGGCACCTGCGTCAAGGACAATTACCCGATGCCGGTGGTGCGCGAGGCCCCAGGCAATCGACAAGCCGCCGCCGCCGCCGATGATTGTGAAATGGGCATCCATGATCCTGGTCCAGTCAAACAGGGAGAAGAAGAGGGGGCGGTCGGGCACCGCCCCCGCTATTGGCCGCTACTTTGCGAGCTGATCGAGGATCGGCTGCGCGAAGTCTGCACCTATGTCGTTGACGACCTCGGGCCAGACCTTCTCACGGACCGAGGTGGCGAGAGCGGAAAGCTCCTCCGACGTCAACTCGTTGATAGTGGCGCCGGCCTGGGCAAGCCGCTGCTCGAAAGTTTTCTGCTCGGTCGGCGCTACTTCCCAGCGCTTCGCCACGAACTCTGCAGCCGCCGTCTCTAGGTTGGCACGGGCGGTGTCCTCGAGCCCTTCCAGCACACCGGTATTGATGAGCAGGTACCAGACCTCGAAATGCGTGTTGGCTGGGATATAGCTCTGAGTCACATCGCGGAAGGAGGCGTAGTACCCCTCCGCCCCTGCACCGAGCACGCCGTCAACTACTCCGGTCTGGATGGCTGTGAAGGCCTCGGAAAACGGAATCGGCGTCGAGATGTATCCAATGGCCTCACCGAGCAGTTGGTAGCTTCTGATCGGCGGAACCCGGAGCTTGATGCCCTTCTTGGCGTCGGGATTCCCAGGCTCGATCGCATCGCGATTCAGGGCGATGCCCCCGAAATATACTGGGTAGGCGCCGAGAACGGTAATATCCTGCTCGGCGTAGAGCTTGGTCATCTCGGTGCTGATCGGGCCGCCGGGCCCGAAGGCCTTTTTGGCTGCCTCCCAATCTTCCACCAGGTACGGCATCACAGAGAGCTGCATTCTCCGATCCAAGCCCGTAGCAGGGGGCTGAAGCGCCATTTCGATGGCGCCAATCGAGACGCGTTCCTGAACCACCGTATAGTCGCCGAGGGCGCTGGCCGGATAAAGCTGGATCGTGGTTTCGCCTCCTGTCGTCTGCGCCACGGCCTCGGCAAACTCAGTAAGCTCCTGGTGAACGCTTGACGCCTGGGGGCGAATGTGACCTAGCTTGAGCTCTTCGGCCTTCGTCGCAGGTGCGAGAGTAAGTAGCGCAGCCAATGCAGCCGAGCCGAGAAGATAGTTTCTCATAGGGATTCCTCCTTGTTGCGGTTTTTCATGGTTAGTAGCCAAAGAAGCGGGGCAGAGAGAGGGAGAGGTCTGGCCAGAAGGCGGTCAGGAACACGACCGGCACGTATCCAAGTGCGAGGAAAAGCATGGCCGGCGGGATCACTTTCGTGACCTTAACGTTGCCAACGCGGGCGCCGAGATAGAGGATCGACGCGTAGGGTGGGGTCACACCACCCATGGCAGTATTCACACCCATGATTGCCGCAAATTGAACCGGGCTTACCTCAATGGCGGACATCAGTGGCAGGAGCAGTGGCGCGAGCAGGATGATCGCGGTGATGTCATTCACAATCATGCCCACGAGGAAAAGTAGCAAGTTCACGAGGATCAGCAGCAGCAGCTTGTTCTCGGTGATTTCGAATATCCCTTCGACGAGGGCCTGCGGGACGCCTTCTACTACGAATATCTGGCTGAGGATCATTGAAAAGAGGATCATCACCATGATCGTTCCGACCGAGGTTGCAGCTTCCCGGCCCGCCTCGAGGAAGTTGCTCCAGGTCAATCCGCGATAGATCAGGAAGCCGACCGGCACGGCGTAGATCACGGCGACCGCAGCCGCTTCGGTCGGTGTCATGATCCCGCCGTAGATGCCGCCGAGGATGATCACTGGCATGAGCAAGGCGGGAAAGGCGTGGATGCCGCGGCGCGTAGCTTCTCCAGAAAACGCGGCCAGCGAGGGCTTTTCATCCAACACCAGCGGGAATTTGCGTGCCATCCACAGGTTGATCACACTGAAATTCAGGGTGATGAACAATCCAGGGCCGAGCGTAGCGAGAAAGCAGGCAAGTATCGACGTGTCGGTAACCCAGCCATAAACAATCATCGTGACGCTCGGCGGGATCAGGAGCCCAAGGACCGAACTATTGGTAATGAGGGCAGTTGCGTATTCCCGCGGGTAGCCGCGGCGCTCCATCTCTGGGATCAGAAGCGGTCCGATCGCGGCCACACCCGTGAACCCAGAGCCGGAGATCGCGCCAATGACCGCGCAGCTCATGGTGGCTACTACACCTAGCCCGCCGCGGATGTGGCCGATAAAGACGTTTACGAAGCGCAGGAGGCTTGCCGCGATTCCGCTCGCGCTCATGATTGTGCCGGCGAGCACGAACAAGGGAATCGCGAGCAGAATTGGATTGCTCAATTGCTGCATACCCCAAAGGATGTTTCCCTTCATGGTAACGCCGCCAACTAGGCTCATCACCATGAGGGCAGCACCGAAGCACCAGGGCAGGGGAACGCCGAAGGTCAGCAAGACGACGAGCACTGCGATAGCAAGGAGTGCGATTTCAACCATGGAGCTTCTCCTCCGAGCTGTCGACCGCGATGGCTTGATAGTCGGCCTCGTGGGTGTCGAGCCCGCTGTAGTTCCCGGCTGCCAGCGCTCGGATGTTTCTGTAGAGGTGCCAGATCGTGTAGACAGCCATCAAGACGAGGGCGATCATCAGCGCGACGTCTGTATAAAATGTTGGAATGTAGAGGGTCGGGCTTTCCCGCCAGACCCGCAATGAGTAGCTGGTGTAATCCCAGGCCCACCAACTGAGCCATGTGATCACCGTGAGGCTGAGCACTTCCCCGACGATTGCGAGTAGCGCGTGGCCCCGAGCGGTCTTGATGAAGATCTCGAGCACGTTCGCGCGGATCTGAGTATTCTCGCGCGAAGCGTTGACCGCTCCGAGCATGTAGAGCCAAATCGTCGGGTAGAGTATTGTTTCCTCGAGCCCCATCACCGGGACTTGGAGAATGTAGCGGGTGATGACCTGCACGAACTGGCCGAGGGCCACCAGGCCAATCAGGGTCGTGAGGCTTACTCGTATCAGTTGTTCCATCGGCTTCCTCCAGTACATGCCCTCTTGTCAAAGCCAGTGCATAACGTCCAATTTGAAATATCTTGAAGTCCATAGATTCGCTTTATTGGAGGCGTTCGTGAACCTATCCTTCCGCCAGCTACAGACATTTCGCGAGGTGATGAGGGCAAACTCACTTTCTGAGGCTGCACGCTCCCTCGGCCGAACGCAGCCGGCAGTAAGCGCTATGATTGCGAGTCTCGAGTCTCAAATGGGTTTTCGGCTTTTCGAGCGGGATCGCGGTCGACTGGTCCCGCGACCCGAAGCTCATTATTTTTATGAGGAGGCCGATTATATTCTCGGTCGCCTTGCCCAGACGGCGCTGACCATGCGGCAGATCGGCAATTTCGAGGAAGGCCAGTTGCGTATCGTCTGCACGCCCGCGACCTCGATTTACTTCATGCCCAAGGTCGTCGCGCAATTTGTTCGCGACCGGCCCCGCTTAAAAGTGTCGCTGATGACGCGCTCGTCGAAGGTTGTCGAGGAATCGGTGGCATCGCAGCAATACGACATCGGACTAGCCGAAGCGCCGATCACACCGCGCGGAACGCTCGACACCTGCGCCTTCGCCATGCCGTGTGCCTGCGCGCTGCCGGCAGGCAGCCCTCTAGCACAGAAAGAATTCATCAGCCCGCCGGATCTGGCGGGGCATCCGCTGGCCCTGCTCTTTTCCGAACATCGAACCTGCCGCGACATGCTGACAGCTTTCGAGGAAGCCGGGGTGCTGCCGATACAACGTTTCGAGACGCTGACTTTCGCGGCGGGATTGCAATTGGTGGCGGAAGGTCTGTGCGTGTCGATTTGTGATCCAGTGACCGCCGCGAGCTATCACGTGCTGAACGGTGCTAAAGTGGTATTCCGCCCGTTCCGACCCAAGATCGAGTTGCCTCTCGTGGTGCTGACACCTACCTACAGGCCACCTTCCCTTGTAGCCGAGGCATTCGGGAAAGAACTTAAAGGCGCGCTTTCTGACCTGATCAAGGACTGGCACTAAACCGACATGGCTCAGACTAGGTGTTTTGAGCCCACGATTTGATGATGCGATCCATTCGCTTGAATGAAAGGGCGCACTATGGGACGAGTTCGGCACGGCAGCGCCATTACCACGCACGCCGTCAGAGCAGCAGTGAGAACGTCGATCCGGTCCGCTACATTCAGGAGATCGAGCTTGCGAACAAACCGCCGCACGGAGGCAGCATCAGCTCAGTTTGACGTTCGTCCCTTCGCGACGGGCGTTTTGACCTTGGCTGTTTATGCGTTCCAGACCGGTCGTGTACGCCAATCAGTTGGGAAACCCATTTTTGCGCGGTCGGAATCTGATTGTGCTTCGATCAGACTCCGCAGCCGATCTCGCCAAGTGCTGTCCGTCGCCTGCTTGTCCATCATGTGAAGCAGAACGACCAATATGTTGTAGAGCCGATTGTCGTTCTCTTCTTGCTCGCCCTCGGTCACCAGTACCAAGTCATTCTTGAAACGCTTGATCTTGGGCAGTCGTTTGACCGTCCTACGGTTCCACAGCCGTCCGTGATGTGCGCAGATGTTTCTGGTCAACGCCAACACTTGTAGAGTGCCCTCTACGATCTCTTTGGTTGGCAAGCCCAGATCACGTCCCACCCGCGACTTGATTGAATTGTCCTTTGTTGCCTGGAACCACTTCGAGAGCTCGCCAAGCGTCATCAATTCGGTTGCTGACCAAAGGGGCGGGGAATAGGGGTCCGTGTACTTGCCTTTGTGGTGCAAAATGAAGGTTTCTTCGGATTTTTCCACGGCCCGAGCGAGACGGACGAGCTGTTCGGCATGGTTCAAAAAGCCAGAGAACAGGCGGTGATCCAGATGGGCATGGGCACCGTGAGCATGTGCCATATGGTAGGTCCAGCGCGATCTCACATGCACTTCAACACGTTCGATTGCTTCCAGTACCAGGACGCGCAACCTTCGGTCGAAGACATACAGATCGGTTACTGCGCTGAGAGTTGCGCCGCTTTCGAAGACCTTGCTGCGCGCGTTTCCGTTTGCTGGAGGTTTTTCGAAGGGGAGCCAGTAGGCGCTCAGCCTGTAGTATCCGACGGTCTCAAGCCACTTCTTTGCAGTGTCATGATCGCCGACATCCATACCACGCTGGATGAGGAGCTGTAGTTGTTGCTCGATGCTTGAAGGCGTCTTCGTGAACTTCAAAGTATTGAGCAGACCCCTAAAAATAAGTAACCCCCCGGTATTGAGCTCGGCCTCTCGACCGGTCGCCTGGGGGGTGTTGTTGAGAGAGAGATATGTGCTGTTCGGATGAATGTCAACGTATCTGTACCCAACGGCCATTTGCGAACAGTAGTGCAAGGGCGCTCTCCGCATGGCCCATCCTGTCCGTTCGTGACCTCGTGCAGTAGCTCGAGGTCACGAACGGACAGGACCGCGCCCTAGTCTCCGGCCGGCTGCACCGGCCTTCGACCCGAGCCTGTCCTCCTCGCCCTCCCTGCGGCCCGAGTGCGCCGTGTCCGGTCTCTCCGAGCCCGCCCGCGGCGCGGCCGCATGGTCGTTCAAGAAGGCAAGTCTCGGCCCATACGGGTAACGGTCTTGTTATTCCAGCATTCGTCTGCACTGCCAAGCGCGCGTATCTCAATCGCCGTCTCATGAACGCGCTCAGTCAGAGGATTGATGCTCCAAGGCTCGAAGTTTTGTGCTAATTCAGGAGGTCCGGCGGCAGGGGGAGCGCGATAGATTTCCACCACGCATGTAAAGACCTGCGTTTCACTCGCGACAACAGTGAGGCTTTCTACGCTTCCATCAGCTACAAAATGATCAGCGATGTTCTCATCCAAGCAGCCGGATAGCAGGAAGATTGCAGTTAGCGGCCAAAATTTCATGTGGCTCCGGCCAGCATGAATATGGCCAATCCGATCAACATTACTACCATGTTGCAGGCCGCGATTGCGAGGAGTCTGCCGTTTCTTCCTCGGAAGAGTCCGGACATCCACTCAGCATCATAACCTCGCGGCATCGAACCCATCCCTTGTATGAGAGCCAACGCAATTATTACATGCAATGCGCACGATCCAAGAAAGACGATAAGGGCTATTTTCGAGAGCATCATTCCGGAACATTAGCCGTATCGCGAGTGTCCGCAAAGGGCTGATTCTGTGGAAAAACACCGTGTTGCTGGTGCAGAAATTAGCGGTCTGAACAGGGCGCGAGCGCCTTTCTTATCAGGCTTTGCGCGTTTGCTGCGGTGCAGGAAAGATCTTGGCTAGTTTGCGGAGGTTTTGGGCGGTTGCGGCGAGGAGAAATTCGTCATTTGCACCGTTCGGGCCGCGCAATCGGAGTCTGCCCAACCCGAGAATACGTTTGAGATGGGCGAAGAGCATTTCCACCTTCTTTCTGAGCCGCATCGAGATGACGTATTGCTTGGTCTTGGCAATGTCGCGGGCGACCTGACGGGCGTCTTCGTGTTCTTCGCGCGTGATGGAGCGGAAGTCGGCATTTGGGCAGCATTTCGCTTTTGAGGGGCAAGCTTGGCACGTCAGTTTCAGGGCGCGATATTTGGCGACACCTTTGCCGTCCGGGCCTCTGTTTGGATCAGAATAGTTGCGGCGGAATTGCTTGAGGGCTTCGCCTTCGGGGCAGATGTATTGGTTGTTGTCAGCGTCCCATTCGAAATCAGCGCGGCTCCAGGTGCCGTCTGTCCGGCCTGCCTTATCAATGACGGGGATATGTGGCGCGATCTTGCGATCCACAAGCCAGCCCAGCATCGGGCCGGAGCCGTATGCCGTGTCCGCGATGATGCGCTCGG
This sequence comes from Yoonia vestfoldensis, assembly GCF_002158905.1. Lineage (NCBI taxonomy): Bacteria > Pseudomonadati > Pseudomonadota > Alphaproteobacteria > Rhodobacterales > Paracoccaceae > Yoonia > Yoonia vestfoldensis. Next base: position 17,273 of record NZ_CP021433.1, read on the forward strand.
GATGCAGATCGAACGTGTCTTTGACACGGTCCAGCATCGTGCGCACGGACCCGACCTCGGCCTGCCGGATCGACCTGGTCGCCTCGACATCGACGATCACGGCGTGGTCGGTATCGATCAGGTAGTTGGTGGAATAGGCAAAGAATGCTGGGCCCTTGCGCGCTGCCGTCCACTGGCTGGACGGGTCGGAGTGGGACGTGAACTTGGGCTCGACGGTCGTGGCCGCGCCAAAGGCTGCATCATCCAGAACCTCCAGATATTCCCGAACTGCGCGTGGCGCATCATCCGGATCGATGGTTGACGGGTTCCAGCCTTCCTTCGCGGTCGAGTTCTGCTTGTTGGCATCGGCCTCGATCAGGCTGGCATCCGCCGCAAAGCGTTGGCCGCTGACCAGACCCTCTGCAATGCACCGCGCCACAGTCGTCTCGAATAGGTGGCGCAGCAGGTCGCTGTCGCGGAAACGGCCATGGCGGTTCTTGGAGAAGGTCGAGTGATCCGGCACACGGTCCGCCAGATCGAGGCGGCAAAACCACCGATAGGCGAGGTTCAGATGCACCTCTTCGCAAAGCCGCCGCTCGGACCGGATTCCCAAGCAATACCCCACCAACAGCATGCGGATCAGCAACTCGGGATCAATCGAAGGGCGGCCTGTGTTGCTGTAGAACGGAGCCAAGTGATGCCGGATACCGGACAGATCGACGAAGCGGTCGATCGAACGCAATAAGTGATCCTGAGGAACGTGACCCTCGATCGAGAACTCGTAAAACAACGCGCCTTGCGCCTCTTGCTTCGGTCCCAACATCGCAGTTCCCCCCGTATCATACGAGGAATTGAATCAGCGACAGGCACCCAAATCAACAAGAGTTTTTCAACGGAATAGGCTCGTTCCCGACTTTCGCCGCGCTCTCCACGAACGTCTGCTGTTGGACAAAAACCTATGGTCAAAACGGGCGGGACAAATACGGTCCTTTTTGCCGCCCTGCCCTGTCCCAAGTAGGATCAATCGCTTAGCCATGACAAAAACCCCCGGCAAAACCTTTGCGGTTTTGGCAGGTTTTTGTCACAGTGAGGCATGATCATTGGATATGCCCGCGTCAGCACTGACGACCAGAGCCTTGATTCACAGACTGACGCGCTTTCGGACGCTGGAGCCGGGAAGATTTTCGCGGACCGGATCAGCGGATCGAAGCGCGCTCGACCGGAGCTGGACAGGATGCTGGACCAACTCCGCAATGGCGACGTTGTGACCGTCACCAAATACGACCGCCTGGCGCGCTCGATGAAAGACCTGCTGGAGATTGTCGAGACGATCCGCGCGCGCGGAGCCGGCTTCCGGTCCCTGGCTGAGGACATCGACACGACGACGCCGGCTGGCCGTCTTGTGTTCCATGTTTTTGCTTCCATTGCCCAGTTCGAGCGGGAACGGATTTCAGAGCGGACCAGGGAAGGGTTGGCCTCGGCCCGCAAGCGGGGCCGGATCGGCGGCAGGCCCCCTGCCCTTACAGCCGCCCAGAAGGATGAGGTGCGACGTATGCGCGATGAAGAACAGCGAGCGATTTCGGAAATCGCGCGCTTGTTTGAGGTCAGCGAGAGGACAGTACGGCGCGCTTGAGTTCTACCGAGGACATGTTGATGATTTTGAAAGCAGCAAGAGATGTCAGAAATTGATGAGATTCCAGAACGTATCTTCAGGATGGCGTCAGATGCGCTAACCCAAGCCAACACTCACGCGATCTTCAATGGGCCTGGGGTGGAGCACTGGGCCAACATGTCCATCCTTGACGCGGCACACGCAGGTGAGCTGTTTCTAAAAGCTGTCATAGCACAAGCACACCCTCTATTAATTTTCCGAGACCTTTTTTCGCTTGATAAGTCTGGGCAAGAGCTGCTGGACATCAGGCACATCATTGAGCATGGCCGAACCTATAATCTGGAGCACCTGCCAAAGCTGCTTTGGGTGGTTCATGGGGAGCGCCTTCCAGACTTGGATAGCTTTGAAAAGCTACGAAAAGCCAGAAATGCGATTCAACATTTTTGCGCACCAGATATCGGTTGTCCGGGCGATCTAGCACTTACTTTCCTCTACCGAAACATTGACCCACTGATTAAGCGCCACTTCTCTGTTGACGCTGTAAACTTCATCGAACCCGATGAAATCGGCTATCTCGTCGAACATTTGATTCGTTTGGAACTGTCATTTTCAAGTTCTGAGGTTATTGAAATTTCCGAGTTCGTGATTTCAGAAGCACTAGCAAACGTAAGTGGTGCTTATCGGAAAAATGTTGAGCAGCGGATCTGTCAGTATCAGCGCGAGGACCCCAACGCTAGCTAAGTGAGCGGCGGATGTTTGGTGTAACAGGGTTCAGCTACAGACAGAGGCAAACCCCACGTTTGCTCTCCGCATGTTCTGGGCAGAACCACTTTCCCTGTTTGACGAATGCTGTTCAATGCATGAATGTCTGGTTGAAGTAGGTAAGCACAACCTAGGAGCGTCATGCCGGACTATACAGAAGACTGGCACCCTGGCAGTTTCACAAAGAATTTTGGCTGGGGAAAGGACGGTCGCGGCTTGGCGGAGCTGCACCAGGCCATTCGGGTCGGTTTCGGGGACGCAAAAAACGACGTTCCACGCGACGGCTTCCGTGAGCGCTTGGAAGCGCAAGGCATCAATTTTTACATCCCAGCAAATTTTTTCCTTTTCAACTACTCGAATGATACCGGAGACTGGATCGCTTTTGATGAGCTGGTATTTCAGGCTGTTTCCTTCGAGCATTCGGCTCACTTTGACCGACTTGCGCTTTTTGCCTTCAACCTCTCGCTGGTTGGTTCATGGCAAGGCGCACGACATTTTCAAAGACGGCCAGCTTTGTGGTCAAACCGATACATCGTTGAAAGATTGGCTCAGACACACAAATGGGATGTAACGAAAGTCAACGCCAACGACATCCAATCCTTCCTTGATGGAGACGAGCGGTACAAAGCGCAGACATCTCGGAAACTAAGCACTAATTTGAGTTTCTTGTATCAGATTGGCGGCTTGAGGTCGGTAGTCGCGGACACCATTGAAAGGTGGTGGATGAACGCTTCATTCCTAGCAGCGGATCGACTTTGTCACCTTCGATATGCTCGCCGGTTGACCATATCTTCAATTAGAGAAGCTCTAGATGAGTTCGATTTTACCCCGCTGGCAGGCGGTAAAAACGTCGAAAAATCATATGCACTTGGCCGTCTGTTAGAAATGTATGTGTCTGTAGGTGGCCCGGCCAGATTCACGCGCTCGATAGAGGCTATCAGCACTGGTAAGACAAACGATCCACGCCCCTACGGTTTAGTGGACAAAAAGCTTCCTAGAGCACCCAAATCCCTCCCAGCGGGTGTTGTGAACACAATGGAGTGGCTTGACGCTTCTTATGAACTTCTCGACCACGACGAATTAAGAGCTTTCGATGTTGATCTGTTCGTTAGAGAGGCGTCGGTGCGCGCGCTTTCGAATATTCGTGAGCGTGGTATCAAACCAACCATGAGTTCATCAGACCTCATGTCGCTAATGCGAGGCTGATTTGGAACCGACATCAGCCTGCCTGGATACATCCGCTCTTATAGCACTTCTTAATGACGGTGAGGACGCGCACACGGCGGTTTTGCGTGAATTCCAAAAGTACAAATCGAGCGGAATGGTATTTATCACCGAGGTCGTTTTCGCCGAAGCGTCAGCAGGAATGAGTTCTGCTGAAGAGCTCAGGTTGGCGCTAGACGAACTTGGTATCTCAGATCTGCGCGCAACTGATGAATGCCTGTTTTCTGCAGGCCAAGTTTTCAAGGAGTATCGACGTAGCAAGGGGACAGGGAAGAAGGACGGTGTCTTGCCGGATTTTATGATCGGTGCTGTAGCTAAGGCTAGAGGCGTCGCGCTAATCACATTGAACGACCGCGATTTTGTGAATAAGTTTAGCGACTTGGCTGTTATCAACCCTGTTAAGACATGACCCTATAAATGAGGTCGTTGGGAAATACGAATGTTTGAAACAAGCACTTACGATGATCCAGATGTCATGCCCATGGAAGCGCGTAATCACTGGTCATTCATGGAAACAAACTCAGCATCTGCGGTTATGAACGCTGTCTGTCCAGAAGAGTGGAAGGACATCATAAGTATCCTGTCAACGTATCGTCTGGAGCCGCAGTATTGGTTGCGCGCAGGCGGCAACAGGGGCGATATAGCAGAACAGATCGACACCGCATTTCACGAAAGAGGCTGGCAAGAAACTCGATTAGACCTATCCACAAAAGGGCTCTTGTTTTCTAAAGATTCTGAGAAAATTGGAGAGCTGCCCGAGGTGTATCAAGAAGGTTATCTAGTCGATAACTTTAAGAATAGGGTTGTTCTAGACGTTGAGTGGAACGCCAAAGATGGCAATTTAGATCGCGATTTGGCAGCATATCGCTCTTGGTACGAAGCGGGAGTGATATCAGCTGGCGTGATAATCACTAAAGACCGGCTACCACTTCTAAAACTGGCCCGCCAACTGTGGGCTGATTACCAAGAAACACTTCCAGAAGAACAACGCACCAAGAAGCTCCCGATCGACCTTACAACCTCAACCGTCACTGCCTTTGATAAAGCTCAGATGAGAGTGAGGCGCGGAGTTATGGGATCTTGTCCTGTATTGATTGTGGCTGCGAACGAGAACACATGGGATGGGACACCTTATCAGGCTACTTAACTACTCGGCCGCGGGCCGTCCGCGTTTCCTCATCGGTGTCTCCACCAATTCTAGCAACGATCTTACCCTTTGAATGGGATAACCCGTTTCTACGGCGAGATCCCTAATGCTTGCGCCAGCTTCATAACGAATGCCTATCTCCCGCCCGATTTCAGCCGCTACTGTCTCAGGAATTTGCTCATTGGTATGTAACGGAGGGAATATCTCGCCACCAGCGTACCCTTTATGAACTTGACCGCGAGGTGCCACCTCCTCCGAAGCCTCATCTCCCCATAGCGTCCACCCCTTCTGCGGGTGGCGGGCAAACATCTCCAGATAAGGACCTGGCGAACAGGCTTCTATCAAGCCGTACTGTTCATCTGGTTTACGTGAGTGCTCACGCTTGCGGGTTTCAATCATATTTACCTGTGACCTCGCTGGAGCGAGGGTCCGCATGGAGCCTTTGACCCCAAACAATAGGATCTCAGTTACGTTTCGAAAATAGAACCCCACTCCGCGACCATCTGGACCTCCATCTTTGCGGCGCTTTGCCCATATGATGTTTGATATATAACGGAACCCCCAAGCCTCCATAACGGCGAGGCCGTCTGGCAACAGTGCGTTCGGAACCCACAGATAAAGGTGTGCGTTCTTTGCGCAAACTTCTGAAACAGGGAGGGCTTTAATCCCCTCGAGGTCCATTGTCGAATAGCGGTCGAGACGACGATGCTCCGGGGCTACTTTGCCGGTACGGTTAGTAAAACGCCAAGGAGGGTCGGCTAACACCGTTGAGAACCCACCAACTACTTTAGGCAGAGCTGGGGGCTGTGCTTCTGGGCGCAACGGATCTGCATTTTTCTTAGACATATACCACTCCAGGATCTTTTATCAGATCTTTATAGTGCCACGTCCAGAATGACTAGCCCGAAAAGGCAATTTTAGTCCCCAAAATACCGTGGATGGACCCTGGTTAAGCAATGCCTCTGTAAAATTTCCACATTTTTTCAACAAGTTGGCCTTGAATGGTTCCCAGCTTTTCGGCTTCGCCAGATATTGCATGAAAACTTTCGGATGCAGCTGATGTACGCGCGGGCTTGGTTTTCGGCCGGGCTTCTTGCGCGGAGTTCGATCAAGGGATTCCCTCGCCTCTCTTACGCCGTCTAGTTGCCGGACTTCGTTGGCGGTCGTATCCTTCGACCAGGCTTTCATATAGCTATATCCCGCCCATAGCATTCGCGCTGCGCCTTGCCCTACATTCTCCTCAAATGAGTTTTTGAGTAAATGAGTTGCATCCCTGTCACTCACTTTCTTGCGGATGGATGCCGGGCATCAGTTCACACCAAGCTTGCCGCACCTCAAATACTCAGTTACTCTTTTGAGTAAATACACAAAAGAGGCAGAGCTATGAGCATAATTTCCGTCCTGAATCCGAAAGGTGGTAGCGGCAAGACCACCATCAGCACCAATCTCGCCAGATCGCTGCACGAGATGGGATACTCGGTTCTGATCGTGGACAGCGATCCACAAGGCAGCGCACGTGACTGGCACGCAGCCTGCGAAGACAATCCCATCGAGCTGGTCGCGCTGGACCGTCCCAACAACGTCAAGACGCTGACAAGTATGGCGGCAAACTACGACTACGTGGTAATCGACGGCGCGGCAAAACTAGAAGACATGATCGCCGCTTGCATCAAAGTCAGCGACTTCGTTTTAATCCCCGTTCAACCATCGCCATACGACATTTGGGCCGCGTCGGACCTGGTGGATTTCATCAAGGCTCGCCAAGAGGTCACGGACGGATCGCCGCGCGCCGGGTTTGTGGTCTCCCGTGTCGTGGAAGGAACCCGGCTGGGCAGTGACGTGCGAACCGCGCTGGACGACTACGCCTTGCCTGTCTGTGAGACGACCATAACACAACGCCAAGTCTACCCTCAGACGGCATCGGAAGGGCTGACTGTATTCGACGCCGACAATGCGAAGGCAAGGGCGGAGACCACGGCGCTGAGCAACGAAATACTGGCAGTGCTTGCAACCGCGACACGGGAGGTCGCGTGATGGCCCTTTCCGCTAAACGTCCAAGCCGTGGCGACGAGGCCCGCAAACGCATCCTGCACGAAGTCACCGAGACGAGTGAGAAGAAGAAGCGCCTGAATGCCGAGATCGAGGAGACACTTTATCGCAAAATCAAGATCAAGGCGGTCGAGGAGGGCCGGTCAATCTCCGACATCACCCGTGACCTTTGGTCTGAGTATTTGAGTAAATGAGTGTTTGAGTCATTACTCTACCAGCCGTTGCGACCGCGTTTCTTGAACCAGCTCTTGCAGAAACCGAGGAACGCGGCGTCCGGGTTCTTTGGTGGTTCTTTCTGTCTGGCGGAGTAGGTCCGCCACTCTCCTACCAGAACCTTGATGTCCCATGTCGGAGCCAGTTCCCGCGCCCGTTCCAGTGTATCAGGCGAGAGAGGCAGGACATATCCACCGGTCAGTCTATCCTGTTCTGGTTTGAGCGCATAGTTCTCCAGAAATTCAGGTTTGGGCGTTACCGTGAGGATGTCTGCTTCCATTCGGAAGGCATAGTCCGGCATGTGGTTGTGTTCCTCGTCAGCCTTACAGATTGCTCTAACGAGCCGCCGAAATTCCTTATCAGAAGATGTGGAGCCGGTTCGGTCCTTCAGCTTGTCCAGACCGCATTTCCATTCCGGTTGCGTCCCGCATTGCTTGCGTGCCAGCTCATACAGACGGCGTTCCAGAGGCTTACGAAGCTGGAAGTAGCGACGATTGAGCGTAAGAACGTCATCCCCGGCAATGGCGTTGAAGACCCAATCGGAAAGTGTGACTTCTAGATCGAGCATCCGGCCGTCGCGGGTTTCGCGAACAATCCGGTAGCGGTCTATCAGGCTAAAGCCGTCAATCTGTTCCACGCCGCCCGTGGTGATGTTAGTCTCGATCTGCGTTCCTTGGAGACGTTCCAGCGCAGCTTTCAGGCCGCTGTAACCGGTTCCCGCAACTGGACGGTTTGTCGCGACAAGTAGGTCGTACGCCTTAAACCGAAGGGTTCTGTGAACCTGTTTTCCGTCATTCAGAGCCGCCATCACTTGAGAAATGCAATAGATCAGCACGTCACGGTCGTGGACAGTTGCGAGACCGATCATGTTCGGCCTGATTTCCACGTAGCTCTTTCCATCGGTAGCCACATAGCGTCGTTTTTTGGTGTCAGGCTTGGTCGAGAGGGTGAAGATCGGATGCGCCATCGACGCCATGTCGCCTTTGGGCGCAGCGTCGAAGATATCACAAACGAAAAAATCCCCCTGTGCATGTCGCAAGGGAAGAAGAGGCGTCCGATCCGGTTTCGTAATTTCACCCACCATGCCACTACTATTCGTAATTTCACACACCAAGGCAAGGGATTCGTAGTATCACCCACCACACAGGCTTTCGTAATTTCACACACCATCTTTCGTAAGATCACACACCCGTTATCGTAATATCACCCACCGGAAGTTCAAAATATGCCGGATTAAAGCATATTTTTCAATATCTTAGGTAGGCATACGATTCGCGTAACACAGAGTCTAACACATATATAACACCCAACCTGTCAAGCTGGGACGATCACCAACAGCGCTTCACCCATTATCGTCGATAGAACACGCAGGCATCGACACCCGTGGTTGTCGTGGTCCATGATGCCCCGAGGACAGCGCATGTGGACGCGTTGCTGGCCAAGAAACGAGGAAGCGTCACCGACAGCACCAGGGCCAGAACCAATGCACCCAGACCAAACCAGGGCAGGCGGCTTTTGAGACGACCCGCTTTCTGTTCCCGTTCAAACACCTCTCGATAGGCTCTGGACCTGTCATCTTCCGATTTGGCCAAGGCCCCGATGGTCTTATCCGTCTGGACCCCGAGGCGTCTGACAATCTCGGTCAGCGCGTCTGCGGTTGCGCCCAGGTGGCTGTCGAGGGTCTGGCCCAGAAGATCCCCGTATTTTTTCGGATTGGTTTGGTCCCGTGCGGCGAAGGCCGCGATCCGCGCTTCCGTCGCGACCTTGATCTGCTTGTCCGCCACGGCGGTCAGATCGTCGATCCTGTCGGACATACTGGCGACAGCCGTTGCCATGAGATCGAGCGTTTCGCGCAGATCATCGTCGGAGAGGGCAGGGAGGTCGGGTTGGTCTGGCATCGGGAGGCGTCCTTCGGATTACTGGTCCTGCGGGACGAACAGCCCCCTGAACTCGGGATCGGTGTAGTAGCGCAGCTTCTGCGCCACGGCGGTGGCTTGCCCCTGCACGCGCAGGAGCTGGTTTTCCGGGCGGAGCTGCATGATTTCATCGGGGGTGAGCAGATCGCGGCCCGTGAGGTTGTTGCTGATGCTGGGGCCGTCACCGGGTTTGAAGCTGTCGGTCTGGAATCCGGCTGTTTCCTGGCCAATCATCTGGCTCAGCCACTTGGCCGTCTCGAAGTCATTCACCCCGAAGACCTGTTGCACCCCGGCATTGGCAATGAATGTGCCCGCGCGTTCGCCGTAGAGGTCCTTGAGCTGACTCATGTCCTGCAGGATCGGCCAGAGCTGCAGCCCATAGCCCGCCATCAGACCCATAGCGCGCTCCACGGCCTCCAGACGGCCCAGGGCGGCAAACTCATCCAGGAGGAACAGCGTGGGCGTCTGGAGGCGCTGTGTGCCCCCCTGAGCGCCTGCAGGGCCGCTCAGGGGCCTCACGGACGCCTCAGCGTCCCGTGCAATGTCCTGAAGGGCCTGAGACACCAGAAGGCGCAGCCAACGGCTGTAGGCGTCCATCCGGTTCGGTGGCAGCACCAGAAACACCGAGGCGATCCGGTGACGCAGATCGGAGAAGTGGAAATCCGACTGCGACAGGACTTTGGCGATACGCGGGCTGTCCAGAAAGTGCGTGTGGCGCTGTGCGTTCGACAGTACCGAGGCGGCTTCCCGATCCGCCTTGCCAAGGAAGCGATTAGCGGCGCGAGCGATCAGCCCGCCTGCCGCATCGCTGTCCTGCATCAGCTCCAGCAGCGCGCGCAGCTTTTCCGGGGGCAGGGTGAGATATTCCCGAACGGTGGCAAGTGTCCGGCGGTTGCGGTCCTCGTGGCAGACGCAGAACATGATCAGCCCGCCAAGGATGGCCTTGGCCTCCTCGTTCCAATGCGCTTCCGTGACCTGTCCCGGCGGGTCCATGACCAGCGCCTCTGTCAGGGAGGCCGCGTCTTCGCCCAGATCGAGGCTGTCTGGTGTCAGCCGGTCGAGCGGGTTGTAGGCGGCAGATGGCATCCCCGAGACATCAAATGGATCGAGGACATGGACTGTTCCGAACCGCCGCCGCGCTTCCCCGGCGATCCGGGCATTCTCACCCTTGGGGTCGATGACCAGGACCGAGCGTTCCGCCGCCAGCAGGTTCGGGATGACGGTGCCGACGCCTTTCCCGGCCCGTGTCGGGGCGAGGGTGATCAGATGGGCCGGACCGTCATAGCGCAGCAGCCGTCCGGTGTGCGGGTTGCGCCCGATCAGAAGGCCGTCTTCCCGCTGGAGTTTCTTCAGCTCCTTGCGGTTGGCGAAGCGGGCGGAGCCGTGGCTGTCGCCGGTCAGCCCGAAGAAGGCGTCCGCGCCAGAGGCCATGCGCCAATACTGGAATCCGAAGACGCCACCAACAAAAATGAACGGCCCGAAGACCAGCCACTGCCATGCGCTTTCTCCGGGCGGCTGGTCAAAGAAGGCGAAGACGAACGGCGTGGCGACAAGTGCCCCAATCATCGCGCCGAACAGGACAGCGCCGATCATCCAGCCCAACAGGCCCCATCGGAAGGTTTCTTCGTAGAACCACGCTAAGGGGGAACTTTCAGAGAACATCTTCACGTTCCCCAGTCTCTGGCTGGTCTGATGTTTAGCGGCCGCGCAATTTTGCGGCCAGCGGCCCCAGAATGCCAATCGAAGTCGCCGGAGAGGATGACGTGTTCCCACCCGAGCGGCGAGGTATGCGGAAGCAGCTTGGCGTCGTAGAACGGGCTGGTCTGCGCGAGGTGGCTGGCCGCTCTGTCCATATAGATCGTGTTCCAGAACGTGATGGCAGCAATGACGAGGTTGAGTGCCATGGCGCGTTTCTGTTGTGCCGCGTCAGAGCGATCATGAATGCGCCCTTGTGAGTGGGCAAAGACGGCTTTCGCCAGCGAGTGGCGCGCTTCACCCTTGTTCAAGCCCGCATGGCATTCCATGCGCAGGTCGGCGTTCTCGATCCAGTCGAGCATGAAGAGCGTGCGTTCGATTCGACCGATTTCACCCAAGGCGAGGTAGAGCCGGTTTTGCTGGCGGTACGCCCCAAGCTTGCGCAGGATTTCAGACGGTTTCAGAGACTTGTCCCGAATGCTGGCCGCGAGCCGCATGATATCGCCCCAATGCTGCCGGATCACCTCTTCGTTGATTGGCTTCCCGATGAGGGGTGACAGGGTGGGCCACGACTTCGCGCCACCGAAGCATGCCAACCGCCGATCGGGAAAGTCGCGCAAGCGCGGCGCAAACGTCATTCCCAACAGATGGAACAAGGCGAAGACGTGATCCGATACGCCGCCAGTATCTGTGTAGTGAACGAGGGGGTCGAAGCTGGCTGGGTTGCTCAGAAGGCCGTCGAGCACAAATGGCGCTTCTCCTGCGGTCGCCCCGATGACGCTGGAATGGAACGATCCGTACTGGCCAGACAGGAAGGAGTAGATTTTCAGGCCAGGGTCTGGCCCGTATTTGGCGTTGATAAGGCCACTGCCACGATTGGCAGAGAAAAACTGGCCATCCGATGAGCTGTGCGCCGCTGCGCCCCAATGTTGCGCGAAGGGCAGGCCATGATTACTATCGACAATGCGGCCCAAGGCATCCGCGAACGTCTCGGGCCGAAGGTACCATGTCTGCGCCCAAGTCAGCTGCGCATGGCTGACACGTGATGAAGCGTGGGCCATCCGCTCCAAGCCAAGATTGGTGGCCCCTGCAAGGATCGTGGCCAGAACGGCGGCGGGCTCATCGTGCTGCTTGCCAGACCGCAGGTCAGTGAAGGCATCGAGGAACCCGGTCTGTGCATTTACCTCCCAGAGCAATTCCGTGATGCGGATGCGCGGCATCAGGGCGTCAATCGCCCGTTCCAAGCGCGACGCAGCGGGCGGTGTGACCGCGTCATGCGGCGTAATTTTCAACCGCCCGCGCTCAATTCGGACACCAGAGAGCGCATTGCGTTTCAGGGCGCGATCCACCTGGGCCAAACGTTTCGCCAACATGGCACGACGATCCGTCAGCCATACTCCCGGATCTGTCTCAAAGCCCGCGTCGCGCATGACAGTTTCCGCTGTATCCCGGGGCATCAGATAGCTGTCGAACCGGCGATATTCGCGACTGCCATCGACCCAAACATCTCCCGCACGCAGACGGTCTCGCAAGGTGGACACAACGGCGGTTTCGTACACGCGCCGCTGTGGTTGACCGTTGTGGTAGATCAACGACGGCCAATGCTTGGCGGCGAACGGCATGGGCAGATCATCGGGCAACTTGCGTTTGCCAGTGCGGTTCTGATCACGCAGCAAGGCGATTGCATCTTTGAGGTCATCCCCCGCATCAGTGGCATTGAACTGGAAAGTCTCCAGAAAGGCAGGGGCGAACCTGCGCATATAGGCATAGCGCTCAGCCGCCAGAGAAAGCGGATCACTGGTTGCCAGCTCCCCGAAGTCGGCAATTTCGTCACGCTTGCCCAAGAGAATGTCCCACCCAACGTCCTCATCCAGCGCAGCAAAGGGATCTTGCCCCGTGTCCTGCGCGCGGGCCATGGCATCAATGGATGCACCGAAGAGTTGCATCAGCTTGCCAACCCGAGTCTTCCCCATACGCCAAACCTCCTCCTGATGGTTGCGGGATCTTGAGAAGAGCTGGCCGGTCAGTCGCTCGAACATGGCGATCGTCGCGTCGGTGATCGTGATGGATAAATCCGCCGTCTGTGCCGCGAGCGTTGCGATCCGCCGCCGCTCGCCAAAATCGTTCAGCAAGCTGACGGGCGCTACAGCGCCTTCACGCGCAAACTTGAGCAGACGGTCCGGGTGCAGACCCTGGCCAAGATCTGGCGGCAGATTCAATGATCGCAGATATTTCAAGCGGTCCAGAAGCGCGGCCATGCTGGCCGGGCTGGTCGAGTGCGGAAAGCCGCGCAACCATGTGAGCCGCGTTTGCCCTACGGACGGGTCATTCACCAAGAGCGCCTGCAAATGGTCACGCTGCTCCAGTGAGAGGGCATCAAACAGCGCCGCGGCAGCCGCACGCCGGGCGCGCGCTCGGCCCTTCAAGGCGAGGCGCTCAAGCGTGTCTACGCTTGGTAATACCAGATGGTGCTTGCGCAAATCCGCAATCAGCGTCTCTACAATTTTCACGCCATGATCCGTTGCGAAGGCCGCACTCGTGGCGATATCCTCTGCCTGCTGCACATGTTCAGGTCCGAAAGGGGACAGCCCCAAATGGCGCATCGCGAGGGCATGGTGTTCATGCCGCGTATTTCGCCTGACGGCATAGTCGTCGAGAGAACAGGTGCCGACCTGAAGTTGTTCGGCAAGCCAGGCGATCAGTTCAGCTGGCGGCATCATACCTTCGCTCCACCCCAAGCCGGGGTAGCGCAGCAAGCAAATATGTACCGCAACACCAAGGTGGTTTTCGGCGCGGCGGCGAGTACGGATCAGATCAATGTCATCTCCGCTCAGCAGATAGCGGCGAATCAAAGCGTCAGAATCTGTCGGCACCCCGAAAAGGTCCGCATACGCGCGGGATGAAAGAAGTCTACGGCCCATAAGGTGTCCTCAAAACGTTGTTGCAAGTTTGAAGACACCGAATATTATAGAGACTGATAAAAAGACACATTTGACGTGCCAAACTGGGTTCAGAATGGTCATGTCAACTCAGGCCATAAAACGGCCGTTTTGGAGACACCATGCCACGCACTGGCGACATCCTCGGATACGCAAGGGTCTCAACCGCCGACCAAGACCTGTCCGGCCAAAAAGACCGGCTGCTGCAACACGGTGCCATTCGCGTGTTCGAGGACGTGATCTCCGGCAAGACGTTCAACCGGCCCGGTTTGGCAGCCTTGCTTGATCAGGCCAGACCCAACGATACCCTCGCCGTCATCCGCCTTGATCGGTTGGGGCGCTCGCTAAAGGAACTCCTGGAAACCGTTGACGGCCTCAAAGCCAGAGAGATCAACCTCATCAGCCTCGAGGAGCGGATCGATACCACATCCGCCGCTGGAGAACTCGTATTCCACGTGTTCGGGGCCATTGCGCATTTCGAGCGCCGCCTGATCTCAGAGCGCACCAAAGATGGCCTGATCAACGCCCGAAAGCATGGTCGCAACCCTGGACGGCCGACATTGCCACCAGAGACAATCTCAGCCCTCCAAGATCTTGTCGGTGCCGGAAAATCCGTAGCCCAGGCCGCAAAACATCTCGGCATAGGCAGATCAACAGCTTACAAGGTCATCAGAAACACCACGCAGTAAGCCATGTTCAGGCTTCGTTCTTCCTTGGCGTGGTTCTACGAAGAAACCTTCCGATGGGGCCCAACAGGATGGGCGTGAAGATCAATCGACCGAAGAACCGGAACAGCCCTCCGAAGACGAGCATCACGCCCCGCATCAGGACGGCGTTTCCGGATCAGAGCTGGACGGAGCAGGGGAGGGCGTCCCCCAGTCCGCGAAGGCCTTGCGGTCCTGTTCGCGGGGCAGGTTGCGGATAAGCCGGTCGAGCATGGCGGCAGCACCGGAATCCCGCTCCGCCAGGTCCATGAGCGCCCCGCCCAGGATCACCTTGCGCCGCGTGTCGAGTTTGCGCTGTCTGGTTGTTTCCCGGTTCTTCAGCGCCTGAAGACGGGCCTTGGCCTGAGCATATCGTTTCTCGGCGCGCTCAAGTTCTGTTTCTGCCAAATCTCTACCCTCGCCACCAAACATTCTTGTGGTTGAAGTTGTTCTTGCCAGATCAACCGATAACGCTTACCCGTAGGCCTGTAAAGGACAAGGGCGCACTTATGCAAACTCTCCACCTGCGGTTCCGAGCTTTGCGTGCGATCTCTCTGGGGCAAAGCCCCGGCCGATGGCCATCCCCTTCGCTGCATGCCGCCGCGACATGGAAGGGCGCGCTGCCCCTTCCAAACCATCCCAGCCCAACCTCAGCGGTTGGATCGCGTCCCGCAAGGTCGCGCCAGCGTCTCGCCCGATGCCCCACGGTGGGGGCCGGTCTGCCGCTAGCGTCTCCCTTGCGGGAGGTTCGTGTCGTCGGACCTGACGGTGCCGACACGAACCGGGTTTGCCCCCGGCAAACCGCCATTGATCTGTCCCCATATCCCGCCCCCCATGAGGCTGGGGATCTGGGGGCAGATCAATGGCAAGCCCGCGCGTCGGAGAGCCGTTGGCTCGCCTCAAGCAGGCTATCTTTTCCCCTCAGACCGCGCCGGTTCCGGGCGCACTCTTGCGGAGAAAAGACGGCTGATCCGATGGCCAATGTCAGGGCACCGGCACGGATCAGCTCCGGCGCGTGGGCGCGTTTGCATCACAGGCGAGGGGAGGGCGCATGGCCAGCTACCACCTCTCCGTGAAGACGATCAAACGCAGCGCCGGGCGCTCTGCCACGGCGGCGGCTGCCTACCGTGTCGGCGAGCGCATCGAGTGCCAGCGCGAAGGTCGCGTCCACGATTACACCCGCAAGCAGGGCATCGAGGAGACCTTCATCCTGACCCCGAAGGACGCCCCGGACTGGGCCTCGGACCGGTCCCGCCTCTGGAACGAGGCTGAGGCCAGCGAGACCCGTCGCAACTCCGTCACCGCCCGCGAATGGGAGCTGGCCCTGCCGTCCGAGATCAGCGCCGAGGCCCGGTCCCAGATCACCCGCGACTTTGCCCAGGAGCTGGTCAGCCGCTACGGCGTGGCCGTCGATGTGGCGATCCATGCGCCCCACCGCGAAGGCGATCAGCGCAACCATCATGCCCATGTTCTGACCTCCACCCGCAAGCTGGAAGCCGGGGGCTTCACCACCAAAACCCGCGTGCTCGATTCCGCGAAGACCGGCGGCGTCGAGATCGAGCAGATGCGGGGCCTCTGGGCCGAGTTGCAGAACCGCGCGCTGGAGCGTGTCGGGGAAGTCGAGCGTGTCGATCACCGGTCGCTTGAGAAGCAGCGCGAGACGGCGCTGGATCGTGGCGACAAGCTGACGGCCGAGGAGCTGGACCGCGACCCCGAGCTGAAGCTGGGGCCAGCGGCCAATTCCATGGAGCGGCGCGCGAAAACTGTGGCCGAGCGTCAGGGCCGGGAATACATCCCGGTCACCGAGCGCGGGGCCGTGGTCCATGCCGCCCGCCAGGCCCGCGCCGCCTTCCGCGAAATGCGTGAGCGGCTGGATATCGCGCGGGAGACCTACGGCATTGAGCGCGAGGCGGGGCAGGGCCGTGTTTCCGCCGGTCTGACGGCACTCCGGGCCGCGACGTCGAAAGAACGCGACGGGCGCACGTCGGACGATATCCGTGAGCGGTTGTCGCAGGTCGTGGGCCGGTCACGGGACCAAGACGACACGCCAAAGCCGGAAGGTCGCAATTACGCGCGGGAGCGTCTGAAGGAAATCATGGAGAAGGACGCCGGGCGCGACGGCCAGGCGGCGGTTCACAAGCTGGATGGTCACAGCGAGTATGATCTGGGTGAAGACACAGGACGCGATGGGCGGAAGCCGTCGGTCAACGAGCGGCTGAAGGATATGCTGAATAAGCCGCGCGAGCGGCTGGAGATCGAGGACGAGCGCGACCAGGAGAAGGATCAGGAGGTCGAGAAGGATAGGGACATCGACCGTGATCCAGGTCTCAGTCACTGACGAGGCGATGAGAGGTCGTTTCCCCATTCTTCATGGGAATGCTTGCCTGAGAGAACCCGACACCAACAAGGAATGAAATCACACCGGTTGCCGTCTTGAATTCGCGCACCCTGATCGCATTCTGCGTCACGCGCGTTCTGGCAGTGACAAGGATTTTCTCCTGCCCATCACTCCCAACCGTCCGCATGATCCACAGGCCGTACCAGCTTGGTCCCTTGCGTTCAGGATCGGTTTTGCACAGCACTTCGACCGTGTGTCCCTCCTCAGCAAGTCCCCGAAGGCCTTGTTCGGTGGTGACGTTTAGTTCGAGGTCAATCGTCTGGTTCATCGCGCATACCAACAGAAACAATAATGGTCGTCTTGTGCCTGAATCTAACGAAGGCATCAATCGTATATTATCGAGTTAGATATGGCTCGATAGAGTTCAGTGATCCCGGCAGTGCGCCGGTATCGCTTTGAGCGATAGACAGGCAAGGGGATCGACGGGCTGACGCCCGCTCACCCCAACCCTGACAGTTTCCAAATTCTGTTGATCCGCCTGCCATCCTGGCAGGTCCGAGAAAACCGGCAAGCGCCGCCTGTGGCGTCGGTTCCGGCCCTGAATTCCGGTTCCTCCCACGCGCAGGCGCGCGGTTCCCTCCCAAATTCAGGCCCTCCACCCGGTTGTCACGGCCCCGCCAGGCCGCAGGACGGGCTTTGCCCTTACCTGCTCTGCCCTTCGGAATGCATGGGCATTCCAAAGATCAGAACAGGAAGGCCCGCCCATCGGCGGAAAGGGGGAAGAGACCCGGACCGCGTCACTCGAAGGAGGGTCACAAATGACCGCAGAGAAGTTTGACGTTTATTCCCATGTCACCAGCCAGATCATCGCCCAGATCGAGGCGGGAACACCGCCCTGGCGCAAGCCGTGGACTGGCGGCGGGGCATCGGTCAGCTTGCCGGAACGGTTCAACGGGGAGGCCTATCGGGGCATCAACATCCTGATGCTTTGGGCCACGGCGATGGCCAAGGATTACAGCTCAGCTCGCTGGATGACGTTCAATCAAGCCAAGCAGCTTGGGGGCCATGTCCGCAAGGGTGAGAAATCCGCAACCGTCGTGAAATACGGCACCGTTGAGCGCGAGGACGAGAACGGCGAAGAGCGCCAGATTCCCTATGCCAGAGCCTACCGCGTGTTCAACACTGATCAGATCGAGGGCTTGTCTGCTGAATTCTACATCCTGCCCGATCCGCCCCGTGATCTTGGCACCGAGGCCGACCCCAAGCTGGAGGCGTTCTTTGCCGCGACCGGCGCGCAGATCGACAGCACCGAGGAGCCGCGCGCCTATTACAACATCAAGACCGACCGCATCCACTTGCCGCCGATCGCGACCTTTCACAGGGCCGCAGGATATTACGGCACCTTGGCGCATGAGCTGACCCACTGGACAGGGGCGACAAAGCGGCTTGACCGCTTGGGCCGGTTTAATGACCGCAAGGCTTACGCGTTCGAGGAGCTGGTCGCGGAGATTGGCAACTGCATGCTTTGCGCGCAGATCGGGGTAGAGCCTGAATTCGACCAGAGCGCGGCCTATGTCGAAGGATGGCTTGAGGCGATGAAGGAAGATAGCCGTGCGATTTTCCGCGCCGCGTCCGAGGCGCAGAAGGCCGTGGATTACATCATGGACCGAACCGCGCACACCGACCAGATGGCCGCAGAGTAGCAGCCCACCCCACTGAAATGATCGAGGCCCCCGTCAGCAGGCGGGGGCCTTTTTGTGTTTTGACGTGATCGTGGGTGTCGGCGGTTTTAGGGTGACCTGTCGGCGGGCAACCTGAAGGCCACCCGCCGACAGGCCCGGCGCTTCGCGCGGACAGGCATAAAACGCCCGCAGGTAGTGACTTTCGCCTACAGCCGGGCCAGTAACCGCAGTGCGGACTTGGACGACCTATACGAGTTCAGTCCTAACAGTCGCTTTTCCAAGAAATGCTCATGCCAACAAATCTGAAGCGATGATCGAAGATTGGTTTGTTGGAGATCAGAGCAGCGACCCCAAATCCGATCCAACACTTGGATAGGCCGCCGTCATCGACCGAAGCTGCTTTGCCGTAAGGCCCAGCTTGATTGCCAACCCGAAAAAGTTGATCAGCTCGCCGTATTCCGGGCCGAACAGGTGCGCGCCGAGGATTTTGCCGTTCGACTTGTCTACGAGGACCTTCGCTGCGGCGGACGTCTCGCCGATCCGGTAGTTTGAATACCAACCGCCAGTGTCGGTGAACCGGACATCCACGTCATGCCCGGCGTCCTTTGCCTCACTTTCCAACATGCCGACACGCGCCACTTCTGGGACCGTGAAGACGGCTGTAGGAATACCGGCATAATCCGGTACGGCCTGCGCGTCCTTGAGCATGTTGCTGGCCGCGACCTTCCCTTCGATCACGGCGACTGGCGTCAGCGGCATGCCATCGGTGTCGGCGGAATCTCCGGCGGCATAGACCGCGCTGCTTGTCGTGCTTTGCAGATGGGGGGCTACAACGATGCCCTTGTCGCTGTAGTCAACACCGGCGGCCTCCAGATTCAGGTCGGCAAGGGCAGCTACGCGGCCCGCGCCATGCACGACCAGATCGGTTTCGACTGTCCAGGTCTGATCGCCTGACTTCACCTCGACAGTGAATGCTCCATTGGTTTCCGCGACGGAGACGATTTCGGTCTCGCGCATCAGGTCCACGCCGATACCGGTGCCGCGCTCGATCAGCATTTCGACCAGATCGGGATCGAAGCCGCGTAAGGGCCGGGCGCCACGATCCACGATGATCGGGTTGGCTCCGGCCCGTGCGGCGATATGCGCAAACTCGAAGGACACGAAGCCGCCACCGATAAATAGAACCCGTTTGGGAAGGGCCTCCAAGTTGAGGAAATCCGTGCTGTCGATCGCGAGATCGGCTCCTGTGAAGCTCAGCGGCCTGGGCATGGCACCGGCGGCCACGAGGAACCGTTCCGACCGATATGCCGTTCCATCGACCTCCAGCGTGTTGCTTCCCGTGAACCGCGCGGCTCCGTGCAGGGTTTCGACGCCGTTGCCCAACAGGCCTTTTTCCATCTTGTCCGGCACCGGGTCGGTGAAGCCACGCTTGTGTGCCATCAGATCGGCCCAGTTGATCGACAGATCACCGGGATCGATCCCCTTGCCTTGCATAAGTCGTGCGGAGTCGATGATTTCCGCACCGCGCCGCAGGATTTTCTTTGGATCGCAGCCGCGCAATGCGCAGGTGCCGCCATAGGGCAGCGCATCGACAATGGCTACACGCCATCCTGCTGCGCCACACTTGTTGGCGGCGGCCACGCCTGCCATTCCAGCCCCGATGACGATCAGGTCGTAGTTTTCGCTCATTTTCTGGTCCTTATCCGGCGCAGCAGCTCAGTTTCGCCACGTCCATGTCGAAGGTTTGCGCCGCCAGCTTCAGCCCTTCCACCGTTGTCAGATACGGGAAGATCGTCTCCCCGAGCGCCTTTGTAGTCATGCCGAACTTCAGCGCCATGACGAGGGTCTGGATCGTATCAGACCCCTCGGGCGCGATGACCTGGCCACCAAGCAATCGGTCGGTCTTTCTGTCCGCCACCAGCTTGATCAATCCGCGCGTGTCGCGTGCGGCCAACGCGCGAGGCACCTGATCGAGCGGCACGATGGACGTCTTGACGTCGAAGCCCGCGTCCCGCGCCTGGGCTTCACTGAAACCGACGCCCGCGACCTGCGGGTCGGAAAACACCACCCACGGCATCGCGGCGTTGTCGTAACGATTGTCCTCACCAAGCACTGCGTTTTTGACGGCGAGCTTTGCGCCGTAGGCCGCCATATAGACGAACTGGTCGCGGTCGGTCACATCGCCCGCAGCGTAGATGGCCCTGTACGCACGAAGGGGGTCAAAAGCGGCCACATTTTCGGGTTGTGCGTTTTGAGTTGACATAGCGGGATGATCCGTATGTATGCTCCGATATAGTTTAATTTGGAGCGGACATGGAACAACTTTGGTCAGCGGAGGCCCTGCGGTTACATTGGGTTTTGCAACCCTCAGAGCAGCCGCTGCTGAAGGGGTTGTCTGGTCCGAAGCGGCTTGTGCTCGGATACTACCTGAAGTTTTTCCAACGCCATGCCAGATTTCCTAACCGAATGGATGCTATACCAGAGATTGTTGCTCAGTTCTTGGCGGAGCAGATCGAGTATGACGGTCCACTGCCATCAGATGTGCCAGAGCGCTCGGATCGCCGGTATCGCCGTCTGGTTTCGGACCATTTGCGGCTCCGACGGTTTGATCAAGCCGCTTCAGGCGAGTTTGTGAAATGGCTTGTGGCCGAGGTCTTGCCGAACGCACCGCAGGTGTCCGCGCTTGATGAGCGAATGACGGCGTGGTTTCTGATCAACCGCTTCATCCAACCTGACCAATCGCGTTTGGACAAGCTGGTGGCCCAGTCAGAACGCCGGTTCGATCAGATGCTGTGCGCCAAGATTTCAGGGCGGCTGGTGTTGGCGCACAAACACGCCTTGGATGCTTTGCTGACGACTGATGAGGCCGCATCGCGATTTGCGCAGCTTGCGCGAGGTCCAGGCGGGACAAGCGTACAGGCCGTTCAGGATGCTGTGGTGCGGTTAGAGATGGTGCGTGCCATCGGCCTTCCTGCAGATCTCTTGGACGGTGTCTACCCAGACCATATCGCCAATCTGGCCCGGCGCGCCGCCAGCGAGGATGCTTGGGACATGCGCCGCCGTCCTGAGGTCGTGCGCCATGCCCTGCTGAGTTGCTTTTGCGCAACCAGGGGCACAGATTTGACAGATGATCTGAGCGATTTGGTGATCAGCATCATCCACAAGATCTCTGCGCGCGCTGAGAGTAAGGTGATCAAGGAATACGTTGCCGATTTCCGGAAGGCGGAAAGCAAAGACACGCTTCTGGGCAAGATCGTGCTCGCGGTCGATGGGCAGCCGGACGGTGACATTCCGCAGGTCATCTACCCAGTGGTCCCGCGCGAAACGATCCGTGATCTCGCACAAGCCTACCAGGCGGACACGCCTTCCTTCACGACCCGCGTGCATCACACAATTCGCCGCTCTTATGCGCGGCATTATCGGCGCGTCCTGCCGGTAATCTTGAAAGCGCTGACATTCCGGACCAGCAGTGCCAGTGCGGAGCCGTTGTTAGCCGCCCTTTCTATATTGACCGAGCCATCGGATCGGAAGCCGCAGTTTTACGCTGAGAGTGAGGTGCCGATCGACGGTGTCGTCCGCCCAAAATGGCGCGATATTGTCCTCGAGATGGGCCGTGGGGGCGTGAGCCGCGTCAATCGGATCAACTACGAGATATGCGTCCTGCAAACCCTGCGCGACAAACTGCGGACAAAGGAAATCTGGATAGAGGGCGCGAAGCGATATTGTGATCCGGACCAAGACCTGCCCGCCGATTTTGATGCGCGCCGCGCGCACTACTTTAATCTTCTTAATCAGCCCCAAGACGCGGATCAGTTTGTCCAAGCTTTGCGGGATAACATGAGAAACCC